>JAEUSK010000165.1 GCA_016787925.1 bacterium | reverse complement strand
TTGTAAACTGAACGTCACAGGCGAAACGCTGACAGCATCGGTAAGACGATTGGCTTTATCGTAAGTGAAATTATAAGCTCCGGGGCTTCCCGCCGTGATCCATGCCATCTGCGCAATATTACCGTTGTACCGCGCGTTCACCGTCGCATCGTCGTACTTGAGCAGTTCTGAAAACTGGTTACTCGTCACGGTTCTCAGCCAGTCTCTCGCATTGTAAGTGTAATCCACTTGCTGGATATTATTTCCTAATTTGGTCTGCAATATTTTCCCGCCATGATTGTTATCGTAATCGTATGCCGCTTCGCGCGTTGATCAATTTCTTCTTTTGAAATCATTCATGAGCCCTGAGAAAACACTTCCGAGTAAAGCTACCGTTGACGCGGAAGCGAACGTGTAAGCCGCATGTTATCCGATGTCGCAATCGCCTATCTTTGATAAGTTCTTTTCTTCAGGCTAATTTTGCTTGCAATTCCTTCAATTGCCATTGCGAGTGAGTTAGAGAGATCTGAATCCTTCGAATAATTTGCTGAGACAAGATTAGATACTCGACCTTGGTCTATAAATCCCCAAGCGCGTCCCCATTTCTGCTTCTCTTTTTTGTCGTAGACTCCAATAGCACATCCCCCGTTTTTCTTTAACAGAGAAAAGCATGGAATATCTGTATATCCATCACCCACAAAAATCATTTGATCTAGAGGAATCCTCAAATCATCCTCAGCAACCTTTTTATTCACTTCAAACGGCTTCCCAAACGCATCGGCGCCATAAATACCCTTAGAAATTTGAAATATGTACCTAGTCTTGTCAGTAAAGCTTACGATCTTTTTTGGAAATATTATCTCGCCCTTTTTATTATACTCAAAATCACAAGCCCACATCGAAGTAAATTGATGGGCAATCTTTGTGCTCTTAACTATGTCAAGAATTCCGCTACTTATTAGGTAGAACTCAAGGATTAACTTGGGGTGTGCTTTCGTAAGAGACTTTTTTAACTGGTTAAAAACAGTATTTACGCCGGGATGAAATTTCAACCTTTTGCCATGATTGATGAACATTTCTTTGGTTATTACCATTGGGGACGCGCTCTTCGAGCGCTCAATCATCTTGTAAAGGTACGCTGGTATCGGGTCCCAATCTTTTTCAATAAGAGCTTGAACTTCGACGGACCAAAATTTCTTTATGTCAATACCGAGCGATTTTAAGAAACTCGATGTACTGTCAGGCGCGAGGGTGTCGTCGAAATCAAAAACTATCGCAATAACGTTTTGCATAACTCTCCTTCACGTTGGCGAAAGGTTGCGATATCGGATAACTTCTGCGAATGTGCAATTGCTTATATTTTCCCTCACTTCTCCCCCTCCACGACCTTGATCTCCTCGGCCGTCAGGTCGTAGAGTTCATACACCGCTTCATCGATCTGGCGGTCGAGGCTTTGGCAGAGCAATTCCAGCCGGTCTTTCTCGGATTCTAATTTCGCCGAGGCGAGCTTTTCTTTTGCTGACAACATCTGCTCGACCAATTTCACAATATGATCATGACGGGATTTGTCGGCGGAATCGGAGAAATTGATTTTAGGGTAAGGCAATAATCTAACTTGCGCAGGGTTTATATTAACGTTGTCAAAATAAGATTTATACCAGTAATTCAGTAAATTACTGTTGAATAATCCTAAAATATAAGCTAGAGAATACCGTGCATCTTTTATTATTATGTTATTAAAATTATCCCGATTGTAATACTTATCGTTGTCCAGCATGCCAATTAGTTTTCTAGACAAAGATTTATTCCTCAAACGAACGAATAAAATTTTTGGTTCTTCGAAAAATTTGGAATCGCGGGGACACCACAACCAGTCACCGTATTTAAGATACTTTTCTCCCCATGTAATCGAATACCTCTGAATTGTACTATTGGTATCTAAGAGTTTCTTCCATTCCTTTGACTTGGGTTTATCTCCGATATACAAATTACGGGTACCGTCTTCACGAGTCTTATAAACAATTATGCCTTGGCTAATTTCACAGATATCATCAAGAGATATTTTTTCTGTCTCAATTTTTCTGATCAGACTAGTATTAGCTCTAATCAGGAATCGCTTTTTGGAGATTTCCTCCCAGTCCTTTTGATTGATTATAACTGTATTTTCTTCTCTTAAAAATCCTTCTGGAGACAATGGGTGTACAACTCTAGTTTGAGTTCCTGGCTTCCCTTTTTGCAAATTTATTACAAGAGTTTCTGAAGCATTGTCTTTCCAAACGTTATATCGAAAGTTTGAAATTAAATTAATATAAGTCTTCTTCAACAATGTCTCCCGTAAGCCTTCAGCGCGTTCTGATTCAATGAAATTTGTTGGAACGATATACGACATATACCCGTTGTCTCAATTTAATTCTAATACACGATAGAGAAAATATTCATAGGACTCAGGTTGCCCTTTCAAAACTGGATAAGTTTTGAATAAATATTTTTTCTCAAGGTCAGAAAATTCTGCCCCATACGGTGGATTACCCACGATCGCATCGAAACCTCCGCGTTTCATCACTTTGGGAAATGCGTCGGCGAAATTCATCGGATTGAGTTTACGTTCCTCCGTCTTCTCGAAGAGATCGCCTTCGAGGATATCCGTGCCGATGAGGGAATTGCCGCATTTGATATTATTCTTCAAGTCGGGAAGTATCTTTTCTTTGAGCAGGCTGTATTGATAGGCGTCATTCATCGTGACGTCTTCGAGCAGTTTGAGATACAGCGAAAGCTGGGTCACTTCCGTCGCCTGGTAATCGATATCCACTCCGTAGATATTACTGGTAAGAATTTCCTGTCGTTTTTTCAGCGAGAGTACGACCTTGCCTTCGCGCATCTGCGTATCGCCGGGTTTGGTTTTTTCGGGATAGGCGGAGTAATACCGCGTATGATAGTCGAGTAATTCGCTGTATACCTCGATCAGGAATGAGCCCGATCCGCAGGCGATGTCCGCGAAGGCCATCTGGGATATTTCTTCGGGCGTTTTCCCTTCGATGAGCTTCCCTACGGTATTCTGCACAATATACCGGACGATATATTCCGGGGTATAATACACGCCACGGGCTTTGCGTACTTCGGGTTTGTCTTCTACATCGGCACGTTTGGGCGTGGCATGTACGACCTTACCGAGAAATTGTTCATAAATACTGCCGAGCATCGAGATAGGAATTTCATCGAAAAGATAGGGCGAGGAAGGATCGGCGAGTTCATTACAAATTTCCGCAAACTCTTCTTCCGGCGGAACGAATTTATCGTCGTCGATCAGTGCGTGATTCTTGAATACAAGGCCGTTGTATTTGGGCTCAAGGCTTCGGCATAAATTGACAAAAGCTTTCCAGGCCGATGACTCAGCAGCTAATTTTTCAATGGCATGCTCTTCAATACCTTTATCTTCCAGAAACCGGACGAACACAAGTCTGTCAATGGTGCGTTGAACCGCTTCGGTAAGTTCCTCACTTTCAAGTTCCTGATTATGCTTTTTGAATGACTTCGCCAGCGTCAGGCGGAAATCGTTGAGTTTAACTAAGAAAGCTTCATCAATAGGCAGAAACCCACTTTTGAACAAAGCCTGCTGAACACCTTTACCCTTGGGTTTTGGCAATTCGGCGGCATATTTCTCGATGGAACCTTTTTCCACCGCTTCGCGCCCGAAAAGATGAAAAATTCGGTTGAATTTCTCCTCGTCTGCATAGTCGGTGTAATGAAAATCCTCGATTTTGCGGCTGAGCGCCGTTTTGATGTCCGGCAGGAAACGGCAGTCGATGATATGGAATTCTTCGAAGTCGGTCAGAACGGAAATGGGTATCTTTTTGTTGTACGCATAACGGATGATCTGGTAATAATCGTCCGGATTGGAAAGGCTACGTGAGGGTTTTTTAGCTTCGACGAAGAACTTCGGGTCGCGGAAATTCGGCCCGATAAAAAACGCATAGTCCGCGCGGCGCTGGGATTTTCCGGTCTTGACGGATTGTTCGATTTTGACTTCCTGTTCGTACGGGTTTTTCTGGTGTTCGTGATTGACGTCCCAGCCGAGCGCGATGAGAAATTTATCGATAAAATCCTTACGCGCTTCCTGTTCCTGATAATCCGAGGCGAGGTACGTGGCTTCATGTGTTTTGAAATCGTTAACGAGTTGCCGGACGAGGTCGATGGACTTTTTCATAAGAATCAATAGTCAGGTAATAAGAAAGAGCTACGATTGGCATGGGAAATGTACAATGTAAGGTTGGAAATGTCAATGAGATTTATGCCACGACTTCTGCATTAAGTTCCTTGAGTTCGTTTCTTCGATCCGCGAGTCGGGTGCTTCGCGCGCAGACCCGGTTCCTTTCCGCGCCGGGTCGGTTCCTTAATGCCAAAGCTTGGCATTGAGTGCACAGACTTGGTTCCTTAATGCCGAAGATTGGCATTGAGTGCGCAGAGTTGGCTGCTTAATGCGCAAAGTCGGTTCCTTAATGCGTAGGTGTGTTCATAACAGTAAAATCATCCATTGACTCTGTTTTCCTGTAAAGCTGTCCGAAGAGTTCTTGAAAACAAGCATGCTTTTTGTGGTTTAAGTATAAATAAATCAATGGATGAATATACCATCTTGGGTTTTTCATTGTAATCCGTTCCTAAAATTCATACTTTAAAATATCTTTGACTTATCAGGAGGTTATTATGAAAATCAAACATGCGATCGTATACATATTTTTGTTTACGCAAATAATTACGGCGCAGGAAAAAACCACCATATCCGTTTTCCCGTTTCAAAATAAAACGGATAAACAATATGAGTGGCTGACCTACGGACTGAGTTATATGATCACAGAGAGTATGAATAACAGCGGAATATTCAACGCCGTTCCTCAGGATCAGATTTATAAAGCCGTCTCAGATCCCGGAATTAATTTTGAATCCGCTCTGGAAGGAAAACCAAATCTCGTTTTTGCCAAGTACCAGTCAACATGGAATACCAATATTTTCATAATCGGTAATTTCACCGTGAACGCGGATACGCTCATCATTCAGGCCCGCGTTTGTAATCTTATCATGAGCTCTTGCAGTTCGCCTGTAACGGTCCAAGGCGCATTTCGGGACTTCAAGGGGTTTTATTTCCTGATGGCGCACGTGACGGAATCGCTGTATGATCTGCTCATCTCTTTTGATGTGAATCTCACCCGGGATGCGGTAACGAACAGCCGCGATAAGACACGGCAACTGGCGGCCGACTATGATGGATATAAGGCTTACATCAAAAGCTGGATGGCTCTGCGAAATTATGACGACGGCATTGCGGCAAGCGGCCTCAATAATTATAGCGATGCGGTTCGTTTTTTTGAAACGGCGAAAAATCTGGACGAATCCAATGCGCTGAATTTAGGATCTGTATTATCTAAATCCTATCTGCTGCGCGGAAACCAATTTTACGGCCAGGGTAAATGGGACGAAGCGGCGGGCGATTATACCAAATCGATTGAGCTGAACCCGAATAACAGCGGCGCCTATTATAATCTGGGTAACGTATACAAAAGTAAGAAGGACTATGGCAATGCGATAACGAATTACCGGCAGTCTCTGACCTTAGATTCTACAAATCTTGACGCGTTTAGAAATCTCGGACTTGTATATCTTGAGAACGGCAAGAACGCCGAAGCTATAGCCCTATATCTAAAAGCTCTCTCCGTCGATGATAAAAACGCGGCGTCCTGCTATTACGCGGGTATGGCTTATGACAAAAACGGCGACGCCGCCAATGCCGCAAAATACTATCGCCGCGCCATTGAACTGGATAATACGCTGGCTGCAGCCCACCTGAATTTGGGCATTCTTCTTAAACAACAGAAGGACCTTGCCGGCGCACGCAAGGAATACGAATTGGCCGTGCACTATGATCCCGATAATGCGGCCGCGCACCGCAATCTGGGAATTCTGCTGATGAATGACAAAAAGGAAGCGTCGTTGGCCGCGCTGCATTTACAGAAATGCCTGGAACTGGATCCGAATCAACCCGACGCCGGTGTTATAAAAAAGAATATCGGTATCCTGAAAAAGAAAGCAGGGAAGAAGAAATAGCAGACTAATTACACGTTCCCAAAAGCCCCGACACATTCGGGGCTTTTTTTATCCTGTTTTGCATGCTTGATATTCACTGCTTCGCTTAATATATTGTCCCGCAAATTCATAACCTTCATAACCGACTAACGGCGCATGACATTATCTCTTTTTGATAATCCAGGTTCGCCGCCCGTCCGGGTTGAGCCTGAGGAGTTTGATACTACCTCGTTTAAAGACAAGATCATTGTCCGCGGCGCGCGTGTACACAACCTCAAGAATATCGACATTGAAATTCCCAGAGATAAACTCACCGTTATCACCGGATTATCCGGCTCCGGTAAATCCTCTCTCGCCTTCGATACTATTTATGCAGAAGGACAGCGGCGTTATGTGGAATCGCTCTCAGCGTATGCGCGCCAATTTCTTAACATGATGGAAAAACCCGACGTTGATCTCGTCGACGGCCTGAGTCCCGCTATCAGCATCGAACAAAAAACAGCCAGCCGCAATCCGCGTTCCACCGTTGGGACTGTGACGGAAATTTACGACTACCTCCGTTTGCTTTTCGCCAAGATCGCCACGCCGTTCTGCTATAATTGCGGGGATGAAATCAAAAAGCAAACGCGCGACCAGATCATCGATGCGATTTCAAAAAATAAAAACGGAACTAAAATTCTGATTCTTGCGCCGGTCGTTCGCGGAAGAAAAGGCCACTACAAGGAATTATTCGAAAAACTGAGAAAAAGCGGATTTGTGAGAGTTCGCATCGACGGCGAAATTAAAGAACTGGAATCTGTGGACAAAGTTTCCCGGTACCACATACATAACATCGAAGTGGTGGTCGACCGTATGGAGATCGACGAGAAAAATAGACAACGATTGATCGACTCCGTTGAACAGGCTCTGGAATTAGGCGAAGGCGTAATGATGGTACGCGTAATGGAAGAAACGAAATCGTCCAAAAATTCCGATATCACGTACAGTCAGCATCTTGCCTGTTTGAAATGCGGCATCAGCTACGACGAGCCGTTTCCAAAAGCCTTTTCGTTTAACAGCCCTTACGGCGCATGCCCGGCGTGCGAAGGCCTCGGCGTCATGCGTGAAATTGATGAAGATCTCGTGATACCCGATAAGAACCTCTCCGTTCGTCAAGGCGCAATAAAGCCTTACGATAATCCAAAAACCGAAACGTGGTTTTATCTGCAAATGGAAACGATTCTCAATTCATTTGGATTTGATTTTGACACTCCGATCAAAAAACTGTCCGTCAAAGCGTACGACGCGCTGCTGCATGGAACCGGCTCTACTAAACACCATTTTTACTATTATTCAGGCAATAAAAAGAAAAATTACAAAGGCGCATTCAAAGGCGTCGTCGGCATCGTTAAACATTATTTCGGTTCGACTATGTCCGATCACATGCGTAATTGGGCGGAAGGTTTTATGTCCGAAAAAACCTGCCCTTCATGTAACGGCGGGCGCTTAAAAAGAGAAGCGTTGTCGTACAAAATCGATAACCGTAATATCAACGATGCCGTCAATTTGTCCATTGCCGAAGCGCGCGAATTTTTCTCAGCGATTAGATTGCCGGAACGTATCAAAAAAATAGGCGAACCGGTGCTAAAGGAAATTAATGAACGGTTGGGTTTCTTGCTTAAAGTCGGCCTGGACTACCTGACGCTAAACCGTTCCGCGCGAACGCTTTCCGGCGGAGAATCGCAGCGCATTCGTCTCGCCACACAAGTAGGATCTCAACTGGTAGGCGTATTATATATTCTCGACGAGCCCAGTATCGGCCTTCATCAACGGGATAACGAAAAACTAATTCATGCCCTGATGGATCTGCGCGATCTCGGCAACACCGTGCTTGTAGTGGAACATGACAGAGACACGATGGAACATGCCGATCACCTGATCGATCTCGGGCCCGGCGCAGGACGGTTAGGCGGACTTATTGTTGCGCAGGGACGCCCTGAAGAATTTATTAAATTTCCGCAATCCATTACCGGCGCGTATATGCGGTACGAAAAACGAATCGATATTCCGGCGCAGCGGAGGACCGGAAACGGGAAAAATATTATTCTAAAAAAATCCAGCGGAAATAACTTAAAAAATGTTGATCTGGAAATCCCTCTGGGTAAACTCATTTGTATTACGGGTGTGAGCGGCTCAGGCAAAAGTTCCCTGATCAACGAAACTCTCTACCGCGTACTCGCAAGACACTTCTATAATGCGGCCACCGCTCCACTGCCCTACAAATCCGTTTCCGGGTTAGATGAAATTGACAAAGTTATCGATATTGACCAGTCGCCAATCGGGCGAACGCCGAGAAGTAATCCGGCAACGTACACTAATCTGTTTTCTCTGATTCGTGACTTATATGCAGGCTTACAAGAATCTAAAATTCGCGGATATAAAGTCGGCCGTTTCAGTTTCAACGTACCTGGCGGCCGCTGCGAAGACTGCCAGGGCGCGGGTCTGAAAAAAATTGAAATGAATTTCTTGCCGGACGTGTACGTTCATTGCGAAACGTGTGAAGGAAAGCGGTATAACCGCGAGACGCTTGAGATCCGGTATAAAAATAAGAATATTTCTGAAGTGTTGGAAATGACCGTCGCGGAGGCGCTGAATTTCTTTGACGCTATTCCTAAGATAAAGAAAAAAATACAAACCCTGCACGATGTCGGATTGGACTACATTCATTTAGGCCAGCAGGCAACGACGCTTTCAGGAGGGGAAGCGCAACGCGTAAAACTTGCCGAGGAATTGTCAAAAAGCAGCACAGGAAAAACATTGTATATCCTTGACGAACCCACAACGGGCTTACATTTTGAGGATATTAAAATGTTAATGGACGTTCTCGGAAAATTAGTTGATAAAGGAAATACGGTTATTATCATTGAACATAACATGGATGTTATTAAATGCTGCGACTGGATCATTGATCTGGGCCCTGAAGGCGGAAAGCACGGCGGAGATATCGTAGCCTCCGGAACGCCTGAAGAAATTTCAACGATCAAAAAATCATACACAGGCCAGTTTCTGAACAAAGAGCTCAAGCGAATTCGTCAAATGAATTAATGATTGAAAGATTATTTTGAATTCTTTACATTATTAAGCTATGGAAGAAATCGTTTACAAAACTGAGAGCGGCAATATACGGGTCGTTGAAAAAATGCTCGTGAGCAAGCTTTTTGAGGATCTGCGCGAAAAGCTGCATTTCGACTTTCTGGTTACTGACGGCTTAGAAACCAGATATCTTACCCAGCGCGACCTGCACCGCCCCGGATTGGCGTTGGCCGGGTTCGTAGAACTTTTTACCCACGACAAGATCCAGATCCTCGGAAATACTGAAAACTATTACCTGCTGAGTTTATCCGAATCTGAACTCAAGCATTCTCTTGAAAAAGTCTTCCGCTTTGATATGCCGTGTATCATTATTACAAACGGAAATAAAGTAATTCCGTATGTGTTGGAATTCTGCAAACAAAAATCCATTCCGCTGGCTATAACCAATGTGTCTTCGACGGACGCGATCCATCTTATAACAGGATATCTCGATGAAATATTCGCTCCAGAAATTTCCGTTCACGGATCGATGGTGGATGTATACGGGATCGGTATGATGTTTACAGGTAAAAGCGGTATCGGAAAAAGTGAAATCGCGCTCGACCTGGTTGAAAGAGGCCATCGAATGGTTGCCGATGATACCGTAAAAATCCGGCGAATATCTGAAAATATCCTGATGGCCCGCGGCCATAATAATTTACGGCATTTTATTGAAATTCGCGGCGTGGGAATTCTCGATATTCGCGAGATGTTCGGCATACGCGCCGTACGAGTACAAAAGCGGCTCGAAGTTCAGGTGGATCTACAATTATGGGACGGAAAAGAAGAATACGAACGACTGGGACTGGATGAACAGACCGGCAAAGTGCTTGACGTAAGTATTCCTACCATAAAATTGCCCATATATCCGGGAAAAAACATTACGGTTATTGCTGAGGCGATTGCATTGAATCTTTTATTGAAAATTTACGGATACGACGCCGCCAAGGAATTCAGCGACAAGTTGATGCAGGAAATTCAAAACAAGAACACTAAAAAGAAAAACCTCCAGAATTATCTCGAAAAGGACTTCGAATAATATGAAAACGAGAGAGGATTGATTGAACGACACCAAAGTTCTAGAGATCAAAGTTGGGATAACTATTTTGGTCGGACTGACCCTATTTGTTCTGGCTATCGTATGGTTAAAGGGCATTACATTCAAACCAAACACGTTCGAGACAACTATTGTATTTCGCAATACTGCGGGATTACAAATCGGCGATGCCGTTACCGTCAGCGGCTTAAAAGTGGGTAAAGTCACGGATATCGAGCTTGAGGCCGATTCCGTCATCGTATCCGTCAGTTTATCCAATTCCGTAACTCTGCAGTTTGATGCATCCGCGACAATGACGACCGTTGATTTTTTCGGGGGAAAACGAATCGAATTGAATACCGGCCGGTCGAACAAGCCGTTTGAAAAATCCAAGCGGCTGTACGGCGTGCGTGAACCTGACCTGACAGAGTTGACGAGCCAGCTGAGAGAAATTGCGAGCGACGTCAAAGGTACTTTGGAAAAAGTGGACAGCGTACTGATCGGAGTTCACAGTTTCGTCGGCGATAAATCGGTTATCGCGTCGCTGAAGAAAGCTATTTTCAATTTAGATTCCACTACGGCGAGGCTGAAAAACATTGTCAACAAGAGTGATACGAAAATCGATTCCATCCTGACCCGGTTGGCTACATCTACCAGAATTCTCAGGACGGTTATCGCAAAAACCGATGTACGCTTGGACACGACATTCGATAATATGTCTCATATCACCGCGTCTATTGAAAATGTAACCTCATCATTAGACAGCATCGTCAGTAAAGTTCGCCGCGGGGAAGGAAATCTTGGAAAGATGGTGTACGACGAGTCGGTCTATCTCCGTCTCAGCAACGCTGCCGCTCAATTTGATTCTTTAATAACCCTTATTCGTCAACAGGGTATGAAAGTTGATCTAAAACTCTTTGGCGATTAAACGCGGCTTTTAACATCCATTCTTAATGGAAAATTTTCTACTTCCTTTTACGCTGAGCCTTATCTCCGGCCTTATTATTATGTTGGGCGGCTGGATATTTGCGTCACGGCGTACATGGGACGATAAGCATCTGGACCTGTTCATAGCTCTAGGCGCGGGATACATACTTGCCGTAGCTTTTCTTGATATGATACCGGAAGCGTTTCACACAAGCCCTTATTCCATGCATTTCGTTATTGTCGGCTACTTGATCGTTCATTTATTTGAACATGTGTTTACTCCGCACTTTCACTACGGAGAGGAGACACATCACCATCTGGTATCCAATATCGTCAGTACCACGGCCTTGATCGGCCTGATGGTGCATAATTTTTTCAGCGGCGTAGCCATCGGCTCCGGCATGCTGACCGGCGAAGCGATAGGCTGGATCATTTTCATCGGCACCGTTTTACACAAGCTTCCGGAAGGATTCACAATCTCGTCGATCATGTTTGCCTCTCATCATCGCAAACGATATGCGCTGATGGGCACGGTGTTGCTCGCGCTAAGTTCTGTTTTCGGAACATTATTGGTGTTTGTATTTCAGAATAAAGAGTGGTTCTTCAAAGACTTTGCCCTCGCTATGTCGGCGGGAACTTTCATCCACGTCGCCACGACTGACCTCATCCCCCGCATCAATGATTCTCATCAGCGGTGGATGCCCTTGATGGTATTTATCGGAGTAGGGCTGTTTTTGCTCAGTTCACTTATACTGCGCCATTAACCGCTTCAGGTGTTGCCGGATCGGTTTTTATCTTGACTAAAGAAAACTCATTTTATAGATTCATTAAAGTTCATTTCTATTTTATCCTACCGGTATAGCTGCATTTCCTGATTTAGAAAGTATTCAACCAAACGACTGTGAGGCGTATGATGAAAAAGATAGCCGTGTTTCTAATTATTTTCTTAGTCATGGGGTTGTCTTTTTACACTATGGTAAGCTGTCAGATTAATAAACCAAAGAATCTGAAAGTGATCAGAGATACGGATATGACCACTGAAGAGATGAAGGAGTTTATGCGGAATTTTACTTTGTCGCTCGGCGTGGAATGCGAATATTGCCATAACACCGATGATTATGCAAGCGATGAAAAAAAGGAAAAGGATATCGCCCGTGATATGATCAAGATGATGTACACGTTAAATGATTCATATTTCAAAAACGCCAAAGAAGAGATTAATTGTTATACCTGCCATCGCGGGCAGGTACAGACCAAAACCCTTCCCCCGGGGTTATGATTTCTGCAGCAACAAGAACTTTATTTCATCCACTTCATCTTTCAAAATGTACCGCCACTCCCCGGGCGATAATCCGTCCAGATTCAGCGACAAGATGTGAGTTCTAACCAATCGTAACGTGGGATGGCCCACGGCTGCCGTCATTCTACGTATCTGTTTATTCCTTCCTTCCGTCAGAATAATTTCAATCCAGCACGTCGGAATATTTGCGCGGCGACGAATCGGTTTTGGACGGGGAGGAAAAAGCGGATCGGGATTCAGAAATCTGACTTGCGCCGGTTTTGTTTTTTTCCCATCAATAACTATACCCCCTCTCAAAGATTCCATGCTGCGTTCCTCCGGAATATTTTCAACTTGAACGGCATACGTACGCGGGTGATCATATTTCGGCTCAATAAGCAGGTGTTTAAACTGCCCGTCATCCGTAAGAATCAATAGGCCTTCGCTGTCCGCATCAAGCCGTCCGACGGAATAAACGCCCTTCGGAAAACCGAAACTTTTCAAAGTCACCTGACAGGCATCGGATGTAAATTGTGAATGTACACCATACGGCTTGTAGAAAAGGATATATGATTTGAAGGTGCGGCGCATCCTTTTATATTAAAGTCCGAGTTTTTTCATACGCATGATCAAGGTCGTACGTTTCAGGCCAAGTAATTTAGCGGCCTCGGCTTTGTTGGATGAGGTTTTAGATAGTATGAAACTGATATATTCTTTTTCCAGTTCGTCCATTGTTTTTGGAGCTGACACTGAAAAATTAAAGCCGGACGCATCGGCAACGTGGCTGTTTTGCGTCGACACCACGCCGCCCGTTCGAATTTCATCAGGAATGTCGTGAATGTCGAGATGCTCGGCGTGCGCGAATATGATCATGCGGTTAATAATATTCTTTAATTCCCGTATATTTCCATTCCATGGCAGCGACGAGAGAAGATTCAAAGCGTCGCGCGAAATGGATTTGATTTTTTTTTCGGATTTCTGATTGTACTCGCTGATGATATGGTTTATCAGGAGCGGGATGTCCGAGCGCCGGTCTCTGAGCGCAGGCAATAGTACATTCAGAACATTGAGGCGGTAATACAGATCCATACGGAAAGTTTGTTTCTGAACTTCTTCCAACAAATCTTTGTTGGTTGCGGCTATGATGCGGACGTCAACCTGACGGTATTGCGTTTCGCCCACCCGCCTAATTTCTTTTTCCTGAATCACGCGCAGCAATTTGGCCTGCAAAGACAAGCTCGTGTTCGAAATCTCGTCAAGAAAAACCGTTCCGCCTACCGCATCTTCGATCAGACCTTTTTGGTCTTGAACCGCCCCGGTAAATGCGCCTTTTTTATGGCCGAAAAGCTCTCCCTCCAGCAGTGTTTCGGTCAGCGCGCCGCAATCTACGGCCAGAAACTTTTTGTGGTGCCGCTTGCTGTTATAGTGAATCGCTCGCGCCACCAGTTCTTTCCCCGTTCCGCTTTCGCCCTGCACCAGCACCGTTTCATCGCTGAGTGATGCCGCATTGATCAGACGGCGTACATTATTCATCTCCGGGCTGATACTGACAATGTTATCAAGGGAATATTCCTTTTCAATCTCGGATTTTAAAAGGACAATTTCGCGCTCAAGGTCGGCTTTTTCGGTCGCCAGTTTTTCGTATTCATCTTTATGCTTGATGATGGCCCGATGATGTTC
Source organism: bacterium (assembly GCA_016787925.1). GTDB lineage: Bacteria > CLD3 > CLD3 > SB21 > SB21 > SB21. Next base: position 12,096 of record JAEUSK010000165.1, on the reverse strand, counting down.
AAACTTTTGAACTGCTTCCCGGATACAATCGGCCAACACGTCGGCTTCCCATGGTTTGTTGATATGTCTGAAGATCTCACCCACATTGATCGAGTCCACGAGGTCATGTACTTCTGTATGCGCGGTAAGGATAATTCGCACCGTGTTGGGATACAGGTCTTTAATCTTGGTCAGAAGTTCTATGCCCGTCATGTTCGGCATTTTCTGGTCCACTAATGCCACTGCAATTTCATGATCGTTCAGTATATTCAACGCTTCGAGGCCATTCAAAGCCGTATAGACGTAATAGTCCTCTTCAAGCAATTTGCGCAAGACGCTCAGAATGGGAGGCTCATCATCGACGCAAAGAATAGAAAACGGAAGCCTGGGAGAATTCATAGTTCAATTCCTCAGCAACGAAACAACATTTTCAATATGATAGGTATGCGGAAACATATCAACGGGCTGGATATTCTCAATACGGTATTTTTCTTTGCAAAGCACAGAAAGGTCGCGCGCCTGAGTGCTTGGATTACAACTCACATAAATGATTTTAGGCGCATGAATTTCCAGCAGCGTTTTCGTGACGTCGTCGTGCATACCCGACCGAGGCGGGTCCACGACGATCACGTCGGGCCGGTGATTCAGCGTCTGAAGTGCAATCCGCATATCGCCGCTGATAAATTCACAATTGCCGACATTGTTGCGGATCATATTCTTTCTTGCGTTTACAACGGCGTTTTCAATCAATTCTATGCCTATGACTTTCCTCACATGGCTGCTGAGATATAAGGCGATGCTTCCGGTTCCGCAGTACAGATCATATAATACTTCGTCTCCCTGCAATTGCGAGAACTCCAGAATGATATTATACAGCACCTCGGCGGCCAGCGTATTGGTTTGAAAAAATGAATTGGAAGAAATTTCAAACTCATAATTGCCGAGTTTTTCAATTATCACCGGTTGTCCGAATAACAGCAATTCGTAATCGCTAAAGGCAACTTGCGACTGTTTTTTGCTCACTCCGTTTATTAAGGAAGTTATCTGCGGAAAAGACTTTAGGATTTCAGTTTTTAATCGGGACATCAGCTGCAGGTTCTCTTCTTTTGTAATGATATTTATCATCAATCCCGGCGTATGCTCACACTGACGAATCACGAGAAACCGCCAAAACCCGTCGTACGTTTGCACTGAATAAGGCGGCAGCCCGCTTTGCTGCGCAAACGTTCGAACCCAATTGACTATTTCCGATGCAAGAGCGGATTGCAGATAACATGCATTTATATCCAGCACCTTGTCATACCGCTGAGGCACGTGCATGCCTAAAACAAACTGCGAGGGTTCCGCATCAGCATGCCGTTCCGTAAGCCAAGCCCGATCGCCAAAGGTGAACTCCATTTTGTTGCGATAATGAAATATTTTAGGAGATCCCAGCGGGGATGGGATGGATAAATGATCGAAGCCTCCGATACGCTGAAAAACATCCTGTATATTAAGGCGTTTAAATTCAAGCTGCGCCGTATAATCTACATCCTGCATTTTACAGCCGCCGCAGATACCGAAATATTGACATCTAGCCGCCGTGCGGTTAGGGGATGGTATTACGATTTCCAGGGTCTTCGCCTCGGCAAAACTCTTTTTCTTTTTGAATATTTTGGCCCGGACCGTGTCGCCGGTAATGGCGCCGTTCACAAAAACCACAAAATCATCTATGCGGCCAACCCCTTGTCCGCCGAATGATACGGAATCAACTGTTATCTCAACTTCATCGCCTTTTTTCAACTCAAGATGTGCTGCCTTCTCCATCATACTACTTTTTATTAGGCTCTAAATATACATGAAGACCGAAACTTTCATGAGAAGGAAACGGGCCTAAGATTTTCATCGTCAGATAATTTTCTTTTTTCAGGATAAAACTCTGTACCGGAGCCCTAAAACTCCCCCAGTTCTGCGCATACGGAGTTCTGAGCGATGTGCCCTTCAAATCGTTATTTACATAAACGGCCGCGCCTTGAGGGAAACTGGTGACACTAACGCCGACTTTCTTGTTTTCGGGAGCATAAATGTCCATATCGTCAATCGCTTTATCGACGTCAAAACTGAAATTCAGACTGTCCGTTTCTTCCTTCAGCGTAAAATGAAACTCCTGTGTACTGTACATGACGGGAAATTTGAAGCGAATAGTGTTTTTGCCGTATTGAAATCGATTTAATGATACAGATCCGTCGAAGGCGCCGCCCAATGTATATTCTCTGTCGTTAATATATAATTTCGTATCGCGCAAAATATTTTGCCGTTTTGATTTCAGGCCGAGTTCCACTTTCCCAAACGGCGGTTCCTGAAAGATCATCTCGTTTGCATAAAGGAAAATCAACAGGCATACGGCCGATAGGAAGGCGGCTGAAGACGTGTAAAACCATCGAAATTTTCTGATGTGCTTGATATACGAAGTAAAAGACAAACTCGAATAGGAAAGATCAACGGCCGTAGATGTAAAGTCCGCATTTACCGGAATATCAAACTTGGCCATTTCTATTTTTTTATCTATGGCAGTAACGGCGCCGTAGTATTTGGTGAGATAATCCTTGATCTGAGATTGTGAAATCGCCTGAAGGAAATTGTTCAAATCCTTGATCAGATGTCCTATCAGCTGATAACGGTTATGCAGATTTTTCGACATTGCTTTGTGAACTATCTCCACCAAGGCGTGCGGGAGCTGAGGACTAATATGATACAGCGACTCAAACTTGCCTTGTGCGATCAGAGTGATCAAGGTCAGATTGCTGTCCGCCGCAAACGGCTTCTTGCCGGAAAGGAGTTCATACATCATCGTGCCGAGGCTGAATATATCGCTTTGAACGGTGAGCTTGTCTCCTGAAGCTTGCTCCGGAGACATGTAGGAAGGCGTACCGACGATAATGCCTGTTGACGTTAGATTTCTATGCGCATCATCATCTTCCTGTTTTGCAATGCCGAAATCCATAAGTTTGACCTGGCCGTTCTTTCCAAGCCGAACGTTACTGGGTTTGATATCGCGGTGAATAATGCCGTTTTCATGCATATGTTCCAGGCCGCGCGCCGCTTCGCGAATAATCATCGCGCAAATTCCCGGCGGCAGCGGCCCGCGCGACTTCAAAATTTCACTGACGTCAATCCCTTCCACGTATTCCATTACCAAATAGTGGTTTCTCTGTGCATCCATAAAGTAATCATAAATCGAAGGCAGGTTTTCCTGCTTCAAAGACGCGGACAGAATTGCTTCCCGTTCGAATCTTTTGATCTTATCTTTATTGTCTCCTTTTACGACCTTGATCGCAACAAGCCTGTCCAGCGTCGGGTGGCGTCCCATAAAAACCGTTGCCATACCGCCGGCGCCTATCTGTTTTACAACCTCATAGCTTTGAATAACTTTTTCCATATTCGGGTATTATTAGTCAGGGTGTGATGAAAAAAAACAGGCCAGAAATCTTCTGACCTGCTGAATGTACGAAGATAATTTATTTTTTCAATGTTATTCTTCCGCCGCGCCGGCTAAAACCTCGGATATGCGAACATGCGGACGGCTCTTCATTTTACCTTTGAATTTTTTTAGTTGGACTTCCAGCTTGTCCATACACAAGTCAATCGCTTTAGTCAAGTCGATGTCTTTTGCTTTTACATTAAGGGATTTACCGTATACTTTAATACTAATTTCGACTTTTTCCGCAATTTTTTCTTTAACAATAACCACTTCGCAGTCAATGATGCGATCATAGTACCGTTCTACACGATCCAGTTTTTCCTCTATATATTCTTTTAGTTTAGGAGCTAATTTCTGGTGGCGAGACGTGATTCGGATTTTCATGTGCTTCTCCTTTTTGTAGATGAGTGAAATAAAAGCAGTTACTTGACAGCCCGCGGGTGGGCTTTCTTGTACGCATCTTTCAGCCGATCCATGGTAACGTGGGTATATATCTGTGTTGTCGACAGATTTTCATGGCCCAGAAGTTCTTTCACAGCAAGCATGTCGGCCCCGTTGTCCAGCAAATGGGTAGCAAAAGAATGGCGCAAAACGTGAGGACTTAATTTTTTTGCGTCCGAGATCCGCAGCAAATATTTTTTGACAAGTCTCTGAACCGCCAACGGCGTGATTCTCTTGCCGGACGATACAATAAATAAAGCCTGCGGGTCAGTACGATGACTATTTCTTGAGACGGTTGAACGTACGGATAAATAATTTTCTAACTCGCTCAAAGCTTTCGTCCCGATCGGAATGATCCGCTGTTTACTTCCCTTCCCTAATACGGAAATGGTGCGGTTTGAAAAGTTAATATCACGCAGATCAAGACGAATCAATTCGCTTAATCGAATTCCTGATGTATAAAACAGTTCCAGTATCGTCTTATCCCTGCGTCCTTCCACGGTCGTGGTATCAATCAGGTCAAACAACGCTGTTACCTGTTCTTGTGTAAAAAAGGAAGGAACTTTTTTTTCGTATTTAGGCGTGGATATCAGTTTCGACGGATTGGATTCGACAAGTTGGTTTTTCATCAGATAACGAAAAAAAGACTTCACGGCGGACAATTTTCGTGCGATACTCTTCTTTTCCAATTTTTTCCGCGCAAGATGGCCTAAAAACGAACGGATTTCATTCTTGGAAATCTCTTTTAAGCTAAACGATCGGGCATCAAACCGTTGTTCAACAAAACTTATAAACTCATATAAATCAATACTATAAGCTGATATAGTCTTGCTGGAATAGTTTCGTTCGGCGTCGAGGTATCTGAGAAAATGATCAAGATGGGCTCTCATTATGCTGCGGTGCCGCCTTGCTGATAATAAATGGATCTGATTACTTCATAATGTACCCAACTTAGCAGGACAAGTCAAGGCATTTTGCGGGCATGAAAAATGAACAAGAACTTTATTGTGGTATAAACATAATAAATACAACCAATTGGTAAATACGTCATTTTTCAGTTCCGACAATGTCGACACGAACTTCCGCAGTACCGGTTCCCAGCATGTCAAGTTCCTTGGCGGCGGCGAGTGACACATCTATTATGCGGTCTTTTACAAATGGCCCGCGATCATTAATTTTGAGTTTTACCGATTTGTCGTTTTTTAGATTGGTGACTTTTACGATCGTGCCAAACGGCAATGTTTTATGCGCAGCTGTCAGATCGTGCATATTAAACGTTTCCCCGCTCGCAGTCTTTCTTCCGTGAAATTTGTCGGCATAGTACGAAGCCGTTCCGGTAAACGATTCAGTGATTTTTTCTGAAACCTGACTACTGCGGGTTATCACTGGCACGGAGATGGATTTATAGATAGGCTGCGGCACACAGCCTGAAAAGAAAATTACGGAGATCAAAATCATTAAAACAGAATTACTCTTCGATAATATTATCATTTTCCTTTTCCCTTATTGCTTCGTCCGGCTTTATTGGAGATTTAATGTTTCTATTTTTCTTGTTTTTATTCGCCCGTAACGTATCCGCAGGCATCACCTCTTCGTCCGGAAGTAAATATTCTCCAGGAATACGGCCGCGGTTTGAATCAATCGAAGAATCCTTTTGAATCGTTGTTACTGAATCCGCTTGTGAATGTGCTGTATCTGTTTTTACGTTAGGCATCGTTATTTCAAAAAAATCACGGTTAACCCAGAACACTAATGAATCCTGTGTAATTTTGTTCTCTTTGGCGTACGCATCAACTTTCGGTTTTGCCTTTTTAGCAAAATCCGAATTAGGTCCTGCAAATATCAAAGTGTTATAGGTTCGAAAAGCCTCGAACGAATTGTTCAATTGCTTTTCGTACAAGATTCCCATGGCATATAAGGCCTGCAGTTTGTGATCCGCGCTGCCGCTGAGAGCGATCTTGGTATAACTCTGAAGGGCTTCCGCATAATTTTGTTTTCGAAAAAAATGATCCTCCGCCTGTTTGAAATAAGCCTGAATACTGTCCGTCATATCTTCTTCTAAACTCAAAACCCTTCGTCCAATATCGGCAAGTTTTCCATTTGGAAACTCATTATAAGCAAATTCATACAGGGATAAATAATCCGGACTATTTTTCTTTTGCTGAATTCTCGCATGGCCATACAAAGCAAATTCCAAGATAGGGCTTTCATTAAAATGATCTATTACGTATTGATAATAAAAGTCGGCGGAATCGTATTCTGAAAGATTAAAATAAAAATAATCGGCCAGCAGAATATGGCCGGACGCTAACGCATCGAACGCATTGCTTCTTTTTCCGGCCAGCGTGTCGGGATGGGTTGTTTGCCCAATATCTAATAATTCCAATTGAACTTGCTGAATTTTTTCTTCAAGCTCTGGATTAGAAAGCAAACCCTTTGAAACTTCATTTTTTGAATCGGTAATGGCCTTGGCCTTTACCGCCTCTGATGCGGCACTCAAATCCAAATCTGTAAGCGATGCCGTGTCCTCGGTTGAAAAATAACTATTGGGAACAAAAGCGCTGTCCCGTATTCTACGGTCAATCGCATGAAGCAGAGTTTCGTCCCACTGTATCGAGCCCTTGAGCATGTCCATTTTTGTTAAATAGTCATAGCGCTCTGATGACTTAGTATAGAAGGGTGAGTTGGTATATTTTGTTTTTACAAGATAATAATATTTTTTTGCCAATTCAGGGTCTGGAACAAAACTCCCGGTTTGGGACACGATCGGCTTATCATAAATGACCCCTAAAAAATAGTAACAATCACCGGTAAAATTCGGATTCTTGTATACGTCAATAACGTAGTTAAACTGTTTTACGGCTTCGCTGTTTTTTCCGGCCAGACGCAGCGCGTCGGCAATTTCGAATTCAGCTTTGACAAAGTAGTTTTTGTATCTCAAATTTCCAATTAATCCGTTAAGCATGCGGATGGCTTCATTATATTGCCCGGCCATTTTTTGTGTCCTGGCCAGCATAAAAAAGACATCAAACTTTTCACTTACTTCAAGATCCATTCTGGTCAAAACATTTAAGTAACCGGCGGCCAGTTTAAAGTTACCGGTATGGAAATAAGTATAGAATGTTTTATACAGCGCAGATTTTCTGACGCTTTTGTCTTTTGCCATTTCCGAAGCCGCGGCATAGTACTTACACGCATCGGCATAGTCCTCATCGTTAACAGCAATATCACCCATAAAAATCAACGACTCGGCCTTAAGGTTCGATTTTTCAGCAAACTCAGATACTTGACGAAATTGTTCCGCTGCGTCATCGATCAGATTCAGCTTCAATAGTGTTTTGCCGTACCAGAGTTTCGCCTCTTCTATTTTTTTGCTTTCCGGATAACGCGCCATGAAAACTTCCAACCGATTCTTCGCGTCGTATAAATCATTCGTGTAGGCGCGTAAATAATGAGCTTTACCGAGGAGCAGCGTCGCATCCTCCGCCCAGCCGCTTTTTGGGTACAGCACAACCACTTTATTGGCTTTTTCTATAGCCACATCAAGAAATTGATTTGCATCCGGTAAAACTGTTTTCAGTTCCAGCGAAAAACGATCCGCAGAAACGTCGCTGCTGCTCAACTGGGACTGGTTCTTTTCTTTATGATGATCAATAATATCGACCGCGTTATTATAGGACTTACGGGCATGATAAAATGTGTTAAAAAAAGCACAGCCTGACACAAACGGCATTAAAAGCATTATGAAGATAAATATTTTCTGTCGAAGCATCATTTTTCTGTCCTAAATAATTAATTTTAATCCGTCATACGCTAACGCGATGCCGTCAGGCAATGATTTGGTTACGGCTTCGTGTTCAATTTCATGAGACATGTGCGTAAAATAAGTTTGTTTCGCCCCGATTTTTTGTGCAACGCTCAGCGCTTGTTCTAAATTGAAATGCGTGGGATGTTTTCTTATCCGCAGGCAATCAAGAATGAGAATATCTGCATTTCTGAATTTCTCCATGGAACGATCGGGAATAGAACTGCAGTCTGTTGCGTAAATAGCGTTCCCAATCCGATATGCATTTATCGGCATTGTTCCGTGCAAGATCTCGATCGGAATGACCTGCGTTCCAAGTACATCAAAAGGCCGGTCATCCACTGTTGTAAACTCCAGCATCGGAATTCCACCGGGTATATCAGGGTAGTCAAAAATATAAGAAAAAATCTGCTTAAGCTTCTGAGTGGTTTCCCGGCCGGCATAACAGGGGATCTTCTTTTTGTACATCTTGTTAAATACCCGCGTGTCATCCAGGCCAAAAATATGGTCCACGTGATGGTGCGTAAAGAGAACTGCATCCACGCGTTCGATACGATACCGAAGCGACTGTTGCCGGAAATCGATTGACGTATCGATGAGAATACACCGGTCGTTTACTGTGACCAATATCGAGGAACGTAAGCGCTTGTTTTTCTCGCTGGCCGACGTACACGTGGCGCAGGCGCAGCCAATGACAGGAATTCCGTGTGATGTCCCTGTTCCAAGAAAAAGAATTTCCATTAACCCCTTATTCTAAAACTATTGTTTATTCAACAAACTCGCGTCTACGCGTGTTGCGCTTATCACGCCCTGTATTTTACGAATCTTGTCCAATATGAGATTGAGATGGGATATATTGCGAACTTGAATAACAAACATATTGACGGTCTCATGGCCGGTGGTCTTGACATCCGCGCTGACGATATTGGTATCGGCTGAAGATATTTTCTGCGTAATATCGTTGAGGAAATTTTTTCTATCATACCCTAGAATACGAATTTGCACCATAAAATTCTTCGATTCATCTACCTGCCATCGTGCAGGCATGGACCGCTCGGGTTCTTTTTTAATCGCTTCGTTAATGTTAGTACAGTCGGCCCGATGGATGTTGATTCCGCGCCCTTTGGTTACATAGCCTAAAACATCGTCACCCGGAATCGGATTACAGCATTTGGCAAAATGGATCATCATATTGTCCATCCCGTTGATTGCAATCCCCTTTGATTCCGATCGTGCCCGTTTGATAAAACGCGTAAAGAAGGACTGGTCCGGCTGTATCTGTTCCTTAGGAATGACACGCGCTGCGATTTTCTGGGCTACGCTTTGGGCAGAAACATTGCCCCGCCCAATAGATGACAATAACATGTCTTTGTTTTCAAATTTCAGTTCTTCGACCATTTTGTCCAGTTCGCCCTTGAAATCCGGCAGCTGTTTCTTTTGCAGCAGATCCCTGAGTTCCTGCTCGAGTAAGTTTCTTCCAAGAGACACGCTTTGTTCAAGTTCAATATTTCGAAAATGGCGCTTAATGTGATTTCGCGCTTTGGTAGTTTTTGCAATTTCCAGCCAGTGCAGGCTTGGCGTCTGCTGTTCCGATGTGAGGATTTCAATCATATCGCCACTGGAAAGTTCGCTGTGCAGCGGGACCATTTTTCCATTCACTTTTGCCCCGATGCAATGAAGCCCCACTTCCGAGTGAACTGCAAATGCAAAATCGATCGGACCTGCCGTTCTTGGCAGGTTGAAAAGATCGCCTTTCGGCGTGAAAACAAAAACCTCATCCTGGAAGAGATCGATCTTCAAATCTTCAAGAAACTCGCCCGGATCGCTGTTTTCCTGCTGCCGATCGATCAACTGGCGTATCCATCCGATCTGCCGGTCGAGCTGATCCATCTGCAGCTTTCCTTCTTTATAAAGCCAGTGCGCCGCAATACCTTCTTCGGCAACCTGATTCATTTCTTTGGTGCGAATTTGTATTTCGACCATTTTTCCGTCCGGGCCGATAACTGTAGTATGAATGGATTGATACCCGTTGATCTTAGGCACGGCAACGTAATCCTTAAAGCGTTCCGTCACTGGCGTGTAGGTGCTGTGCACAACGCCAAGCGCTTTGTAGCAATCCTCTTTGGATTCCACCAGGATTCGAATCGCCAGCAAATCGTAAATTTCATGAAACGGCTTGTTACGTTTTTTCATTTTGTTGTAAATACTGAAAAAATGTTTCGGCCTTCCGATTATTTGTGCGGGCGTTTCATTCTCTGCTAATTTCTCCCTCAAAGGTTTTGCTATTTTCTCAATATAAGCCTGGCGTTCCTCGCGCTTATCGGATATCAGTTTTGATAACTCCCAATAAACGTCTTGATCCAGTGTCTTTAGAACAAGATCCTCCAGTTCCCATCGAATTCGCGCCATACCAAACCGGTGTGCCAGCGGCGCATACACGTCACGCGTTTCTACGGCAATCCGTTCTTGTTTTTTTGAAGGAAGCGAATCAATCGTGCGCATATTGTGCAGGCGATCGGCAAATTTAATAATGATCACGCGAATATCTTTGACAATCGACAGAAGCATTTTGCGATAGTTTTCTGCCTGCTTGATCTCAAGGCTGCCGAATTCAAACCCGCTTATTTTCGTAAGCCCGTCCACCAGCCGAGCAACGTCTTCGCCGAATTTAGCGGAGATATCATCGTAGGTTTTTCCCGTGTCTTCTATGGTGTCATGGAGAAATGCCGCTACCAGAGTGGTTTGATCCATGTTTTGATCGACAAGGATCTGCACCACTTCGATGATGTGATCAAAATAAGGAAGCCCCGATTTCCGAAATTGTCCCTCATGTGAATTATAGCTGTAATCAAATGCCTGCTGCAGCAAAGCCGTCTCCGTATTCTTCGAATAGGAGCGATATTCGCGGATGATCCCAAGAAATTTTTTATCGTAATACTTTTTATCGTACTTTCTTTCTGCGACCGCATCCTCAGGCGCGGCTGAGTTGTCTTTTTGCGGTTTCATGCTGTCTCGCGACGACTCTGCCGTTTTGGTTTTTCTGGTTTGAGGTTTTTTTGATCGGGTATCTAGCATGCAGTTTTTTCTGCTCTTAAGTGAGTCGGTTTTTTGACACTTTGCCGGATATAAATTTAAACTTACAATAGGTTAGGCTTATTCCGTATTCAGGAAAAAATTCACCAAATTAATATATTACATGAACCATGTTTAAACAAGCGTTTTCTTGTGTCGGCGTCATAATAAGCCTTGCTTCAACAGACGTTTTTTAGTATCATGGGCACAACCAATCACATACTTTTTTTGTATAATGAACCATTGATTGGTCATGTACTATTTCGGAGGGAATGATGTGCGGAATAATTGGATACGTCGGAAAAAAGCAAGCTCTGCCGATCGTGATGAATGGATTAAAACGGATGGAATATCGCGGATACGATTCCGCCGGTATCGCTATTGTTGAGAACCGCAGCCTTGAGATAGTCAAAGAAGCGGGTAAATTAGGCGAACTTGAAAAATTGGTCGATGACGTTCAGCTGCACGGAACAGTTGGTATGGGGCACACGCGCTGGGCGACGCACGGCGTACCCAACAAGACCAATGCGCATCCGCATACCGGGGAAACCAGCGATTTTGCTGTTATTCATAACGGTATTATTGAAAACTATGCTTCCTTAAAGATCGAACTCGAATCTAAAGGTCATACCTTTAAGACCGACACTGATACGGAAACCGTTGTTCATCTGGTCGAAGAGTTTTATGAAGCTAATCATGATTTTGAAAAGGCCGTTCGCGAAGCCCTGTACTGCATAACCGGCGCGTATGGTTTTGTGTTTTTATGCAAACACGAGCCCGATAAGATCATCGCCGCCCGCCAGGGAAGCCCGCTCGTATTGGGTTACGGTAAGGATGAATTTTTCGTTGCGTCCGATGCTTCAGCCATCGTAGCGCATACGCGCCAGGTGACCTATATGGACGATCATGAGATGGCAATTCTTTCGCCGAAGGGCATCAAGATCACGACTATCGACAATCAGCCTGTGGTAAAAAAAGTTGAAGAGATCACCTACGACATCAGTCAGATCGAAAAAAGCGGTTACGCCCACTTCATGCTTAAGGAAATTTTTGAGCAGCCAAGCACTATTCTTGATTCTATGCGCGGACGTACGGTTTCTGATGAAGGATTGCCGCGACTTGGCGGCCTGGCAGAACATATGGACACGTTAGCCAAAGCTAAAAAAATAATTTTTATCGCATGCGGAACGTCATGGCATGCCGCTTTGGTCGGAGAATACATGCTGGAGGAATTCGCGCGTATCAATGTCGAAGTCGAATACGCGTCAGAATTCCGTTACCGGAATCCGATCATTGAAAAAAATACCGTGGTCTTCGTCATCAGCCAGTCGGGTGAAAC
>JAEUSK010000145.1 GCA_016787925.1 bacterium | reverse complement strand
CGTTTAATCTCACGACTGCTCATTTTCAAAATGTCCTCTCCTGACATACTCAACCTCCCATCAAATGAGAGTAATAGTACGCCTTAAATCAGGACATTTCTACTTTGGCTAAATAGGACATTATCACTTTGGTAGGACATTTTTTTTTAGGGTTATACCATTAGTGTAAATTATTTGTAACACTTGCTGCGCCTCAATAATGATTGATTTTATAATTAAATATAAATAAAATGCGATTGATTCGGGAAATGCACAAGTATTTCGAATATTATGGAAAAACCAAAGATATTGATCGTCGACGACGAAGTTGAAATTCTGCGTGTCCTTTTTAAAACACTGGAAGACGACTATGACGTGGTGACGACTTCCCGTGCAAAGGAAGCCCTTGAGATGATCGACAATTCGGTGCATGTTATTCTCTCCGACCAGCGTATGCCCGAGATGAGCGGATCGGAGTTTTTGAAGGCCGTTCGCGACAAATATCCGCAGATTGTTCGAATCATCATGTCCGGCTATTCGGATATGAATGCGCTGATCAGTTCGGTGAACGACGGTGAAATATTTCGTTATATCAGCAAGCCGTGGGAGCTTCAGGATTTGCTCGATACGCTCCAGCTTGCGGTTGCAAAATATAATGAGAATATCTCTCACGCTAAATTGATTGATGAAAACAAATACCTCATTGAACGTAACCGCGAAGTGGCCAACAGGCTCACGCAGACCATGGAAGAACTTAGACGGGTTCAGTCGGAACTCGAGAAGTTGAATAAAAAATCTTGAGCACGTTTTCCCCACGACCCTATCAAATATGAAAACACCTCGGCTTCTGGTCAGCGATGGCCAAGGAAATATTTTTGATCTGCCGAATTACCGGATGGCAGGCCGAAGCGCACGCAATACGATTGAAATAGACACGAACGAATTGATCGAGTTGCCGGAAGGTTCGCAATTGTTTTATCTGCCCGGACGAAAGGCCGTTGGATATCATTATAAAACTCGGCGTAAAACGGTGATTGATGATCACTTCGCCGTTGCGGCCTATATTCCGCCGTCGTACACTCATTTTCTAATGGGCGCGTATGAGATGACTCCGGAGGCGCCGCGTCTTCCTTTGCATTCTTATACTGCCGTGGGTTGGCTGAACGACAAATTTTATGTTCCGGCTATGCATATCGACAAGGACGTCAAACAACTCCCGACGTCTTTTGATGCTGATACGGTTGAAACAAAAGTGAATGAGGTCATACGCTCATTTCCAAACAACCGGCTTATCGCCCATCACGGGCGGGTGTGCGCGATCGAATACGGATGCCCCAATGCCAAAAATTTTTTTCTTAACCGGTGGGAAGCGCCCATTGCCGTCGCGTCGGCATGCAATGCGAATTGTGTCGGCTGTATTTCCTTTCAACCGAAAGCATCGGTGTCTTCCCCGCAGCAGCGTCTCGATTTTATTCCGACCGTGGAAGAGATCGTTGAGTTAGCAGTTCCGCATCTTGAGACGGCTGAACGCGCGATCATTAGTTTCGGCCAGGGATGCGAAGGCGAACCGCTGCTTCAAGGCGCGCTGATTGAAAAAGCCATTTGTGAAATCCGTAAGCAAACTGCACGAGGCATTCTGCATATCAATACCAACGGCAGCAAGCCGGATGTGATCGAACGGCTTTTCGACGCCGGGCTGGACAGCATCCGCGTCAGCACGAATAGCGCGCAGGAAGAATTATATCATCGATATTACAAACCAAACAATTACCGTTTCGAGGACATCGTGACGTCACTTATGGCTGCGCGTACATCCGGCAAATTCGCGTCCATCAATTATTTTGTTTTTCCCGGCATTACGGACAGCGAAAAAGAATCGGATGCGCTCTTAAATTTAATTGACAAGACGCAGGTTCATCTCATTCAATGGCGTAATTTCAACATTGACCCTGAATGGTACCTTAATGACGTTTGTTATGATTACCATTCAAATCCCATTGGCGTCCGCGTTTTAATGAACAAGATTCGTGACCATTTCCCGCATGTTCAATTTGGTTATCTTAATAAATGTTCAGACGATATTGAAAGAATAGTCTCGTATGCATAAGGCCCATTTTCAGCCACGAATGGCGCGAATAATTTTTTGAGCGGCCGTAAGTCGTATTCCACAATAGATTCCGTGTTTTTTCGCGTGTTTCGCGGGCAACGATCCATTTTAGTTTTATTAAAGGAAACTCTATGCTGATATCTTTTAAAGATATTCCGGATATGACGACAAAACTATTCACGGATTATTTGTACAATTTCTCCAAAGTTGAAAAGTTCTATTCCGTCGACTTCAGAAATATGGATTCAATCAAACGTTTGCTTACCGAAATCTGTTCTAAAAGCACCTCAGATCGCTCTTCGCTAGCTGACTCACTCACCCGCCAAAATAAACTGTTTGGGAACTCTGAAAAATCACTACAAAACATTCAATTGCTGAAACAGTCTAATTCAGTCGCTATTGTCACCGGCCAGCAAATGGGTGTTTTCGGTGGGCCGTTATACACGGTCTACAAGGCCTTGGGAACGGTCAAACTATGTGAATCGTTTCAGCAGCAATTTCCGGATTACAA
>JAEUSK010000079.1 GCA_016787925.1 bacterium | reverse complement strand
ATTCAGTTTTTCGATATCCAATACGATCGGCGCCATTTTATAAACGGCATTAACGCCGCGTTCGGGCGCGGAACCGTGACATGACACGCCTTTGGTGCGAACTTCAATTTCCATGCGTCCGCGATGCCCGCGGTACACGGCCAGATTCGTCGGTTCTGTGATCACGACAATCTCAGGGCGAATTTTATCTTCCTTGATAATATACTGCCAGCAAAGTCCGTCGCAATCTTCTTCCTGCACGCTGCCGACAACATAAAGTGTGTAATCATCTTCAAGTCCGAGATCTTTGATAATCTTTCCGCCATAAACAATGGAAGCAAGCGCGCCTTTCATGTCACAGGCGCCGCGGCCGTAAATAATGCCGTCCTTCTCGTCGCCTTTGAAAGGATCGACTTTCCAGTTCTCCGGATTACCCACATCCACGGTGTCTACATGCGCGTCGAGCGCAATAATATGTTTCCCGTGACCGATGCGTCCGATAATATTTCCCATCGGATCGATCGTGATTTCATCGTAGCGGCATTTTTCAATTTCCGCCTTAATGCGGGCGATCACGTCCGCTTCCTGTGAACTCATCGATTTGATCGCGATCAGATCCCGTAAAAATCCCGCAACTGCGCGTTCATTCTTTTTCGCTTCTTCATAGATTTTATTCAACATGCATTTTGTCCTTAATGTTTGACCAAATATTTTTGATTCTGTAAATATTTTGAGTGATTCAGTTGTTAGTTCCGTTCCCTCTTGCAAAAGGGTTAGGGGATTCTTTGTTTGTTTGCCCAAATGCTGTGATTCCATGCAACACATGATTTTAGTCAGGGGCGTTTATCTCCCTTTCGTCTATCAGCGATACCGTTAACGGTATCGCTGGTGGCCTTCAAAGGATGGTAAGACCATCCTACGAACTTTCATCATTAAAAACCGATTCGAGTTCATCCCTCAAATCACCGTTTTTATGATGGTCCTTCTGTCTTTGTACATATCGCTGTATCATCGGAACATCTTTTTCACTCACTGATAAAACTCCATATTTCTGTTGCCAGTATAAATTTTTCCTGATTCCGGATTCTTTATTTACAAAATGAGACGAGCTGCCTTTTATTATATTCGCAAATTCAGGCGTTGAATGAATCGGTTTAAACTCGACCAAAATATGTATATGGTTTTCAATTCCATTTAGTTCTATCAATCTATATCCTTCTCCCATACATTTTCTTTTGATAAATTTATACAATACATCTTCCACATCTTGATCTATTAATGGCAGTCTGTTTTTCGTCGACCAAACAAAATGAAAAAACAATTTGTGAAAAACTTTTGACATTCTATCCTTCTAAAGATTGCGCGAAAAAAACTGCTTTTCCGTTTCATCCTCCTTACTGTTTACATCATCGCATTAAACTCGGTAATTAATTTATCGAACTGAGCAACCTCGTCTTCAAACAACTCACGCCAATATTCCGGCTCCCATTGTTCGCGTAATTCTTCCGACGATTTTCCCTGTTGTTCGATCCAGGTGAAATATTTCAGATTATGAATAGTTTTTTTGTCGTAATAGGAGAGCTCTTTATAATAATCGATGCCCTGATGCATCAATGGCGCGGCATGGTCTTTCGCAGCGTCAATGGTTGTGTAGTTTCCTCGTTCGTGTCGTAATTCTTCGACGCGCGAATGATACATGTCGGCGCCATCGGTAAAAATGGTAAGTACAACGTCATTGGAACCGAATTCAAAATATTTTGCCGTTTTTATTGCTGAAAGCATGTTTGAGATGCTGGATATTCCCATCAACTTTAAATTTTCCAATTCACTATCTGTCACACCCAGCGATTTTAAATATTTTTGTCCTTCAGCTTCATTGAACAACCGGAGCACACGCATACAATCTTCATCGTCAATGGCAGAGACGGTATCGGTATTTCGTACGTTATGCACCCACGGAATATGCTTATCCCCGATTCCTTCGATGCGGTGTTCGCCAAATCCGTTCATCAGCAAGGTCGGGCATTGCAGCGCTTCACTCGCAACAATTTTGAGATTGGGATGAAGTTTTTTCAAATAATCTCCCGCACCGATCGTTCCGGCAGAACCCGTTGCAGAGATATAGGCCGCGGCATTTCCGTTTTTCAGTCCAAGCGCATGAAAAGCTTCTTCCAACGCCGGGCCGGTAACGTTATAATGCCAGATCGGATTTCCGAATTCGTCAAATTGGTTAAAGATGATATTCAGGGGATCTTTCTTCAATTCCCAGCATTTATCATAAATTTCTTTCACGTTCGATTCCGTTCCGGGCGTCGCGATCACTTCCGCGCCGATTTCCTTTAACCATGTAAAACGTTCCTTCGACATGCCTTCCGGCAGAATGGCTATTGGCGTGCAATCTAAAAGCCGACAATCGAATGCACCACCACGGCAATAATTTCCTGTAGAAGGCCAGACCGCTTTGTGTTTTTCCGGATCAAATTCTCCGCTCACGAGACGCGGAACGAGACAACCAAAAGCAGCGCCAACTTTATGCGCGCCCGTAGGAAAATATTTTCCCACAATTCCAATGATCCGGGCATTCACGCCGGTTATGGCCTTTGGAATTTCAAAATAATTTACGCCGCCAAACCCGCCGCTTTTTACATCGTTTTTCCAGGTAATGCGGTACAAATTCAGCGGATTAATATCCCATAACCCGATGGACGGAAGTTGCCTCTTCACAGAATCCGGAATCAAATCGGGATTTCGCATCTGGGCAAACGTCGGAATGGTGATGCCGTGTTTCTTACACCGTGCCGCCGTTTTCTTCGCAATCGCGTGATCCATTTTCTTAATTATCTTCGACATTATTTCTCCAGGTTACTGTTTACTCAGTGCAGCTGCTCAGCTCTAAATCTACCGCCCCCAACTCGGCTAAGCTCGCAAACACAATTAGTAAGCGCCCCCGCCTTCGCAAGGCGGGGGAGACAGGGGGCGGTTGACATGCCTTGATACGAAGAGCTGTATATAATTTTTTTTGTTTAGGCAGTTCGAACTATTAATTTCTCCCGGTGTTTTTTTCCAGCAATTGTTTCATTTTTTCAACAGGATTTTGCATGCGCGTCAAAAACATGATCGCCGCTATAACGAACGGTTTGTAACCGGCCTCTGCATAAGTTGAAAGTCGGTATTTTTCAAAAACATCTTTTGATACTTCACCTTCGGTACAACTCACGCCGGAAATGTCCGCAGGAAGGCAGTGCATATAGAGCGCTTCCCCTTTTTTAGTTAATTTCATTTTTTGTTCGTCGCATTCCCAGTTCTTGAACTTGGCATTGTTCGCAAGACATTCTTTCTCCAGTTCTTTCAAACCCGGTTTGTCATTACTATTCAACAGAACGGTTCTGCGCTGCATGACATTAAACGGCGCCCACGATTTCGGATAAACTATATCCGCATCTTTGAATGCGGCTTCCATGCTGTTGACAATCTCAAATTTTCCGCCGGACAACGCAGATTGCTTCTTCGCCTGCTCGATCACATCCGGAATCAAACCATATCCTTCAGGATACGCGAGCGATACGTCCATCCCGAACCGTGACATCAATCCGATTATGCCTTGCGGAACGGACAGCGGCTTTCCATAACTCGGCGAATACGCCCAGGTCATCGCGATTTTTTTGCCTCTTAGATTTTCAACCGACCCGAACGTGTTCTTCAATTGCATAAGATCGGCGAGCGCCTGCGTCGGATGATCAATATCGCATTGCAGATTGACCACACTCGGGCGTTGGTGGAGAATGCCATGGTCGAAACCTTCCTGAACGGCATCGCCAAATTCGCGCATGTACTTATTTCCTTCGCCGAGAAACATGTCGTCCCGAATTCCGATCACTTCCGCAAGAAATGATATCATGTTCGCCGTTTCACGAACCGTTTCTCCATGGGCGATCTGCGATTTTTCTTCATCCAGTTCTGATAATCCAAGTCCGAGCGCGTTGGCGGCCGATGCATAGCTGAATCGCGTTCGGGTAGAATTATCGCGAAAAATAGAAATGGCGAGCCCGGTGTCGAATACCCGGAGTGATTTCCCGGCTTTGTGCATGTCTTTCAATAATTGCGCCACTGTTAGAACGGCTTTTAGTTCCTCTTCCGATCGTTCCCACGTCAAAAGAAAATCTTCATTGAACATATTGGTCTTATAACCGGACAATGTGTCGAATGACGTTTGAAATTCTTTTTGCATCTTTTCCTTCCTTGTTTGTTAACTTAACTTTCTCCCGCGGATCTCGCTAATGTACGCAGATAAAATTTTCCGCGATAATCTGCGTAATCTGCGGGAGAATTCTTATTTAAAAATTGCTTTTGCAGCCGCCGACTCTTTCATCGGCAGTTTATAACGGCGAATACCGTCGAATTTATACAACGCCCCGGCCACCGCTCCGGCTGTGGGAACCAATCCGATCTCACCGACGCCTTTAGCTCCGAATGGCCCTTCGGATTCATGTTCTTCAATTAGAATAATTTCAGTCTCAGGCATATCCTTCGCGCGCAATATTCCGAGCGAGCGGAATTTGAATGATTCCGGAACTCCGTCTTTTAACTTTAATTCTTCCGTCAGTGCATAGCCGAGTCCCATGTGAATGGAACCTTCCAATTGCCCTTCAATAAGTTTTTTGTTTATCACCTTTCCCACATCATGCGCGGCGACGAACTTTTTCAATTTCCCATTATCATCCAGAATACACACCTGCGTCGCGAAACCAAAGCTCATGTGCGTGATCGGCTTATTCGTTTTTTGCTCGAGCGATGTGGTATAGTCGATCACAACTTCTCCGAAATACTTTTTCCCGGCTAATTGTGAAATCGTTTTACCTGCATCAAGATCTTTTTTCATTTCTTCTCCGGCTTTTATCACGGCGCGTCCGCCCAACACCGTTGCACGCGATGCGGTCGTCATGCCGCAAGGCGTCGGTTCCGTGGTATCGATATTCACGCGAACTTTCCGCGGGTCGATTCCGGTTACTTCGCTGAAGAACTGGATCATCACCGTACAAAATCCCTGACCCATCTCGGTAAACCCGGTATTGATTGTAATCGTTTCATCCGGATTAACGGTAACAACCGCCTGGCCATATTCCGCCATGCCGTTCCCGATTCCAACATTTTTGATACCGCAGCCGATGCCGGCATATTTGGAGGAATAATAAATATCTTTCACGGCAAGAAGTGTTTTTTTAATGCCGACCGCGCGTTCAAATACCTGGCCCGTGCAGAAGGTGTCACCGACATCGACAACATTTCGCCAGCGCATTTCCCATCCGTCGATTCCAACTTTCTCCGCGAGAATGTCCATCATGCCTTCCATGGCGAACGAGGCTTGATTGGCGCCAAATCCGCGCATGGCGCCGCACGGTAGATTATTCGTGTACACCGCGAGCGCTTCGACATCGGAATGCAAAATATTATAAGGCCCGCATGCATGCCCGGCCGCGCGTTCCAGAACTTTGGTTCCAACGGAAGCGTACGCGCCTTTATCGCCGATCATCCGTGCACGAACGGCTGTCAACTTGCCGTCGGCGTCGCATCCGACAGTATACGTCATCTTGATCGGATGCCGCTTCGGATGTAGACGAATGCTTTCTTCCCGCGTCAATGTAGCTTTCACCGGTGTTTTTGTCAGCACAGCCATCAGTGCAACTTGTCCCTGGATGCTAATATCTTCTTTTCCGCCGAAAGCGCCGCCGTTGGTGATCAGCGTTACATTCACTTTTTCTTCCGGTAAATTCAAAAATGACGCAATTTGTTTTCTATCATCAAACACTCCTTGCCCCTGGCTAAGCACTTCTATGATTCCATCTTTGAGAAA
>JAEUSK010000073.1 GCA_016787925.1 bacterium | reverse complement strand
CCTTAAAAAAAGCGGAATCCACTTGTTCTGCTACCGCCTTGAAGTGGCCGCTTAAGGACTTAGTAATCCCGGACAAATACGTATGGTTGCCAAACATGATTTCTTTTTTGACAGTGTAGTCCAGCTGTGCTGTGGAACATTGATGACAATATACGACCCGAAGAGGATAGAACGGCTCTTTCCCGACCTCATCAATGGTCAAAAAATGATTACACCATGGCTGGTTTCCGAGGTCTATTGCTAACTCTAAATCCGTCGAATCACAAACGCGGCAAATCATTAAACACCTTTTATTATATGGATTCTATTGATCGGAACCGGCGCGGCTCATTTACTTTTCGCCGGTAACAATTAACTTAAAAAATTTTTGAGCTTTGGATGCAATCCAGCGGTCCATGATTCTCTTAAAAAAGGATTCCCTCGGTATCTTCGGCGCTTTGGCCGGGTTGTGGCTCAGCACAAGATGAAAGGTTCCTTCAGCGCCATATTTCGGGCCGCGGATAAATTGTGTATTGAAATATTGCACATATGATTCCATATGCATAAATCCATACTTTTTCAGCTTTTCGATCCACCATTCCTTCGGATGAACGGATAAATGCAATTTTATTCCCTCAAAATCTTCGTCATTAGGTGAAATGCTGACGACCCAAATTCCGGTGTCTTTCAAGTGATTTCTTACATTCAGCGCAACTTTTTCAATATCGGCATCCGCTATGTGTTCAAATACTTCCCACATCGTTACAACATCGAACTTAATGGGGCTTTGCCGCGTTTCAGTATCTAAGAATATTTCGAATTTACGGGTTATGTCACAAGTGAAAAGAAAATCAGGAATCAGCGCCCATTCTGCTCTTTTGTGTATTTTAGAATAGTCACTTCCTTCGAGCCCCACCGCAAGGTATCCGTCATCAATGCAGTCTTTTACAAATCCGCCGCCGGAACATCCGAGATCCAGCACTTTCATCGGATCCTTAAACTCAGGGTAGAGCGCATACAGCTTTCGATTGAATCTTCTGTTCCGGCTATTATCGCGTTTTGTGCCCCATGGGTAGAGATGGTCCGGCGATTCATAAGCGATCTCCCGCTCTGCCTTAACGACAACCCTGTGCCTGTAATTCTTTGGATGTTCGCTTGTCATTTTTTTTTCTTGGTTGAGATTAATGTGACGGCATTCTGACAAATTTCTTTTTTGCAAAACGCAACAACAGCCATTGCCCTGATCCGTTAACGGCCAATAAGCCAATACCCATAGACAATGCCATGCCGCTCAAGCCGAGAATCGGGAGGAGAATCACAGCTAAGACAATAGTGACGCTTCCGTTGAGCAGAGCCATAACAGCCTGAGAGCCGACCCACTCTATGCCCGTAAAGAAAACCGCCGTCGGGGTCACAAGTGCATTAATAAATACATAACATGAAAAAAACACAATGAAAAACCGCGATGGAACGAGAGATGCCCCGACCCAATATTCTATGATGATCGGACATAAAAACGCAATGGGAATTATGGTTGCCAGCACAAATACACCGCTGAATAGAGATGACTTTCGAAGAGTAGACCAGATCCAGCGCCAATCCCCGCGAATCTTCGCCTCGCCATATCCCGGAATAAGCGGAAAGGTATAGAACTGAACCAACTGGACTGGAAGGCTGAGTATTTTCTGACCAATAATGTAGATGCTAACGTATGCCGGACCCAAATAATGTGTAATGAGCATGGGCTGACTTTGGAACATGACAACGCCGGCCAGCTGCTGGAACAAGTATTTCCAACCCAAAGGAAAAAGGCGATAAAATGCCTGGCCGGTTACCATACGAATATCTGGTCGAATCGAAGGATGCTTCACATAGAAGAGATGGAGAAGAGCAATACCGAATACCGCGAGCCGTGACCCGGAAATGGCAACTATCAATAAAGATAATCCGCCATCTGCTGCGACGGCCATTATGATAGCTAACAATGAAACAATACTCCCCGCTATCGACCATCCGTTGGCATAATATCCTTCCTGGAACCCGAGATATACAGCGTTGAGAACACTGGTGGGAAACATGAGGACGAACAAAATAAATGCGATAACTATGGCTTGGTGCAATTCGTACTCACTGATAAATTCGGACGCGTTGAAAACAGATGACCACGGCACAAACGGAAAGGATATTACAAACATTAGAAGCAAAATGGCGCTTATCGCGCATAAGCCGGCAAAGGACGTTGAGATAAGTTCACGGGCCATCCGATAGTCGTCGCTGCCTCTAGCCTCCGATAACTTGTTGACCAGCGCCATCCCGCCAAAACCCATATCGCTGATGGCCAGCCAGCTTAAAAGACTGCTGATGGTGAGCCATACTCCGTACTGGTTTGCACCCAAGTAATTTACGGCAATTGGGATTGAAATGAGTGACACACCGATGGTAATCCCGTTCGCGATAATTCCCGACGAACCTGTGATAGCGGCGCGATTAAGCCTGTCCTGCCCTCTGTTTTGATCTGTGTATTCACCTTGGTAATTTCCGAAAATGAATGAACCTAACTTCGTGAACATCGCCCGCAATTTTCTCAGCGCCCATTCAAAAGCTTTTTTCAATTCAAAATATCCCTGATTTAAGTTGGCACAAACGCGTTCAAAAAGCTGTACAGATCGACGAAATAAT
>JAEUSK010000032.1 GCA_016787925.1 bacterium | reverse complement strand
TGAGCATCGAACAGGGCTGCGAGTACGGTATCGCGATTGCCGAAGGCCTGCGCGCAGCCCATGAACGCGGGATCGTTCATAGAGATATCAAAGCGGATAATATCATGATCACGCCCAATGGGCAGGTGAAGATCATGGATTTTGGATTAGCCAAACTGAAAGGAAGTACGCTCACAAAAACAGGAACGACTATCGGGACGATTGCGTACATGTCACCGGAACAATTTCAGCGCGATGAAATCAACGCCCAGACCGATCTCTGGTCGCTCGGTGTTCTGCTGTACGAAATGTTTTCCGGGCAATTGCCGTTTCGCGGCGAACATGAGGCGGCCATCATGTACGAAGTTCTCAATGTAGATCCTCAACCTGTGCAGCGGATACGCGAAGATATCCCGGAACATATTCAGGACTTGCTTTCAGAGCTGCTGCAAAAAGACCGCAAGAACAGAGTCGCGTCGGCCAAAGAAGTAGCCGACCGTCTAAAAAAGACTTCCTCCGACTCGACAGCCAACCATTTGGAAAAATCCGTCGCCGTGCTGTATTTTGAAAATATGAGTTCGGAAAAGGAGAGCGACTATTTTTGCGCAGGCATTACGGAAGACATCATTACCGACCTGTCAAAGATCAAACAGTTAAAGGTCATATCCCGAACGGATGTGCTCCCCTTTCGTAATAAAGAAGTGAATACGCGCCAGGTCGGCGATGCGCTTGGGGTTAATTACGTTCTGGAAGGCAGCGTCCGCAAGGCGGGCAGCAAGATCAGGATCACGGCGCAGTTGATCAATGTCCGAAACGGCTTTCACGTCTGGGCTGACCGATTTGACCGGCTCGTGGAAGATATTTTTGATCTGCAGAATGAAGTATCACAAAAAATCGCCGAGGCATTAAAAGTTTCATTTACCGATTCGGAAAAACTGCCGCATGCGCTCAAACCAACCGTGGACTTGCGCGCGTATGATTTTTACATGCGCGGCCGGGAGTATTTGAATACCCGCGGAAAAAAAATGAATGAACAGGCCATTCAGATGTTCGAACACGCCCTGTCTCTCGATGCCAATTTTGCATTGGCCTATGCGGCTTTGGCAGAGGCGTGCGCCAATATGTATTTGTGGTATGACGGCGACCCGCAATGGCTCGGAAAAACGATAACAATGAATCAAAAAGCGCTGAGTCTTCAACCTGATTTGCAGGAAGCGCAATTCGGAATTGCCATGGTGTATCTTTATCAGAAACGATTCACCGAAGCGAAAAAAACGCTGGAAAAAATTATTCAAAACAAACCTGATTCTTATGATGCCGTACGGTGGATGGGTATTATTTCCGACATTACCGGTCAGTACGAAGCTGCGGTTAAATTCTACGAAGCAGCGGCGAAAATCAAGCCTTACAGTGAAGAGCCGTGGATGCATCTTGACATGACGTTTCGGCGGATGGGAAATGAGGAGGCTTCGAACGATGCCGCGAGGAGGATCATTGAGATCGGGGCAAGAAAATTTCAAGTAAATCCCGACGATGTGTTAACGCTGAGCCGCATGGCGATCCCCTACGCGCGTTTCGGGGATAAGGAAAAAGCGCTTGCGGCAATCCAGCGCGTGATGGAGATCGCAACCAATGACGGGCTGGCTCTTTATAATTGCGCGTGTACGTACACGGGACTGGATATGAAAACTGAAACGCTCAGCGCTTTGCGCAGATCTCTGCAGATCGGCGGAAACGTAGTGCGCGACTGGGTCAAAACCGATCCGTATTTCGATTCACTGCGAGGCGATCCGGACTTTGAAACCCTATTGGCGGAATTTGCATAACAAACATATGATCAACGAAACCATTTCTCATTACAAAATTCTCAAGAAACTCTGCGAAGGCGGGCCGGTCCGCCGAAGCACCATAACACAAAGGATACGTTAGGCCATGATTGGAAGCACTATCTCTCATTATCAAATCCTTGAAAAGCTAGGGGAAGGCGGAATGGGCGTCGTCTATAAGGCGCAGGACACCAAACTGGATCGATTCGTGGCGCTGAAGTTTTTGCCGCAGCGCATGGCCGGTTCGGAACAGGACCGGGGCCGGTTCATACAGGAAGCTAAGGCGACAGCCGCTTTAAATCATCCGAACATCCTTTCGATTTATGAGATCGATGATCGAGATGAGAATGCGTTTATCGTACTTGAATATATTGACGGCCAAACTCTAAAGGATTACCTCGCTGCCTTGAACACGGGTTCCGGCGCTCCGATGAAGCAGGCAATAGAATGGATAAAAGAGATCGCTCAAGGACTGAAAGTTGCGCACGACAAAAGTATCATACATCGGGACATCAAAGCTGAAAACATTATGCTGACCAAATCGGGCCAGTTGAAGATCATGGATTTTGGGCTGGCAAAATTCAGAAACAACGGCACCGTAACCAAAGACGGTTCATCACTGGGCACTTTGTCGTACATGTCTCCGGAACAAGCGCAGGGACTGAAAGCGGATAACCGCTCCGATCTGTGGTCCCTGGGCATTCTCTTTTTTGAGCTGCTTACGGGCGATCTTCCGTTCAAGTCCGAACATGAAGCGGGATTGATGTACCTCGTGGTCAACCAGGATCCGCCCATGCCGAGCCAACTCGACCGGCGCCTCCCTGCATCGATCGACGCCGTTATTATGAAAATGCTTGAAAAAGACCGGGAAAAACGTTTCCAAAGTGTCGATGATTTCCTCGAAGCATTATTCTCTCTCAGCGCCGGTCTGGAATCAAAACAAGATACATCAAAAAAAATGGCGATTGCCGTTCTACCTTTCACTACGATCGGAGGAGACAAAGAAAATGAATATTTCGGCGACGGGTTGACGGATGAACTGATCGTCAGTCTCTCGCAACTGAAGGATTTTGACGTGATTTCTCGAACCAATTCCATGCAGTACAAGAGCACCGCCAAGGATATTAAGACCATTGGAAGAGAACTTGGTATCCGGTATTTGCTGGAAGGGAGCGTACGTAAATTCCAAGATAATTTACGGATAACAGTTCAGTTCATCGATGTTGAAAATGGGCGGCAGCTTTGGGCTGAATCGTTCAAAGGCAAAATGGAAGATGTTTTTGACATTCAGGAAAAAGTTTCGAAGCAGGTTGTTGATGCCCTGCTGATCAAACTCTCCCCCAACGAAAAGGTCATCCTGACCAAACGGTCGACCGTCAATGCCGAAGCATTCGATTGCTATTTGCGCGCGCGCGAATTTCTGTACCGCAGAACAAAAAGCAGTTTGCAGTTTGCCATCCATCTGTTCCAAAAAGCCATTGAACTTGATACGCGGTATGCTGCCGCCTACGCGGGACTTGGAGAATCGTACGCGACTCTTCACTATGATTATGATACAAAAGAAATATGGGTGGATAAAGCGATCGAATCGAGTCTGAAAGCGTTGATGTACGACTCTACAGTTGCCGAAGCGTATGCAGCGCTGGCCATGGCTTATTTCAGCAAGAAATCTATCCAGGAAGCTGAGACGGCGGCACGAAAGGCGATCGAACTCGGGCCGAACATCTTCACGGGTTATTGGGTCCTTGCCAGAATCTGTCATGTGATGAGCCGCGATACTGAGACTGTAGAACTTCTGAAAAAAACAATTGAACTCAATCCGGATTTTCATACGGCGTACGGAGAACTACGGATGGCCTATGAACGTCTCGGCGATAAAGAAAAAATGGCATCCATCATCAACACGATGTTGGAGTTGTTCCCGGTCTATCTTTCGAAACATCCTGACGACGCTCGATCCCATATTCATTACGCTACCCAACTTGCCGTAGTCGGGAGAACACAAGAGGCTCTGGAACAAACCGCGAAAGCCATCGAATTGAGTC
The DNA here is from genome assembly GCA_016787925.1 of bacterium. GTDB lineage: Bacteria > CLD3 > CLD3 > SB21 > SB21 > SB21. The sequence goes on along the minus strand of JAEUSK010000032.1, from coordinate 14,897 downwards.
CCGACGATCCTTTAATGTTCTATAATGCGGCATGTGCTTATTCACGATTAGGTCATAAAGAAGCTGCGGTGGATGCTTTGAAAAAATCGATCGTTGCAGGGCTGGAAGACTATGAATGGATCAAAACCGATCCTGATTTTGACGCAATACGCTACGAGCCCGGCTATGTAGAGCTTATGAAAGGAAAATAACTACTTGATCGAACAAAAAGTTTCTCACGATGAGATCCTTGAAAAATCGGCGAAGGCGGACCCGTCCACCGAGCCACTATAACGCGAAGGACAAGTAGTCATGATTGGAAGCACCATCTCTCATTACAAAATAATTGACAAGGTCGGCGAAGGAGGCATGGGCGTGGTGTACAAAGCCCAGGACCTGAATCTCGATAGATTTGTCGCTCTGAAATTTTTGCCGGAACGATTGTCTAATTCCGAGCAAGATCGTGCAAGATTTCTGCAGGAAGCTAAAGCCGCTTCGGCTCTCAATCATCCGAATATCTGCACGATTCACGGTATCGAAGAACACGATAAACAAATGTTCATCGTGATGGAACTGGTTGAAGGACAGACTCTGAACGAAAAGAAAAGTACCATCAGTTTCAAACAAGCTATTGATATCGGAATTCAACTCGCAGAAGGCCTTGCCGTAGCCCATGAGAAAGGTATTGTTCACAGAGACATCAAGCCGGATAATATCATGATCCGTAAAGACGGTATCGCCCAGATCATGGATTTCGGATTAGCAAAACTCCGAGGCGTCTCAAGATTGACTAAAGAAGGCAGTACGGTGGGAACAGCCGGCTATATGTCACCGGAACAGGTTCAAGGCCAAGACGCCGATCACCGCTCGGATATATTCTCGCTCGGTGTATTACTCTATGAATTATTCACAGGCCAACTTCCCTTCCGTGGTGTTCATGAAACGGCTTTAATGTATGAGATCGTCAACGTCGATCCGCCGCCGATGTCTTCGATCAAACCGGACATAAGCCCTGAACTGGATGCGATCATATTAGAATGTATGGAGAAGGATCCGAATGAACGGACTCAATCGGTGAAACAGATCGCCATCGACCTAAAGAGATTCAAACGGGAATCTTCCAGATCCAGAGTCAGTATGATCCGTCCGGCGATGACGTCAACCATTAAATCTGCTGCGCCAAACTCAGAAAACAGATCTGCAATGCGATATATTCCTTGGGCAGTTGCTGGAGTTTTTCTAATCGTAATTCTTGGAATGCTCCTATTAAAACCTACGACAGAAAAAGGAATTCAAGCTTCGATAAGTTCGTCTATAATTCTTCCTGACTCCATCCATGCGCTATTTTTTGGCGGCGGATCACCGCCGCTTATTTCACCGGATGGACAACACATCGCTTTTATAGACGCCTCCAATTCGCAAATTCTTGTGTACTCTTTGGAAGATCGAAAAATTATTCGGCTGCCGAAAACAGAAGGATCAATCCATCCTTTTTGGTCACCCGATGGAAAGAATATTGGGTTTTTCCAAAACTTGAAACTGAGAAAAACGGATCTCATCGGCGGTTCCCCCGTTACCATATGTATTTCAGCCAACGCACGCGGCGGAAGTTGGAATACCAATAATGAAATCATATTTACGAATGACTACCAGGCCCCGATCTATTTGGTTTCTGCAAATGGAGGTCATCCTGTGCCTGTTACTACTCTCGATTCGGCTCTAAAGGAAGGATCCCACCGTTGGCCTTATTTTCTTCCAGATGGAAAGCACTTTCTGTTTTTGAGCAGAACGGTCAGCGAATCAGGAGAAGCCGAGGGCGATGCCATCTACGCCGGTTCGTTGGACGGAACCGTAAAAAAAATGATCATTCGCTCTTCTTCAAATGCAGTCTACGCCAATGATCATATTCTATTTATTCGCGAACAAACATTACTGGCTCAGCGGTTTGATTATGAAAAGTTAACTGTGGTCGGAGAGCCATTCGTTCTCGAAACCAATGTGATCAATGATATTTCATGGAATCTGGCCATGTATTCTGCCTCGGCCAACGGAATATTAGTTTCCCAAACCGGAAAACTGGTGTCGGGCGCGCCTATTCTTGTCTTCAATAAAGAAGGGAAATTGTTACAGACCTTGGGCACCAACGACGAACAAAGGGATCCCAGGTTTTCTCCAAACGGGAATAAACTTGGCGTATGGCTATACGATCTCAAATCACGTAAGAGTAATCTGTGGACCTACGATCTTCGCACCGGCGGCAAAACCAGATTAACGAACGGGAAAGATGGAGAATTTGGGCCTCAATGGTCGCCGGACGGATCCAGAGTAGTGTACTATATGTTCGGGAAAAAAGGAATATACGAAGTCTCGGTGGACAGGACATTCGAAGTAAATCTCTTTTTCAAGTCAGATGATTTTTTACAAACGTCCGATTGGTCAAGAGACGGCAAATACATTTTGGTCAGAAAAATCAACGCCGGATTAAATAACTCTGACATAGCATGGATTGATTCGGAGAAACGTGAGACTTTACATCCTTTTCTTTCCTCCCAATTTGATGAAGGAGAGGCGCGATTTTCGCCTGATGGAAAATGGGTTTCCTACACGTCCAATGAAAGCGGCGATTACGAATTGTATATCACATCCTTTAACAGTAAGAATGGCCAATCCTGGAAACTGTCAGAGACCGGCGCATTCAGGCCTAGCTGGGGCCCCAGCTCATCGGAATTGTTTTATATTTCGAATGACCGTTCCGTCATTCAAGTTTCATGGTCCTATGCTAATGACGTTGTTTCAAATGTGTCAAGAAAGATATTGTTCACAGTTCCGCTAACGACGGTTGATTTTGATATTTCTCCGGATGGCAATCATCTTGCGTTCGTAAGGGCCTTTGAGGCCCAGCCGCTGCCTCCTATTTCTATGAGAATGTTTTGGTACCGGTTACAAAAGGAGTCGAAATGATTTGATTAGACTTTTTATGAAATTAAATGAGCAATACCAGGTGAAAGGAAATGAATTATGGCGTGTATCGCGAACGTTCTAACTCGAATAATAAGCATTTGTTTATTCTCAATGCTGTTCACTGCCAATGTTGCGCAGGCCGGCGAGCATGACGCCGCGACCGCAGCATATAACGATCTTATCAATTTATTTATGGAACTTCGCGTACTGGAACAGCCCGTCACATCAAAAGGCGTTCCCGATTTTTCGATAGAAACTACAACAAAAATTCGCCGGCGCTTATCCGAATATCAGACCCGTCTTGCAGCTATCGATACAAGCCGATGGCTTCTTGAGCAGAAAATCGATTATGAATTAGTTCGCGCTGAGATGAACGGTCTGGATTTTAATTTAAGAATATTGCAGCCATGGGCGCGCGATCCTGCGTACTATGCGTTGGTTTGGAGCGAACAAAGCGATACGCCGTCGCATGAAGGGCCGGTTTGTCATGCCGCGATAGAGCTTTGGACGTACAACTTCCCTCTCTCGCCGGACAATGAAAAAAAACTCGCTGCGCAATTAAAGATTATTCCGCCGTTTCTTGAACAGGCGCGAACCAATCTGACCGGCAACGCATGCGATCTCTGGATCGCCGGCATCAAGAGCATTCGCGATCAGATAGCTGATCTGGACGACCTGGCAAAAAAAACAACAAAGGCGGGGATAGAATTTCAGGATGCGTTGAGCAAAGCAAAATCAGCAACCTTGAATTTTGCGGAATGGCTCGAACAACAGGCCCCTTTAAAAAACGGCCCATCCGGCATCGGCAAAGATAATTACACATGGTACCTTCGTCATGTGCTGCTGGTTCCTCTTTCGTGGGATGAGGAGGTTGCGCTTCTAAGGCGTGAATTGGCACGTGCTTATTCCTCAATTCAGCTGGAGCGGCAACATAACAGAAACTTACCACAGCTCAAGGCGATCTCGAGTCCGCAGGAGTTTAATCGCCATGCGGATCAATCAATCAAAAATTTAATGAAGTTCCTGAAAGAAAAAGAGATTCTTCCTGTAAAAGATTATATGGAACCGGCATTACGAAAACATATCGGCTCATTTCAACCGGAAGAAAAAAGAAATTTTTTTCAGATGGTCATTCACTATGAACCGGCCGTGCTTTACACACATGCGACTCATTGGTTCGACCTTGCCCGTATGGCTGAAGAACCCCATCCAAGCCTTATTCGCCGCGACGCATTACCGTTTAATATGTGGCTAAGCCGCTCGGAAGGATTGGCCACGGGCGTCGAAGAAATGTTCATGCATGCAGGCTTGTACGACGACAATCCACGCGTGCGAGAGTTGGTCTGGATCATGCTCGCGCAGCGGTGCGCCCGTGGACTCGCCTCACTTTACGCCCATGCCAACGAGATCACACTTGAGCAGGCCAGAGAGTATCAGATAAAATGGACGCCGGCCGGTTGGACAGGTGACGTAGGGTTGGTTGCGGGCGAGCAGCACCTGTATTTACGCCAGCCGGGTTACGGTCCCGGTTATGTAACCGGTAAATATCTTATAGAACGACTCGTAATGGATCGAGGAAGGCAATTGAAAGATAGTTTTCGCCTAAGCAACTTTTTTGACGAAATGTATGATACAGGCATGATCCCGGTCTCATTAATTCGCTGGCAGCTGACCGGCATGGAGGACGAAATCAAGACTATTCGTGAATCAAATTAGCATTTGATTACAATTAGGAAAAGTGGTGATCGAACAGTCTAATTTCTATGTAATAGTCTATAATATACCCATGGAATAAAAAAAGCAGAAACATCACATACATCAAAAAGTGTCCGATAAACTATTGATACCGCTCTGAATTTTTCTTAAATACTGGAAAGGAGTGCTGCTTATGTTCATGCGACTCGTTCAAGCAAAAGTCAAGCCCGAAGCAGAAGCCGTCATTAATGACGTGTACCGTGAGAAAGTTCACTCCGTTTTACAGAATACTCTCGGGTGCATCTATGCGTCCCTGATCAAGAGTGAGTCTCATCCACACGAGTACATATCGATGACGTTATGGGAGTCTAAAGAACACGTCGACGCCTACGTGGAAAGCGGACTTTATAAACGCGTACTCAAAGACCTTCAGCCGGTACTTGCCGATTCTTCCGAGTGGAAAATACAATTATCAAAAGACCTCACGCTCGAGTATACTGCAGTGACGGAAGAGCCCGTCGTCGAATCCTATACCATTTCAACGGCGTCATCTGAAAAGATTTCTATTTCCGAGCAAACGCATCCAAAACACGTTCGCCTTCTTTCATTAAAAATCCGCCCGGATAAAGTTGAGCAATTCAAAGAAATCTACAAAAACGAAATCATTCCCGCGCTGCTGAGTGTACCCGGCTGCGGTTACGCTTTTCTTACGGAAAACCTAAAAGAAGTCAACGAGTTCATATCCATTACCATTTGGAATTCCGCCAAGGATGCGGAAAATTACGAAGCGGGCGGACTATTCCAGCAGCTGCTCGCAAGAACAAAGCCGATGTTCACCGAACTCTTCCAATGGAAAATGCAGTTAGGCCACGGCGATTCATCCGCGACCAGTGAAGATATTCGCGTCCAACATTACAACGTTGTGACCGGAAGCAGTTTTTAATTCATAGATATTTCAACACAGAATAATTAAAAATAGAAGAGCGCCTGCACAAGTCTTGCCTAGCTTCTGGAAGCATGACGGGAAATCAACAGATTCAGTATTGAATCATGTTGTTGATTACAGATTATAATTGATGAATTTCAACTTTTTGTGATTCTTTTTTTATTCATATCAATTGACATTTTCAAAACCGGGAGTGATCTATGAAGATATGTACAATGGCATTTTGCCTGTTAACCGCGTTTTCTTGTATTGTGCCGCAGCCTGCTGAAACTCAAAACCAACTTCACCTTATTAAACAAGATAATTTATGGGGATACATTGACACATACGGAAAAACGGTCATTGCACCTCAGTTCGATGACGCCAACTCCTTTTCACAAGACCTTGCATTGGTTCGATTGTGTGACCGCTACGGCTTTACGGACAGAGCGGGACAATATCAGATCAATCCTCAATTTGATGATGCCGCGTCATTCGAAGAAGATCTTGCCTGCGTTAAAACCAAAGGCAAGTGGGGGTTTATTGACAAAAACGGCCGCTTTGTCATTTCGGCACAATTCGATCATGCGGCTTCATTTTCGGAAGGACTCGCGCGGGTCAAGATAGGCGGAAAATTTGGTTATGTTGACAAATCCGGAAAATACGTTGTCAATCCGCAATTCAATAAAGCAGATACGTATTCAGAAGGTATGGTCAGAGTTGAGATCAATGGCAAATCGGGATATTTTGATAAAAACGGCAAGCAAGTAATCAATGGGCAGTTTGACAAGGCATCAGGATTTTCGGAAGGTCTGGCCTGCGCCAAAATAGAGGGTAAATGGGGTTATATCGATAAAACCGGCCGTTATGCGATCAATCCTCAATTTGAAGATGCATATCCTTTCCGAGACGGTTTAGCGCGAGTCAAGTCTGCCGGTAAGTGGGGATTTATTGATAAAAACGGAGCGTTTACAGTCAAACCTCAATTTCAGTCCGTCGGTTCTTTTTCGGAAGGATTGGCGTGCGTAGTGGCGAACGGAAAAATAGGTTATATCAATAAGAAAGGAATATGGGTCATTAATTCAACGTTTGATAATGCCAATGACTTTTCGGATGGATTAGCGCGCGTCAGAGTCTCCGGCAAATGGGGTTACATTGATAAGAACGGCAAAGTCCTCATTAAATGTCAATTTGAAAAAGCGTCTGATTCTTCAGGGCCTGTTGCGCGCGTTCTCGCAGATGGCCGGATGGCTTACGTAGACAAAAGCGGAAAAATTATCTGGGCACAGGTTAAGTAATTCCATGAATAGAATTAAAGTGTTTCAATATAATCATTGACCGCGTGAATGATCTCATCATATGAGACAGGTTTAGGCAGAATCTTTTTTACGTTACTTTCTGCGGCTTTCTGATGATCCAACTGAGTTCCCCACCCTGTAATCATGACAACATGCGTTTGCGGTGAACGCTGCCTGATCTCCTGAGAAAGTTCCCAGCCCGACATTCCCGGCATGCCGAGGTCCGTAAAAATAATTTCATAATGTCTCTGCATGACCATACGAATGGCCTCAGGTCCCGACGACGCCATCGATACATCATGACCCTGAATCTCGAGCATTTCTGCGAGTGTGGAGCGAACGGCTTCATCGTCGTCCACAACAAGGATTGCAAATTGACGTGCTGAATCGTGTGAGGACTTCACTATCGGATTTTCGGGCATGACCTGATGAACAAAAAGCGCAGCCATCAGTCTGATATAGAAAGTCGTACCTTCTTTTTCCTTACTCTTAAACGTGATCTCGCCTTTATGCCGCTGTATGATTCCGTACGCGGTGCTCATGCCTAATCCGGTTCCGTGATCCGATTTAGTCGTGAAAAAAGGATCGAATATTTTCGATTGAATATTTTCCGCAATGCCGCAGCCCGTATCGCTAACCTCCGTGGTCACCCACTGTTCATCGTGAACGTGCTCCAAATAGGTTTTTACAGTCACTTTGCCGCCCGACACCATGGAATCAAAAGCATTAAACAGGACGTTTATGAGAACGTCCTTCAATTCAGAAGCGTTCCCGGTAACGTATGGAACGTCATCGCATATTTTTTCTACTGCGATAGATATTCCCATATTTTCAGCTTCATCCTTCCAGCGCGTCTTCGTGATCTCTATCACCTCGTCGATAATCTCGTTCATCTGCACCGGCACAAACGTTTCATCTTTTCGAATACGCGTATAATCCTGCATACGTTTGATCGTCGACGAACCCTTTAATGCCGATTTTTCTATGATGAGCAAATCATCGACTATTTCCGAGCTTTTCATTTTTCGAATCAGCATTTGTGTTCGCCCTAATATGACTCCTAAAATATTATTAAAATCATGAGCAACCCCTGTCGTGATCACTCCAAGAGAACGAAGACGCTCGGATTGAATAAGTTTTTCCTGCGTTTCTTTGAGTTCTTGTGTGCGCTCATCCACCATGTGTTCAAGGCTGTTCTGGTAGGCAAGAATCTTCTTTTGGAGTTTTGATTTTTCCAGCGTGCGGCGAATGCGGATAAGAAATTCGTCGCGTTCTCTTTCACCGCTTGCTTTGAATATATAATCTTCTGCGCCGTCCTTAAGCGCTTCAATGGCGGATTCGCGGTCTCCAAATGCTGTCATGATGACTACCGGCATGGTCGGCCTCGCTGACTTTGAAAATTTCAGCATAGCTATTCCGTCCATGTCCGGCATGATGAGGTCACATAACAAGAGGTCGTATTCGCCCTTTTCTAAGAGGGCTTTGGCTATAAGCGGTTCGCTCGCGGTTTCGACGATATAACCCTCTTTTTCCAGCATTTTGCCCATGGCAAATAACTGCACCTTGCTGTCATCGACAACTAAAATCCGCTCATTTGGTTTGTCAGTAATTGGCATACGTACTTTTCAAGAACGTGTATAAAGGCGCCTTCCAATAGCTAAACATACTAAATCTTTAGTCTCAAATCAAAAAAAATTAATATTGTCTATAAAGCAAAACCTATATATCTTTCATATATCAGGTTTGTTACATTTGACTGTTTTATGAACTCCAAGCGAAGGAATATTTCTTCCGGCACGCCGTGGGAACCCATTGTGGGTTATTCACGCGCGGTAAGAATCGGAAGCACCATTTACGTTTCCGGAACAACGGCGACCAACGAAAAAGGCGATGTGGTCGGTGCCGGCGATCCGTATGCGCAAGCCATCCAGACTTTAAAAAATATCGAATCGGCTTTGATGAAGGCCGGCGGATCTTTGCAGGATGTGGTTCGTACGCGAATCTACGTTCTGAATATCGACGACTGGGAAAAGATCGGAAAAGCGCACGGCGAATTTTTTGGTGCAATTCGGCCGGCAACCAGTATGATCGAGATCAGCAGGCTTATTCATCCGGATATGCTTGTGGAAATAGAAGCTGAAGCAATGGTTGGTAATGACTAAAAATATTTTAAACTAAACGGGAGTTGTTTCTATGAAAATATTTCTCAAAATACTTGTCGGAATAATTGGACTTGTACTTCTATTTATTATCGGCGGACTCGTCTACATAAACACACAACTCCCCAATGCCGGACCCATTGAAAATATTACGATTGAATCGACGCCGGAACGAATTCAACGGGGGGAATACCTTTCGAATCACGTTGCAATGTGTATCGATTGCCACTCGCATAGAAATTGGGAATATTACGCAGGCCCGTTGACGCCAGGAACGTTTGGCATAGGAGGTGAATTGTTCTCCGAAGATATGGGTTTCCCCGGTAATATCTATTCTAAAAATATCACGCCGGCTAATACGGGAATCAAAGGATGGTCTGACGCAGATATTTTTCACGCCATCACAACAGGCGTAACCAAATCCGGCGACGCGCTCTTCCCGCTGATGCCGTATCCAAATTTCCGGATATCCGATAAAGAAGACATTTATTCCATCATCGCTTATATCAAGACCTTGAAACCAATCGAAAATCAAGTTAAGGAAACAAAGCTCAATTTCCCACTAAACCTCATTGTTCGTTCGATTCCCAAGCCTGCCGAATTTACCACCCGTCCCGAAAAAACAGACACGGTCGCCTATGGAAAATACATGATTACTCTCGCCTCCTGCGGTGAGTGCCATACGCCGAAGGAAAAAGGCGCTCCAATACCGGGCATGGATTTCGCAGGAGGATTCAAATTTGTTATGCCATGGGGAACTATCCGTACGACCAATATCACGCCTGACATAGAAACGGGTATCGGATCCTGGACAAAGGAACAATTTATCAATCGGTTCAAGACATTTGACAATGATGCTGCCAAGCAGATCGTATTTAAACCGCCTTTTGATGAAGGACATTTTAATACGCTGATGCCGTGGACGCAATACGCAGGAATGACCGAAGAAGATCTTGGCGCAATTTACGCTTATTTAAGAACTGTCAAGCCAGTTAAAAACAAAGTCCAAAAATACTCTGCTGAAGGCGCTACCTACATGAAATAATCTTAAATCTGCCCCGGAATAGGAACCAAATCTACCGGGGCAGCATTTCTTTACCTTGCCGGAAATTCTTGCGTCTATGTGAATCTTCGACACACTATCCGTTTTTTACCCCTATTTTCAGTTTACCTACAGTTACTCAATCTCATTAAATATAGTTTTAACAGTTGTTTCTGTCTTAAGGACATACTGGTCAGAATTGGCATTATTTCTGCATATTCCTATTAGTAGATAATTCAACTGAGCAACTATATGAAACGGAATAAACAAAATAAGATCACAGAAATTGCGATAAGCAACTATGCCGCAACTTCTTTCACGGTAAAATTAGAAATGTCACCGCAGGAAAAGATAGATAAGACTAAATTGGAAACATCGGATATAATGGTAATGCCAAACAAAGAAAAAAATGAGTCACAAATCGGGAAGTCAGCTGTAAAATCCGGGAGTAACAAATTATGAGAAACAAACTCTACGGTCCCAAAGTGCCGGTTAACCCGGTCATGACGAATTCAGAACCGGCTCCTGAAAAAAAACTTCCTAAACGCCCGATATCGGGTTACGGCCCGTCATTACCATTGAAAATTTTTCCTCCGCACAAGAAATAGAATCTTCTGTTATTTCCTCATACTCCTCCACTTCTGCTTTGAAGAGATATGACTTCAAAGCAGAAGCCCTCTTTTTACTAAAAATAAAAACCGGACTTTGAAGCCCGGTTTTAGCCTGCAATCACTTATTTCCAGAAATGCGTTTTACGCATTTCTCAGCGAATCAACAATATTTAATCGCGCTGCACGTACGGATGGGAATAAACCACCCAGAAAACCCATGATCAGCGCAAACATCATTGCGTTAATAACAATGTCTTGTGAGATGGCAAATGAAAAAGTTAACTCTGAAAAAGAATTAAAATTCATTGTGGAGATGGTCAAAAACTGGAGCAGAGACGCAAGTGCGATCCCGACGATGCCCCCCGTTGCTGAAATAAAGAGCGTCTCGAATAGGAAACTCGCCAAGACGCTGCGCCGCCGAAATCCCAGAGCCCTCAATGTGCCGATCTCCGTGGTGCGCGTGGCGACGGCGGTGTACATCGTAATGACAGCCCCAATAATGGCACCCATACTAAAAATAATTGTAATGGCTGTTCCTAATACCGCAATAAAAGTTGCAAGCGCTTCTGATTGTTCCTGATAAAATTTGATTTCCGTTTTTGGTTCAAACATATTGATCCTGCGGTCTCCCTCAAACGCTGTTTCGAATTGTTCTATCGTAACGCCGTCCGCCATCTGAACCGTCATCGTGGAGACGCTGTTGCCGCGGTTAAATGCAGCCTGAAGTTGCGTTCCGTCCCCCCATATCTCCGATTCAAAGGAGCTCCCCTTGGCATCCATAATGCCTACGATGGTCCACTCGTCATTGGCAAACTTGATCTTTTCGCCCAGCTTTGCACCCAAGAATCTTTTTGTGACCGCTTTTCCCACAATAATTTCCTGTGAACCGGTATTGAACATACGGCCATCTGCTAATTGGATATAAGGACGCAATTCGAATGCGGCCGGGTCCACGCCTCGTACGGTCATATTACTCAAACCCCCGCCAACAACGTTCAAATTGATAACCGTTACGACTTCTGCAGACAGAATTTGCCTGCCGGATTCATTTTTGGCGATCTGAGGAAGCGTTTTGATCACATTCACCGCATCGCCGTTGATAATACTGGAGATTTCGCCTTGCGACGATTTACGCGCAATCACGGCATTACGGTCGGAACTGTTGCTCGATAATGTCTTTTCTACGCCGTAGGACATCATCAGAACCGCTGTGTATACCCACACCACCAAAGCGATGCCGCCGATCGTAATAGCCGTGGTTAGCCTTCGGCTGCGGAAACCGCTGGTTATGTATTTGAACGGAACCTGCGGTTTAAAAAAATTCAAGATTTTTTCCATAGACTCTCCTTATTAGCCTGCATATCGTAATCCATCGACAATTTTAATTCGTACGGCCTGAACCACCGGAATGATTCCCGCGATCACACCAACCAGAATCGCAAATCCGAATTCCTGCATTATCGTTACGGGTTCCAGAATAAATACGGGGAAGAAGTTTTTTGGCACCACAATCGCAAACGCTCCGACAAAAAGCAATGTCAGTCCGTAACCCGCCGCGCCTCCGAGAATAGAAATAAAAATGGATTCGCCCGACACGACGCCCAGGATGTGTTTTCCTGTAAAACCAAGCGTTTTCATGACGGCGTACTCGCGGCTCCTCTCGCGAGCCGACATGACCATCGTATTGGTCAGAACCATGAGAATCACTCCGATGATCATAAATGCCATAATGTTGATCCCTGTAATGATCGCGCTATAAGCGCCGATAAATCCCTGATTAAACGCACGTTCGGTTTCTGTTTTTGTCTCAGCGCTTGAATTGGCAAATAAACCGTCGACGTATTCTGAAATTGGCGCGGCCTGGTCCGGATTACTAATTTTGGAAGCATACCAGCCTATGTACCCGGCGCGCGTGGGCATATCCTCCTTCATCCGCTCATCGAGATATTGCCAATGGAAAAACATTTGTGTTCCGTCGACCGCTTCGCTTCTCGGCTTGTAGATCGCGCGAATCACGAAATCCCATTTCCCGGGATAAATATCTCCTTCGATGCTCATGACGTCGCCAACTTTGAGATTGTATTTTTTCGCGATATCCTGCCCCAACACGCATGCATTACGCTCTTTTTGGAATGCTTCTTTTTCTTCAGGCGTCACGATGAATTCCGGATACACGTCAAAGATCGTCTGCGGATCACAGGCCATGCGGGGAAAGAATTCCGATTTATCCTTATACACTCCCTGAAACCAATTGAAATACGTTACTTTCTCCACGCCTTGCGCCTTGGCGATTTTATCGCCGTAACTGTACGGCAGCGGAAAAATGAAGGAAACTGCATGGCGCGTGATGAGCCGGTCAGTGGCCGTAGCTTCGACGGCGGCATACCACGACGTGATCACCGTACGCAAGAGACCGAAAGCGCCGACAGCGATGGCGATTCCAAGAATCGTCAGCGTCGTGCGGAATTTGTGCCGCAAGGCGTTTTTCATAACGAGTTTTGGTAACATAATCATTCCTTAATTTAGTACCGTATATCTCTATAAACCAATTTGCGCCGCAATTTGTGATACAAAAACCTGCCTTAACGCATCCGCCGTACTTCGAAGGTTGACAATCGAATTGAGCCGGTCGCTTCCCTGGCTTCCGATGATGGCAAATACAAATTCCTTGGTCTGTCCGGAGTTCAGAACGGCGGGGCCGACGCTGACCAGTATTCGTTTATCTAATGCCGTCGTATCAACGATCCCTGTATTCAATACAGGGTCTCCCGGAAAATCAAATGTCGGGCGATTGAGCGCAGCATTCGATCTAACGTCACCATTTCCATTGAGCCCTTTCATCAGATTGAATTGTTCATTGTCAGGCCTTGATTCGTCCACACTCTTTAGATATTCGATCATCGCCGCCGGCGTAACGGTAAGGCCGCCATCCGAAGTATACAACGGTATCAGGCCGACAGATATGTTCTGTGAAACTATGTCCATTTTGTTATAAACATAAATCATGTTTCTGGATGTGTCCGACCCGGCCAGATCATCGCTTGCATTAATAACATCGGCGTCACACCATAAACCGACGTGCAGATCTGTATAATTGATATTACTCTTATTAGTTATTCTCCAGCGGACAAATACGGCATCTTCAAGAGTTGCGCCGGTAAATGAATAAGTGCTTTGCTGAACTTCAAGGCCTAGGATCGGATTCACCTCGGTGGATTCATCGGCGGCATGTCCGGCCGAATCGGCATCATGGAATACAACCCAGCTGTCTTCAGCAGATAGGACTTGAGGTTGGCCTCCTGTTTCAGGAGCGCCGGCCCAAATCGGCCAGTGATCCCAGCTATAGCCATTACGGCTCTGATCAACGATGTAGACGACATCCAGCATATTATCTGAATAGGTCAAATTCTGAATGGCGGCCGGGGATGAATTGACAATTCTGCCTTGAGAGAATTCGCTGGAAAAGCGAGCCATGGTGACTGAAGGAATTCCATTTTTTGTTGCACCAACAAATAAGCCGCTGGCAAAAATGGTACTGTAAGACTTAAATATTCCACCCGCATTATTCATATCATGGTCTATGTCTGGTTGATCATAACCCAATATGCCATTAGTTGAAACGGCCATTTTCCAATTATTCCCTTGCACAAAACATGTTGAGGTGTCGCAATAATCTCCATAATATGGCTCTTTTGTGTCATTTTCTTTGCATCCGCCCTGCAGTAGGGCAATAATTGCAGCCGCTGTAAACCATCTCTTATACATAATTTCCTCCTTACGTTTTAGGTTACCTTTACGTAATGAGTGTATGTAATTTCAAAAAACTTACAACTTTTTTTTACAATTTACTCCAATGAACCCTTATCGAGATGCCTTTTAGTATGCGCTTTTTCTGCGGCGTGAGGATCATGAGTCACCATGATAATGGTTTTACCCAATTCCTTATTCAACCGATCCAAAAGCGTCATGATCTCGTCGGCGGAATGGCGGTCAAGATCTCCCGTTGGTTCATCCGCCACGATAATCTTCGGGTCGGTCACGATCGCGCGCGCAATGGCTACACGCTGCTGCTGTCCGCCGGATAATTGATTCGGAGAATGAGACATACGGTCGGCCAGACCAACAATGTCCAGAACACGTTCGACGTGCTCTTTGCGTTTCTTCTTTGATAAATTTGTGAGGTGAAGCGGGAGTTCCACGTTCTCAAATGCGGTTAATACCGGCATA
>JAEUSK010000006.1 GCA_016787925.1 bacterium | reverse complement strand
GCGCAGTACGAAAAGTCGCAGGAATATTATCAAATGGCGATGAATTTTATGTCCGAGGAGGAATTGTCAGCTTTTAATCACATTGGTTATATCGTTTTGCCCAAAGATCTTAAACAGTATCTGAACGGCGCTGTGGCTCCTTCTGAAGCTGCGCAATTTCAGAAATCGTTTTGGAATAACAAAGATCCTCTGTATCTCACTTCTTTTAATGAAAGACTTTTGGAGCATTATAACCGCATGACGTATGCCAATCTGCGATTTGGCGTCCCCCGAATGAATATAGCCGGATGGAAAACCGACCGGGGTATGATCTATATTCGATACGGTAAACCCGTGCTGTCGTACAAAACCCAGCCCGATGAGAAAAAACTTGGCGGCGCTGAAATATGGGCGTATCCGGAATTCTCATTTACTTTTGACGATGAATATGCCAGCGGACAATTCCTGATGGATCAAAAATCTTTTATTGCGTCCCGCTCTGCATATAACACACAGGAGGAAATGTATGCCTTGCCGCGCGAAAAAACTTTTGAGATGCAGAGCCGATTGTATCAGTTCAAAGGGTCACAGGGAAGTACCCGCGCAAAAGCTTATTTTCAGACTTATATTCAGGGTATTGAACCGGAATTTGCAGTGCTCGCGATGGATGTGGAAGCAGAATGCGGATTGTTCTTTCTTGATTCACGGGCAAATATTGTCCACGAATCGCGCAAGAGGCTCAGACTTGGGCGCCAGGATACTACGGAACAATCCTTCGTGAGTTATATCGAGCTGAATCAACTGCCAACCCAAGCTTCCGCTCAACGGTATTCTTTTGAGATTATGACATTGGGGGACAGGCGCAGCGCTGTGTCCCGCGACAGCACACGAATTGTGGACTATTCCGGTGACCGGCTCATGCTCAGCGACGTCATCGTGGCTTCGCGTATAACTGAAGACCAAGAAATAAAGATCATTCCAAATTTCGCCGGTATTTTTTCAAGAAGCGACAATCTTTACCTGTATTTTGAAGTATATAATCTTTTACTGAACAATGAATCGCGGGGCCGGTATAAAGTCAGTACACGAATTCAGCCCCGAGGCAGATCCGGAATTGCAGCCGTGATCGAAAACCTGCTCAATGAGAAAAAGCAGGGACAGATCGGTTCTTCATTTGAAGTCACAAGTTATGCGCGCGATGAACGTTATTACTTCGGCCTCAATCTGAGCGATATTCCGGCGGGTACATATGATCTATATCTGCAGATTACCGACATGATTGCGCGAGAGTCCATTGAACGTGTATTGCCCATAACCATTAACGAATAGCGCCTATATGAAGGAGCCCTCAAATCATTCAAGAAAAATTGTAATAGAGATTTTTTCAAAACCTCAGTGCCACCTGTGCGATGATGCAAAGGAAGTTCTTATAAACGCAAAGAAGTATTTTGATTTGGAGATTGTCGAGATTAATATCGAGGAGAACCGGGAGTATTTCGAAAAGTACCGATACGATATTCCTGTTATACGGATCAACGGGAGAAAAGCTTTTAAACATAAGCTCGATGCGGCCCAACTGAAAAAACGATTGGAGCAGGAAAATCCGGCTGTCTCAGATCGTCATTCGTAACGCAACGCCTCGATCGGATTGAGCGACGCTGCTTTTCTTGCCGGATAGAATCCGAAAAAAATACCAATAGCCGCCGCAAATCCCATTGAAATAAATATAGATGACGCGCTGATGGAAACTGACCAGCTGGTGAAGGTCTCGACCATCTGCCCAGTTATGATTCCCAGCGTTAATCCGATCAATCCGCCCATGAGACTCAGTACGATCGCTTCGACCAGAAATTGAAGGAGAATATCCTGTTCCGTTGCGCCGATCGCCATTCGAATACCGATTTCGCGTGTTCGCTCCGTCACCGAAACCAGCATGATATTCATAATGCCTATTCCGCCGACGACGAGAGAAATGGATGCTACGATGATCATGAGGAGTGATACGGTTTTAGAAATGGATTTTGCAATTTCATTAACCTGATCCTGAGTCTTGATCTGGAAATCATCATCGCCGTAGTCCGGAATACGGTGCGCCGTCCGTATGATCTGTCGAATTTCCTGTATTGCCGCAGCCATGTCCTGACTGGTCCGCACGGACACGTATATATAATCGATATCCTGATTCCCTATAATTCTCTTCTGAAAGGTCGTATAAGGTATGATGATCATGTCGTCTTGATCCTGTCCCGATGCCAGCTGCCCTTTGGATTCCAGTACTCCGGCTATCCTAAACGGAATGTTCTGAATTCTAACAATTTCTCCGGTCGGATCGTAGGGGCCAAATAAGTTAGAAGCGACTGTGGATCCCAGCACGCACATCTTATTTCCAGACCGGTAATCCTGATCGGTAAACATAGAACCGTATTTGAGCCCCCAATTGCGAACCGTTGTAAAACTGGTGTTGACCCCATAAATCTGGCTTCCCCAATTTCTCTCCGACGTTGTCACGCTGGTCACAACTCTGATTACCGGCGTTTGCGCTGTCACCAGATCGCAGTCACGCAGAATCGCATCGCCGTCCGATGCGGAAAGTTCCGTCAGTGACCGAATACGTATTCCGCCCGCCGTGACGCCGCCGGGGCGAATCGTAATCATATTGGTGCCGAATGCGGCGGTTTGATTGTCAATTTCCTGCTGCGCGCCGGCGCCCACGCCGGTCATGGCGATGATAGAGCCGACGCCGATCACAATTCCCAACATAGTCAATGCAGACCGCATTTTGTTGCGTTTCAGCGCGTTATAGGCAACTTTGAGAATGTTCATGTAATTCATACGGAAAACCTATGATCAATCGGTTTTTAGAATATTGTTATCTATTACGCATTATCTACTATCGACGTGGCCAAAACGCGCTTCATTTCTTCTTCAGGATTCAAGCGTGTTTCAACCATGAAATCTTTGATAATCCTGCCGTCCCGAAACACTACATTACGCAGGCCATACTGTGCGATATCATTTTCATGGGTCACCAAAATGATCGTGATGCCTTTACTATTCAATTTTTGAAAAATTGCCATGATTTCAATACTGGTCTTGCTGTCGAGATTTCCCGTAGGCTCGTCAGCCAGGATCATAGACGGGTGCGTCGCCAACGCCCGCGCGATCGCAACGCGCTGCTGTTGGCCGCCGGATAATTCATTCGGCTTATGGTCAAAGCGTTTATCCAGGCCAACGGCATGGAGCGCTTCCAACGCAAGCTCCCTGCGCCGGTTCGAAGCAAGTCCCTGATACAGCAAAGGCAATTCCACATTCTCCAGGGCGCTGGTTCGTGATAATAGGTTAAAACCCTGAAAAACAAATCCTATTTTTCGGCTTCGAATACGCGCCTGTTCCTTCTTTGTCATATGAGCAACTGAAATTCCGTCCAGAAAATACTCTCCGGACGAAGGCGCATCCAGACAACCAAGTATGTTCATGAAAGTCGATTTCCCGGATCCAGACGCTCCCATGATAGCAACAAATTCACCTGAACGAATGTCCAGAGAAACGCCGCGTAATGCATGGACATCCACGTCTCCCATCCGGTACGTCTTCTTTAAATTTTTTGCGGAAATCAGAGCGCTGCCGTCAAGACGCGTTTCTATCCCGGTATGTAATTCGGTTTGCATCGACATATTTCTTGTTACTCCGTAGTATGCCGGCCGTGTTATTTTGTCGACCTAAATCCTTTAGCCGCGCCGGAAGTGGTGGAACTGCTGCTTACTCCGACAACGACTTCAGCGCCGGGCAAGAGAGTTGAATTTTTGATTTCGGTAAACAATCCGTCCGTAATTCCAGTCTCGACGATAACCGGCATTAGTCCCTCACCGTTTGCCGTTGTCCAGACCATAGAATTATTTTTTAAGTCAAATTTATCGCCGTAGTGAAGTACGAATTTCTTGTATTCTTCCTGGGTCAGCGCCGGCTGAAATCGTAAAGCCATATTTGGAACTTTAAGCACATTCTTTTTCGTGTCAACGATGATCGATAAATTCGCTGTCATGCCGGGCAGCAGTTTGTTCTCCTTATTGGTTACATCAATAATAACCTCGTAACTCACTAGATTCTGAGTCGTAATGGGCTGTAATCTCACTTGCTTTACGACACCCTGAAATTTCTCGTCCGGATAAGCGTCAACGAAAAAAACAGCTTCGTGGTCAACTTTGACTTTTCCAATATCCACTTCGTCGATAGTCGCTTCCACATGGATTTTGGAAAGATCATTCGCGATCAGAAATAGAATAGGCGCTTGTAAACTTGCCGCAACGGTCTGGCCTACATCGACATTTCGTGAGATGACCACACCGTCAATCGGCGATACGATATTGGTATATTCCAGCGAAACTTCCGCCCTGTGATACGCAGCGGTGGTCTGTTTGAGCTGCGCTACAGCCAGATCATAGTTCGTAGAGGCCTCGTCTTTCTCAGCCTGGGAGATCAGCTTTCGGTCGAACAATTCCGATGCACGTTCCAGCGTTTTTTTCATCTGATCCGCTTGGGCGCTGGCTCTTTCCATGGTCGCTTCCGCCTCCAGTAACTGCGCCTTCAGAAAGGTCGGATCGATCTGTGCAATAACCTGACCCTTACTTACCTTTTGATTAAAATCGGCGTATATTTTGGAGATTGTGCCGGTAACCTGCGTTCCAACCTGCACACGTGTCATCGGATTCACTTTGCCTGTGGCTGTAATGATAACCGAAATGTCGCCTGTCTGAACCGTTTCGTACTTATATACGGTTCCGGAATTTGAACTTCCGAAATAGACTGCGCCGATCAGTATCAAAACGCCGGCGGCGGCAACTAAAATGATAACCCATTTCCTCTTCATGGACAACTCCTGCTCTTCAAATCATATTTAATTCTTGATATTATTTCTTAATAGTCCCTGTCGAACGTTGAAATCGGGACAGTTCAATCCGGTAATTATACAGCGCTGTAGTACGGTCGATCTTGGCATTGGCAAGCGAGAAACTCGCATCAGTAACTTCAATTGCAGACCCCACGCCGGTATCGAACCGTCCTTCCGCCAATTTTAAGTTTTTTTCGCTTTGAATAATTATTTTTTCACTTGCCTTGTATCGTTCTTCCGCAACTTTAGCGCCAAAAAACTTTTCCTGAACATCCTGAACGATCCTTTGTTTAGTCACATTCGATTGCGAAGTGGCGCTGCGAATGCCTCCGAGCGACTCTGCAATATCCGCCCTAACGGTCAAGCCCTGAAAAATCGGAAATGCAAAATTCAACCCGACGTTCCAGCCCAATTTGAATTTGTCGGTAGTCAGCCCGTCATTGTTAACCGTCTGAATGATGTAAGGTGCTGTCCCGCCTGAGGCGCTGATAATTGGAAAATACTGACTTTTTGCTGCGCTCAGCGCAGAACGCCATGCCTGAATTTTCAGTTCGGATACTTTCACCTCTTTTCGGGATTCCAGAGCACTGTTGATAGCATCTTTCAAATTGGCATGAAATGGTTCGTAGGTAACGTCATACGTCGTTAGGTAATCGGTCGGATCGTCATCGATTTCGGTAATACCCATGGCGCTATTCAATGATACTTTCGCTAACCTTGCTTTACCTTTCGCATCGATCAATTGCAATTCCGAGTTTGCCACTTCCAATTCCGCTTTGGAAACTTCAGATTCGGCAATTTTTCCGACAGAAAAAAAGCCTTTGGCGCGCTCGAGATGTTTATTGGATTGCTTGACACGGTCTTCATTGATGCGCACAATCTGCTTCGCCAGAACATAATTGTAGTAGGCCGTATGCACGTTTAATATAACGTCTTCCTCGGTGGATTCCAATGCCATTTCCGACGCTTTGATAAGTTTTCTTTTTGAATCCAGCGCTTTTTCTGTTCGTCCAAAATCATAGATCGGTTGTTTCACGGTCATGCGCACGCTTGGAATAAAATTCCATTTCTTTGTCGTCTCAAGTGTTTGGTCAGGACCAAAAACACTCCCGGACTGGAGAGGCGAATTCGTCAGGTGGGCACCCGCTTCTAACTGAATTTGAGGAAAACGCGAGGACAAAACCTGTGTATATTCGGATTCTGCCGTTATGATCGCTCCTTGCGATGCGCCGAGCGCGGGTTGATTTACCAGCGCAATTTTCACGCATTCGTCCAGCGTCAAGGTGTCTAAGTTATCAATCGTTATGGTTTTCTCAACCACATCCTGCGCGCAAACAGTAACCGATGAAAAAACCAACGTTATTAGGAACAAACCTATTTTCATATTATTCCTTTCGTACAAAACATATCAATTTTTCTTATTCTTTGATGTAAAGCATTATTCGTGCCGCAGAAATTCCACAAATTTACATTCTTAAATCATTAATATTAGTAACCATTTTTAATGTTTCGATCAATCCGTCGCTTTTTTTCACACAGACATTCACACCAAGCCAAATACGGAGCAAGCATTAAGGCTCGTTTGCCTTCCAATTATTTCTTCGTCTTTATCAAGAATTTCTGAAATTTTTTTTGCTGTAAATCTTACGTATGCGGGTTCATTGCGTTTGCCGCGAAACGGCACCGGCGTCAAATAAGGCGCATCAGTTTCTATCAATAAACGGTTGTCCGGAACCATGGAAACCACCTCGGGCAGATGGGACTTCTTGTAGGTTACGTTCCCGGCAAAGGATACATAAAAATTCAATTCCAAAGATTCCCTGAGCATCGCCTCGTCACCGGAAAAACAATGCATTATACCGCGCAGATTATTCAGATGATGATTTTTCTTTTCTTCCTTTACTATGCGAATCAGATCCGAATCGGCTTCGCGATTGTGAATGACGACCGGCAGATCGAGTTCGCATGCCAGCCGCAGCATTTTCCTAAATACCTCATACTGTACGGGCGGAGGAGTCTCTTTCCAGTAATAATCTAATCCGATTTCGCCGAGTGCAACAACTTTTTCATGCGCGGCCATTTTACGAAGTTCGTCGATCATTGAATCCTCGAATTGTAAACCGTCCGTCGGATGCGGACCGATGACGGCATAAACTTGTTCATACTCTTCCGACAAACGAATAGATCGCTTCCAGGATTCCGGATTCGTCCCAATGGTAATGATCTTATCCACACCGCCGTCTAACGCGCGCCGAATCATGGCTTCGCGGTCCCCGTCAAATAGTTCATTATCAAGATGGGCGTGCGTATCAATCAGCATCAATATTCCTTTTTGAAGTAGAAGAAAATATTGAATATGTCCTGTTTGTTCGTTTCATTTTGCGGCGGCTGCTTGTATTCAAATTCGACCGTTTTCTTCCACGACTTTGCGGCACTTCTAAAAAGTCTGAGGCTGTCGATCCAGCTGTCAACCGACATTTCAAGCGTCAGGCTCGTTCCCGTCGATGGATCGCTGCCGCCGGCAAAGCTGACTGAAATGTTTTCGCTGATGCGTTTGCCAACCTCAATCGTGGCGCCTTGTCCTGTAGCGGAAGGCGTAAATTCTAACTTTGATAACCCTGCCTGGTTGGCTATGACGTTAAGGACCTGATTAATTGCGACTTGTTTGGCGAAGTCTCCGGCCTGACTCGCATCGAGTTTTCCGAGATCTTTAGTCTTTACGCCCAGCACCAGGTACGATAATATGTCTGCCGGCTCCGTGAGGTCCGGCAACGGGCTATCCGTTCCTCGTTCCACCGCCGTAACCGCTATCTCCGGCTTCATCAGCTTCCCGGTTACTTTAATCTGCGCTTCGGACTGAATTTCTTCCTGGTCAATTTTATACGTAAATCGTTTTACGGCTAAGATATCCAGATCAGGATTAATGCCCGGCGCGCCGCTGAAGACAATTTCTCCTCTTTCAATGTTGAATGCGATACTGAGATACGCATACTTTCCGCCTTTTTTAGTATTCACATTGCCGCTAATAAAAAAATCTTCAGATTCCGGAGGTTTTGTAACGATAATGCCTCCGAAAAGACCTAACATCATTTCATTACTGCGAATAACGTTCTCCGAATTTTCCGGTAATGTGATCGCAATATCAAGGTCAAGATTTTTATAATAATCAATCTCTTTAGCGGTATCCGCCTTGGAGGGTTTGGAAGAAACGGTGGCAACAGATCTCGCTTTTGCGGCATCTACCACCCAAATTTGCGAGTTGCGGATTTGAATATCCCCTTTGACCACAGTGTACGCCAATGTCGGCGCGGAAACTTTCATCGCGCCCGTGATCTTCGCCGTATGCAGGTACGACGTTTCCGATTTGGTGTTGATCGGAACAAACTCATTAAAAAGCAAATCAAAATCGTAACCGATCTTATCAATATTTGTAAAATCAAAATTTTTCAAAATAGGCGAGAGATCAATCTGTCCGCTGGCAAATAAATTGGAACCTGCGTCTTTGCCCGACTGCAGGGACAAAGTATCTAAGAATATCTTCTCCGGCGTCAGGCGGACGAACATGCGCCCATTACGAAAGGTCTGCCCCAATGTCGTGCGTGGAAATGTCACGGTTGCATCTTCCACTTTCATTTCACCTTCCAGGCTGGGTTTTTCCTTGTTGCCCGTAACTTTCAGATCGATCATCAATTCGCCGCGATTCAGGCTCAGTCCTTTTCCAAAAAAGGCCTGCAGGAAGCGCAGATCAATTCCCTCCGAATGTATCTTGAAATTCATCGGCCGGGTTGTAAATCGGTTGGGCACGTCCTTAAAAGAAAGGTCGATCGGCAAATAGCCTCCTATAGTCAGCGTCTTATCTTTATTCTGATTGAGCGTCATATTGACTTGAATTTTTCTGTTGAGGTATTGCATGTTGCCGAGAAAATTGTTGTAGACAAATTCCGACGCCTTACCGTCAGAAATATTCCAATCCGCCAAAAGAATGGGTTTCTCGAAACTGCCCTTGAGGCTTCCGTTCATATTTAGAATACCTTCCACGACGGATTCTTTGGATCCGATCAAAGCATTGGCGCGCGAAAGATCGAGATCTTTGATCTTAATATCCAAGTTCTGGTCGCCCGTAATATCCAGAGTGCCAAACGCAGAGATGGAACCGCGTCCGATATCCATATTAAAAGAGCGGAAATCATAAATATTTTTTTCAATGTCAAAAACTACGTCAATCGGTTTATTATTTTGCCAATTTTCAGTCCACTTCTCATACGTCGAATCTATGACAGGATCTCCGCCCAGTCTTACTTTAACTTCACGTGTCCTTAGGGTTCGCCCCGTTACGTTCAAAACCAGGTTATCCAGAATAACACGTCCTTTTTTTTCATCTTCAAGTTCCAGTATGCCTTTGACATGGGCGTAAGCTCTAAGATTACTCTCTTCTCCTGAGATATTAAAGTGAGTTCTGCCTTTTTCTTTGGTGATCGATGTTGAAAAATTCTTGATGGAAGAACCGGGCATGCTGAGATGATGTGTGTATAATAAGAAGTCGCCCGCCAAAGTCGAGTCCGTGCGTCTGAAATCAAAAGCGGAAGCAAGATCGGATGGAATAATATTGCTGATAAAATAATCAAATTTCAGAGAATCTATCTTAAGATCTGCAAAAGTAAATTTAGTGAGCGTAATCTCACCGCTCGTTTCAAATTTATTGATCCCTCCCGTCGTCTTGCCCTTAAATACAATATTCAAATCAAGTGAATCTCTGAGCAAGGAATCGTTGCCGATATATTTCTTGAGTAATGAAAAATCACGCGTCTTAAAGTCGTAACTCAGATCGAACGTCGAGTCCATGCCTACGCTTCCGCTTGCGCTGAAGTCGGCCAACGGCGTTTTTACGCTTATTCCGTCAATATTGACCCGGTTTCCGTTTTGAGTGCCCCGCACGGAGAGATTCTCAAGTTCGCGCCCCATAATCTGCGATGAATCGGAATTAATATGGAGAACACTCCTGGATGTTTTTGGATTTAGTCCCTTGCCGTCATACACAATGCTGAGGTTGATTGAACTTTGCAGCGACGTGTCGCCGATGGCATCGGCAATATTGATTTTGCGAAACCTCGTTTCAAGATGATAGCTCTCATCCAAAAGATTGTAGAAACCCTCGCAATTAAAATTTCCCGCGCTGGTCATGCCTTCAAATTTTTTCAATTGAGCTACGCCGCCGCGAACGTCCGACGCAATTTCAAATTTCTCTATATCAATGCCGAAAATCTGCGACTTGTATAATTTTAATTCCAATACGCTGATCAGATCTTCGGGCCTGATCCCGACCCCGTCCGCATGTATGCTGCCATTAATATTTGCGTACAAATCCTTTCGTCCCGTAAAGGCTGCAGCATTGATTCCGTTAAAGGTAACGTCCGCACGGTATCCCAAAGGCTCTCCGCCGTAGTCCAGATTGGCATTGCCCTTCAGCGTTCCTGCCGGAGTCAGGATGCGGAGATCGGTTAGATCAACCTCATTATCATTTCCCCGGGCGTGCGCTTCCAATTCTATCTTGTCAATTTCTTCCAATCCGATATCCGCAAATGTTCTGATATCTTGCAGGTGAAACGGATACGCGCGCGCACTCACGTCATAAAACATGGCGATCTGATCTGCGCTGTCCGGTAATATTAATTGTCCCTTAACGAAGAAATCCGTCCGATTCGTCAACAGACGGAATTCGTCAATCCTAATCCAATTAGAATCTTTTTCTTCGGGATGGTTAACTTGGTGATGAAGCGGCGATTTAAACAGATTTGCATCAACCAACAGCGTCATATTTTTCAGTTGCAGGCTGTCCGTTTGTTTTTTTCCATAAGCGTCGGTGCTTATACGGGAAAAAAGAAAACTGAGTTGGCTTATGTTGATCTTCTGAAATTTCGGGGTAGCTCGCAGCTGTATATGAAGATTTATGTTCGACAGGTTGGCCAACAGCGCTTTCGAGTCATAAACGACGGTTCCCTCTTCGATGGTTAAAGCGTCTAGCCGAATATCAAATCCTCCGAGCGCTTTCGCTGCGGAATCGACCGGAACGGGCGGTTTGGGTTCACCGGGCTTAGCAATACGTTGCAGGTTGATATTTCCCATTGAATCCGACTGAACGTATATCCTTGGACGAATCAGCTTGATCTCATGAACCAAAACATGGTCGTTCAAAATAGCGAATACATCGTAGATCAGGCTCAATTCCTCGAATGCAACGATGGATGTATCTCCCAGAGACAATGTGACGTTTTTCAGTTTCAAATTTGAAAAAAAGTTTCCTTCGATCTCTTCGACTGTTACGACTGCGTTAAGCTGTTCATTGGCGATAGATACAACCTGACTACGAAGAAAACTCCTGAATAAACCCGTTTGTGAAAATAAAAGGGTCACGATCACTAATACGAACAGAGTGATGAAGACGTATAAAAAGACCTTAAGAGCCCGGCGGGCGATGTGAGACAATACTTGCATCATAACATTGTCTGAGATAGTTTAGTAAGTGGTAATGGTAATCATTTTTCGCCTGACTTTCAAATAAATAGTACCCCATGCCGCCGGTTTCGTCAGACGATAGGTCCATAAAAACCTTTTGGAAATTTTCGGATATTTCCTAATTTTCCAGACTTCACATGCAGGATCACTCAATGTATAAGAAACTCATACGCCCGTTCCTATTTCAATTCGACTCCGAAACAGTGCATGATTTTGTTTTGACCCGTTTGGTTAGAAACCGTGTCTTACTGAAGTATTTTGAGAAATTATTCCAGGTAAATGATCCTAAACTAACTCAGTCAGTTGTCAACCTCCATTTTCCTAATCCTATCGGGCTTGCGGCAGGTTTTGACAAATATGCTAAAGCCATACCGGTATGGAAAAATATTGGATTTGGATTTGCTGAAATAGGAACCGTAACGGGACAGGAACAACCGGGTAACGACCGGCCACGCCTCTTTCGATTGAAGGAGGACGAAGCGTTGATCAACCGTTTCGGATTCAACAATGCCGGCGCTTCAAAAACTGCGTCGGCCCTGGAGTCGTGGAAAATGAAACATTTGCTCCACGCTATTCCTCTTGGTATCAATATTGGAAAAACGAAGATGGTCGAACTGGAGAAAGCAAAAGAAGATTATCTGTTTTCATTTGAGACGTTGTGGACGTACGGGGATTATTTTGTGGTGAATGTCAGTTCGCCCAACACACCCCAACTGCGCGAACTGCAGGATAAATCATTCTTGACGGACATCATTCAGATTCTTGGCGGAGCCAATACCCGGCTTAGCAAAAAAACCGGACTATTACCAAAACCCATTCTCGTGAAGATCGCGCCGGACTTGAGTTTATCTCAGATTGATGATGTCTTGAAGATTATCGAATCGACCAAGATCAGCGGAATCGTTGCCGCCAATACAACGATTGAAAGAAAGGCTTTATTAACTGATCCGCGCTTGGCCATGGAGACCGGAGGATTGAGCGGAAAGCCTCTGCAGAAAAAATCCACGGAGATCATTCGGCATATATATACTTCGACGCAGGGTAAAATACTGATCATCGGTGTTGGAGGAATTTTTACCGGCGATGACGCCTACGAAAAAATCAAAGCCGGCGCTTCGTTACTTCAGATTTACACCGGTTTTATCTACGAAGGCCCGATGGTCTGCAAAAAGGTAAACAAAAGGCTGATTGAACTCGTAGAACGGGACGGATTTAATAACATATCCGAAGCCGTTGGCAAAGGATAAAAAAAATCATTGAATTTAGAAAGTGAGAATACTATGAAACGAAAAGCGATGAATCCGTTGCCTCTTCTAACCGTACTTATTATTTCCATTCTGACCTTTAAGCCGCTCGCTGCCGATGAAGGTATGTGGACGTTTGACAACCTGCCGCTCAAAATTCTCAAAGAAAAATACGGGTTCGAGCCCACGCCAGAATGGATCGAGCACCTTCGTCTTTCATGCGTTCGCATCAACGACGGCGGTTCCGGCTCCTTCGTCAGCCGCAATGGATTGGTTATGACCAATCAACACGTAATGCGCGGCCAACTGCAAAAATTATCTTCGCCGCAGAATGATTATGTGAAGAACGGTTATTATGCCAATGCGCCCGCTGATGAACTCAAATGTCCCGACGTCGAGATTAATGTGCTTGTCTCAATGGACAACGTAAGCGAGCGAGTTCAACAAGCTGCAAAAAATTTAACTGATCAGGAAGGGCTGAAGGCGCGCGCCGCTGAAATCTCAAAAATACAAAAGGAAAGTTTCGACTCAACCGGATTGCGCTCGGATGTGGTCACGTTATACCAAGGCGGCGAATATTGGCTGTACCGTTATAAAAAATATACGGATATCCGTTTGGTCTTTGCGGCCGAACAGCAGATCGCGTTTTACGGCGGGTACCTTGATAACTTCACTTATCCCAGGTACGAGCTTGACATGGCATTGGTTCGTGTTTATGAAAACAACAAGCCGATCGAGAGTAACCATTTTTTGAAATGGAATTCGCAGGGCGCTGTGGACGGTGAACTTGTCTTCGTTGTTGGTAATCCGGGTTCCACTGACCGTATGATGACCATGGCTCAGCTTGAAACTCAACGTGACATCGTTTTGCCGATGGTTCTCAAATCCATTAAACGCCGTTTGAATGTTCTGAAAACCTATGCTTCAGCGGGGAATGAACAGGCGCGCCAGGTGGTCGCTGCAATCGCAGGAACAGAAAACGGGCTTAAGGCCATGACAGGCGAATACAACGGCTTACTCGACAAGAATCTGATGAAGCAGAAACAAGAGGATGAAAATAGATTTCGCACCTCGGTCAACGCCAATATTGACTGGAAAAAAACATACGGCGATGCGTGGAAAGATATTGCCAAAGTACAAAAAAAGTATGAAGACCATTTTAAGATCCAGCGCTTTCGCGGCGTTCCCAACGGCAGCATGGCCAATATGGCGCTCCGCCTGGTCAGATATGCGTCGGAAACCAGGAAAGCGGATGTTAATCGCATGAACGGGTATCACGACGCGCAGTTGGAGTCATTCAGAATATCGATTCAGTCAACCGCTCCCGTTTATCCGGAGTTGGACGAAAAACTTTTGGCTAATAGTCTGATAGAATCGCTGGAACTATTAGGCCCAAAAGATTTATTTGTCAAAACGGTTTTAAACGGACGCACTCCGGCTGAAGCTGCATCTGAACTGGTGAAGGGAACGAAACTGAACGATCTTGACTTCCGCAAATCCCTGATCGAAGGCGGCCCAGCAGTTATTGATGCCTCAAATGACGCTATGCTGGTTCTCGCGCGAAAGATCGATCCAATTCTGCGTGAATCGGGAATTTCATTCCGGGATCAAATTGCCAGTGTAGAAGCTGCAGCCGGCGAGAAAATCGGCAAAGCGCGATTTGCGGTTTACGGAAAATCCATGTATCCCGATGCGACGTTTACACTGCGGTTTGCTTTCGGCACTGTCAAAGGATATCCGAGTAACGGAACATGGGCTGCGCCGATCACTACGTATTACGGTTTATACGATCGCGCATTGGGATTTGGTTTGAAAGAACCATTTCATCTGCCTGCGCGGTATATAGAGCGTAAAGACAAACTTGACCTATCCACGCCGTCCAATTTTGCCTCCACCTGTGACATCATCGGCGGTAATTCGGGTTCTCCCGTGATCAATAGACGCGGCGAAGTAGTCGGGCTCATTCACGACGGCAACATGGAGGGTTTGGTCGGCAATTTCATTTACAACAACGAAACGGGCCGC
>JAEUSK010000277.1 GCA_016787925.1 bacterium | reverse complement strand
GGATCAACTTAAGGCGCTCAAAGCGTTAGCACATCAGGTTGAAGATCAGATGGAGCTGCGTCGAGATTTACTTCAACTTGAGAAAGCGGCCCGTGAGCAGAAAATCGCGCAGGAACTCATTCATCAGGATCGGGAACGATTTAAGGAGATATTGGAAACGTCGCGCGACGGGATATTGGTCGAGGAAGAAGAGCGCGTCATTTTCATGAATACGGCTTATGCTAAATTATTTGGATGCCAGAGTTCAATGGAGCTTATGGGACTTCACCTATCGGAATTGGCTGCGCCGGAAGACCTGGATCGTCTGCTTGATTACGGCCGAAAACGTTCCCGCGGAGAACATGCCCCGAATTTCTATGAATTCAAGATTAAAAGACGCGACAACGGCGTTTTAGTAGAATTGGAAGCTTCCGTATCTGATTTTTTTCAAAGCGAGCGCCATTATATAATAACATTTGTTCGTGATATCACAGAACGAAAAAAGAATGAACGTGAACGCGAACGCCTGATTACCGAATTAAAGGAAGCGTTGGCAAATATTAAGACGCTATCCGGACTTTTGCCGATATGTTCGTCCTGCAAAAAAATTCGAGACGATACGGGATACTGGAATCAACTCGAAATTTACATTGAAAAACATTCTGAGGCTGATTTTACGCACGGAATTTGCCCGGACTGTGCGCGTAAATTGTATCCGGAAGATTTTGAAGATTCATAATTTTTCTTTTTCTCCGCCCGTTGATTTTTTCCATTCATTTTTATACTTTCCCACGCAATTTAAACCACCCTAATTTCTACATTTTAAATACGAGGTGATTTCCATGTCTTCTCAAACTCTGGAATTTAAAACCGAAGTCAAAGAATTGCTTCACTTGATGATCCATTCTTTGTATTCCCATAAGGAAATTTTCTTGCGTGAACTGCTGTCCAATGCATCCGACGCAATTGACAAGGTCCGTTATGTCGCATTGACGGATAACGCATTGCTCGGCGGCGACGATAACTGGAAAATCAGGATCAAAATTAATAAAGACGACAGTAGTCTGACCGTCAGCGATAACGGGATCGGGATGAATGAAGAAGAGATCGTTCGTGCATTGGGAACGATAGCGCATTCCGGAACCAAGGATTTTTTGCGCACGTTATCTGAAAAGCAGATTAAGGACAATCCGGAGTTGATCGGCCAATTCGGCGTCGGATTCTATTCCGCCTTCATGGTTGCGGAGCGCATCGTAGTTATTTCCAGAAAAGCGGGTGATGCAAAAGAAAAGGCCGTTCGCTGGGAATCCAAAGCCGACGGAACATTCAGCGTGGAAGCTTTTGAGAAAGACATGCGCGGAACGGATGTGATCCTGTTCATGAGCGACGAGGGAAAAAAATATCTGGATGAATGGGAGATCAAGAGCGTCGTTAAAAAGTATTCCGATTATATCGAGCATCCGATCTGCATGGACGTTGAAAAAGATAAAAAAACGGAAGAACAGATTCTAAATTCCAGGAAAGCGATCTGGCTGAAAGATAAATCGGAAATAACGACGGAAGAGTATAACGAATTCTACAAGCACGTCAGCCATGACTTTTCCGATCCGGCCAAAGTGATCCATTTTAAGGCGGAAGGAACGCGGGAATTTTCAGCACTGCTGTTTATTCCGGCCAAAGCTCCGTTCGATATGTTTTACAAAGATTACAAGATCGGGCCCACGTTGTATGTGAAGCGCGTGCAGATCATGGATCATTGCGAGGAACTCATTCCGATTTACCTTCGATTTGTCAAAGGCGTCGTGGAATCGGCAGATTTACCGTTGAATGTCTCGCGCGAGATCCTGCAATCGAATAAACAGATCGAAGTGATCAAGAAAAACGTCACTAAAAAGATCTTAGATACATTGACCGATATGAAGAATACAGAATTTGAAAAATATCTTGCGTTCTATAAGGAATTCCACAAATCGCTCAAAGAAGGTTTGTATCTGGATCACCAGAGAAAAGATATTTTGAAAGACCTGGTACTGTTTGAATCGATCAAGACGGAATCCGGGAAATATACGACACTTAAGCAATATGTTGATCTGATGAAACCCGATCAGGAATTTATTTTTTATATGACCGGAACTTCCCGTGCGGAGATGGAGTCGTCACCATATCTGGAGGCGTTTAAGGACAAAGATTATGATGTGCTTCTGATGCTCGATGAGATCGATGACTTTATCGCTCCCGACCTGGAATACGGCGGTAAGAAATTGAAATCCGTTACCAAAGGCGATGTGGAGCTCGATAAGAATAAACAGTCGGACAAAAAGGACGCGGAGAAGAAATTCAAAAAGGTCATTGATCTGATACGCGACGAACTTAAAGACGATATTAAGGATATTCGTGTTTCAGGACGGCTAAAAGATTCCGCCTGCTGTCTCGTTGCCGACGAAGGCGATATGGATCAGAATTTGGAGCGCATGATGAAGGCGATGGGCCAGGCGATGCCGCAGAGCAAGCGTATTCTGGAAATCAACCCTACGCATCCGCTGATTGAGTCGATGAATGCCATATTTGAAAGAGATAAAGATCATCCGATACTGAAAGAATACGCAAAGTTACTGTATGATCAGGCCTTGTTACTGGAGGGTTCCAAGCTCAAAGACCCCGTAGCCTTTTCAAAAACCATGTCGAAGATCATGGTGGAGAATGCGAAGGTCGTGTAGTTCAATACATTTGTTCCCACGAAATACACGAAAAGAGTCATAGAAAACATCTTTTATTGATTTTCGTGTATTTCGTGGGAATGGTATTTTATATACATCAAAATCCTGCAACTCTATAATAGGATATGTAGATCGGCTATTGACTCATGCTCATTCACACCTTTTGGGGAATGTTACCTGGCGAAGAATCTTTTCCGTTTCCATGCGATAAGTTTTCTGGTAATTTTGACGGTACCTATTTTCGCGGAATAACCATTGATGCCAAACCGGATGTTATATTCCAATGGCTCATTCAAATGCGCCTTGCACCGTACAGTTATGACTGGATCAATAACCTGGGCCGTGCCAGTCCGCGTCGCATTTTGAACGATCAGCCTGATCTCCAAATCGGGCAAACCATGATGCATATCTTTGATGTCGTGCAATTCAATATTCCTTATGATCTCACATTGCGCGTCAAACCACGTTCATTTGGACAACTTCTTTTTGGTGATATTTTGCTGAGCTATCAAATCGTGCCAGTTGATAATCACTCATCCCGGCTTCTCGTAAAGATCAAACGAAAATTCAATCGCGGACCTTTGGGGGTTTTCATGCGACATTTCTTACCTTGGGCAAATCTGATCATGCACCGGAAACAATTGATGCTGTTTAAGGAGTTGTCGGAGAATAAATAATCAGAAATGAGAGGGGCAAACGAGAACATACCTCGATAGAGGGTATCAAAGATATGGAAAAATCAAATGTCGGTCCGATTACATTTTTATAGAATCGCTTTTTCCGCAAGAATCGGGTGGTTTTCGTTACTTGATTTCACGAACTTACTCTAACAATTGAAACTACTAACAAAATCTTCTGCAAATTATGAATTTATCACAGCTCTCAGACGACTATCAACGCATCGAAAAATCGCTGATGTTTCTCGAGAAGAATTTCCGCCGTCAACCCACGCTTAAAGAGATCGCGGAGCAGGCGTATCTCAGCGAATATCATTTTCAAAGAATCTTCACTCGCTGGGTTGGCATCAGTCCGAAACGTTTTTTACAGTTCCTGACCAAAGAATACGCGAAGAATCTGCTCGAAGCATCGCACAATTTACTGGACGTGACCTATGAATCCGGGCTCTCCAGCCCCGGGCGGCTTCATGATCTTTTTGTCAATTGCGAAGCCGCGACACCCGGCGAGTACAAAAATCGCGGCGAAGGGCTCACGGTCGTGTACGGATTTCATCCGACGCCGTTCGGCGAATGTTTAATTGGACTGACGGCCAAAGGCATCTGTTTCTTTTCATTCGTAATGAAAGAGAACCGGAAGCAAGCACTGACAGCTCTGAAAAGCCGTTGGAAAAAAGCCGTTTTGGTAGAGGACGAAGAGGTCACTCGCCCATCGGTAGGTCAAATCTTCGATTTAACAAAACAAGCAAAGCCGCTGAATGTGTTCTTGTTCGGTACCAATTTTCAAATCAAAGTCTGGGAAGCGTTGCTGGCCGTGCCGGAAGGAAAAGCAGTCACCTATCAGGATATAGCAAAGCGCATCGGGGAACCCAAAGCATCACGCGCCGTGGGTAATGCAGTCGGGCAGAACCCTATCGCTTTCCTTATACCCTGCCATCGCGTGATCCGAAAAATGGGAGAGTTCGGTAATTATCAATGGGGCGCGACGCGAAAAAAAATTATTCTGGGCTGGGAAGCGTCTCAAAATGTGATTGCAGACCGATGAATTGATATCCCGCAGATTTCGCTGATTTTCCGCAGACAAGTTCTTCTGCGTCTATTTGCGAGATCTGCGGGACAAATATTTTTACAATCCAAGTGATCTCAAAAACGCGTCTTGATTCGGTTCACGCCCGAGAAATTGCTTCACGAGTTCCAATGGATCTTCCGTCCCGCCCTTTGCTAGAATTATATCCCTGTAGCGTTTTCCCGTTTTTTGATCCATGATTCCGTTTTTTTCAAAAACTGAAAACATATCCGCCGCATACACTTCCGACCATAGATAGCCATAGTAGCCGGCGGCATATCCGTTAAGATGGCCAAACGCGGCATGGAAATGAGTACCCTCCACAAACTGAAATGGCGTGATTTCATTTTGCAGACGTTTTACAATGTCGGTTGTGGTCTCTTTTCCGTTAGGATCAAATTTATCATGTAAAGTCATATCAAGCATACCGTAATAGATCTGGTACGCGGCGGCAATTCCTGAACCGACGTTTTTTGCGGCCACCATTTTATCAAATAGATCTTTGGGCAAAATCTCACCCGTCTTATAATGCTTGGCGAACATTTTCAAGGCTTCGTAATTCCATGCCCAGTTTTCAAATATCTGCGAAGGGGCTTCCACAAAATCGCGCGCGACACCCGTTCCCGCGTAGGTGTACAATTCCGAAGTGGTCAACATATTATGAAGTACGTGCCCGAATTCATGAAAAAATGTTTCTACTGAAGCGCTTCCGAGCGAATGATACATCAGCCCGGGCTGATCAGCCGTAGCCTGCGGAAAATTACACACCAGCGTTGCCGTTGGAATCTGATATCCTTTAACTGTTGCTTTACCTCGGATCATTGTGAAGCAGGCTGCGTGATTGTACTTATTGGCCCGTGGATGAAGATCGAGGAAGAAACGGCCGATCACTTTTTCATCCTGACGAACTTCAAACGCCCGCACGTCCGGCTGCCATACCGAAGCATCTTCAATTTCAACAAATTTCACATTGAACAGATGTTGCGATATTTTGAAAAGGCCGTCCATGACGTGATTGATCTCAAAATATTCTTTGACCAATTCCTGATCCAGCTGATATTTTTCTTTGGTAATTATAAACGATTTTGCACAAGATTACATATACTTTGAAGGAAGAGATCGAACAAATTTTCTTTACGATGGTTATAACGAAATTCCATTTCTTTGAGATATAATGGAAATTTTTCTTTAGAAACGCCATGAAAT
>JAEUSK010000267.1 GCA_016787925.1 bacterium | reverse complement strand
CTTTCATTAATGCATCCAGGGTTTTATCTAAACGCCCTTTTATCAGCGTATAGAACTGGTTCAGATCGCTCTCGCCTTCCGGGGAGAACTTCCATTTATTATCAACAAATCGTTCCGACTGCTCTGCGAGGGCAAGCCCTATTCGTTCGCTGATATGCCGCAGATCGTCGATCGTCAGGAGCACGCGCATGAGCTGCTTGGACTGCGATAAACTGATACTCTTCTGTGAAAGCCTTGTCAGATAGCGCCGGATCGCGTTCTCCAGCATATTTGCGTTTTTCAGGAGTTCACGAACTTTAGCAAGTCGTTCTTCGTTATTCGGTTTGTATAAATTCAGCACTTCACCGTACATTTGTTTAACCAGATCAACGAGACGGCCTTCCTCAAGTTGCGCTTGCTGTAACGCAATATCGGGAGTCTCAAGATACGCATTGTTCAAATACTTAGGCTTAAATTCCTCGCCCTCGGCTTTTTCAGGAATCAGTTTCGTGATCAGTTTTGCCGTAAGCGGAACAAATGAAATAAGAAGTGCGGCGGTCATTAGATTGAAGATCATGTGGCCGTTTGCGATTTGGCGCGGAACGGAATCCGAGCCCATCCACTGGGTTACATTGGCGGTCATGGTCTCAAACGGAATGAGAAATGGCGTAAATATCACCACACCTATAATACTGAACATCGTATGCGCTACCGCCGTCCGCCTGCCGTTCGTTGACGCGCCAATAGCAGACAATATCGGCGTAACGCACGTGCCAATATTTGCGCCAAACACCAGCGGCATGGCCGACTGCAGGCTGAGCAATCCTTCGCTCGCCAGCACAACGCATAAACCGATCGTGGCGCCGCTGCTTTGAATGACGGCGGTAAATAACGTGGACGCGAGAATGCCCAGTAACGGACTTTTTCCGAATTCAATCAGCCACGCGATAAAAGCCGGCATGGATTTAAGCGGCGTGATCGCCTGAGACATCACTGCCATACCAAAAAATATAAAGCCAAAACCGAGAATAATTTCACCGAGATAAATATAAAATTTTCGTTTGGTCATGATGGTGATCAGAAAACCGCCGCCGACCAGCAGTAACGCATAATCCGAGACATTAAACGCGATCAATTGCACCGTGATCGTTGTTCCGATATGCGCGCCCATCAGAACGCCGATCGCCTGCTGTAAGGTCATCAGAGCGGTACTTACTAATCCGACGACCATGACGGAGGTAGCTGAACTGCTTTGTACGATCGCCGTAACCACAATACCCACAAGCAGTCCGAGAAAACGGTTGCTTGTCAATGCGCTGAGTATGCCGCGCAGACGGTCACCGGCGATTTTCTGTAATCCGCCGGATCCGAGTCCCATGCCGTATAGAAAAATGCCAAGGCCTCCGAATAAGCCGATCGCCAGAAAAAGCCACCACATAGTACGTTGCGCCCGCACCACCACATGCGGTGTATCTCCCGACATTTTCGCTGTGCGGGCAATAATGATGTAATCGCCGGCCGCATCGCCTAGCGTGAAAGAATTTTCTGCGATGCCCTGCGAATCGGTTTCTACTGCTTTTAAACTAAGCTTTTCTCCTTTTGCCTTGCCCGGTTTTTCAATGAGTTCGAATGTTACAAGCGCTCCGGAAACCGGTTTACCCTGATCGTCCGTCACCTGAAATCGGATCGGCGCGCCAAGATCGGAACCGGCCAACCCGACAAATAACTTTTGTCCCGGTTGATAAGATACATTTTTCATTATATGCACTTCCTGAGCATAGGCCAATACAGGAAGGCAAACCAACATCAAACACAGCATGAACTTTTTCATATTCCGCTCCTTAAATAAAAAAGGCGTATGATGAACATACGCCTTTGGTACCATATTTAAATGTTAAAACAGAATAATTATATAATACGAAATCGGACATGACGACATTCCAAAAGGTGAGGCAAGTGATCCGATATTGACGGTAATCTCTTTAAAATTTTATGCATTTACAATAGTTTTCTAAAAGTAACGGTACAGTAATAAGAACGCGACCGGGATCGCAATTCCTATCAAAGTCAAGATCGCTCCCCGCCCTTTGATTCCTTGTTTTCCTTTTAATATAAATAAACCTGAGATCGACAGAAAAATAAGGAACACGGCAAATATGTCCGACACCCACGTCCATATTTTCTTTGCATGATTCAGGTGCAGATAATTCATATCAAAAAGTAAATCGCGTTCTTGAATTCGTTCCTCGCTTATGACTCCGGTTTGGCTATTATACGTCAACGTACTGCCGTCAAAGAAAATCTTAAGTTCATTCGGATTGGGACGAAAACTGCTTTTTACCGGCGCTGATAAAGAAACGTGTTTCAGGACATGCGCTACCATTTCA
>JAEUSK010000254.1 GCA_016787925.1 bacterium | reverse complement strand
ACTTTGGTAAGCAATCGGGCGCAGGCCATCGGTGTGTATGAAATAGACTGGAACGGCACCAATCAAATTGGTCAATCGGTTGCATCAGGAATATACATTTACCGTTTGCAGGCAGGCCGTGTAGTGAAAACAAAAAAAATGTTGCTGATCAAATGAGTTAATGAAATTCTTTACATGCCAACACTACAAAGTCCACAGAGAGTACCTCTGTGGACTTTATTTTTTATCAAACGCAATGTTCGTTGACCCATTCTTATCAAGGCAACGGCGCCTTTTCAATGCAGCGCACCGTGTCGCGCGCAATGAGAAGTTCTTCATTGGTCGGAATTGACCACAACGCAACCGCCGATTTATCGTCCGAGAATAGCCCTTCTTTTCCGTGTAGTTCTTTATTTTTATCCTGATCGATCTTAATGCCCATGATCTCCATGCCTTCGCATATTTTTGCGCGGATCAGATCGGAGTTTTCGCCGATACCGCCGGTGAATATGAGCGCCTGGACATTGCCTATCGCCGCGATGTAGGAACCGATATATTTTCGAATGCGGTAGCAGTACATGGTAATGGCTAGTTTTGCGCGGCGATCGTCATGCTCTTCTGCTTCGGCAATGATTTCCCGCATATCGTTAGTCAGGCCGGAAATGCCCAGCAGGCCGGATTCTTTATTGAGAATCGATTCTACTTCCGCAAGCGAATAACCTTCTTTGTGCGACAGAAATTGTATGATCGCGGGATCGACGTCCCCGGAACGCGTGCCCATGATCAGCCCTTCGAGCGGCGTCATTCCCATCGAGGTGTCGATAGAGTTGCCGTTCTTGATCGCGCAAACGGAACTGCCATTGCCGAGATGCAAGGTGATAACATTGACCTGTTTTTTCGGTAGGTTATTCAACAACCGGTAACGGTAAGCAACGTATCTGTGTGACGTGCCGTGGAAACCGTAACGACGAACTTTGTACCTTCGGTACATCTGATATGGGATCGCATACAAATAAGCGTGATCCGGCATCGTATGATGAAAAGCCGTGTCAAAGACGGCGATCTGAGGAACGCCGTTTCCAAAAATGTCATTGACAGCGTAGACGCCCTTTAAATTGGCCGGGTTATGCAGCGGCGCTAATTCAATACAATCTTCAATATCGCGGATAATTTGTTCGTTCAGCATAACCGATCGTGTGAATTTTTCACCGCCGTGAACCATGCGATGGCCTACGGCGTGAATATCTTTTAACGATTTGATATTCGGAACGTTGGCTTCCTTGGAAATGATCCATTTGACTATCTTGTCGA
Source organism: bacterium (assembly GCA_016787925.1). GTDB lineage: Bacteria > CLD3 > CLD3 > SB21 > SB21 > SB21. Next base: position 920 of record JAEUSK010000254.1, on the reverse strand, counting down.
TCGCGATCTTGTGATCGCGGATCGGCGCCGTTTGTTTCACCGGAGGATTTCCCTCGGCCTTAAAAGAAATAATAGATTCGCTTCCGATACGTTCGATAATGCCGGAGGCTAATTTTTTATCACCGCTTTTTGCTATAAGGTCCAGATCCGTTTCGATGACTTGAAACTTTACGGAGGAACTTCCGCTATTTAACACGAGTATATTCATATACCACCTCAATTTTTGTTGAATTTAATACAATCAAACTGAAAAACCAATGACAACGGTCATGTTTCGTTTCTCAAAATTACGCAGTTTTGCCTATACCGAGTTTCCTGTTTTCTTGTATATTACAGAAGATGTTTAAACCATTGAGGATTATGAAGAAAACCCTATTGTTTGCGGTGTTTATTTTTGCAACATCGAATTTGTATTCACAAGCGTTTGTGACCGGCGTAGTAAAAGACGCGGATACAGATGAACTTCTGATCGGCGCCAATGTATTTCTAAAGGAAACCAAGCGGGGCAGTGTTGCCAATACAAACGCGTACTTTTCTATTCAGGCTGATGAAGGCACGTATACTCTGATCTCACAGTACATCGGATATAAAAATTATTCAAACCGGGTTGTATTAAAAAAAGATGAAAAAAAATATATTGTCATCCGTCTCCAGCCCGAGCAAATTGAAGGTGAAACGATCACGGTTACTGCCGATAGAGATAAAGTTGTCAATCGGATAGAAACCAGCGTAATCGACGTAAGACCGACTCAGGTTAAAAAATTACCGGGGGCATTTGAGGACGTGTTCCGGTCGGTTGCAACGCTGCCCGGCGTGATATCGACGAGCGATTTTAGTTCGCAGATCGTCGTGCGGGGCGGCAATCCGGATCAGAATTTGATATTATTGGACGGGGCGGAATTATTTAATCCCTACCGGCT
>JAEUSK010000202.1 GCA_016787925.1 bacterium | reverse complement strand
TGGAACGACCGTCACCCCGATCACATTCATGCGAGTCATTTGGTGCGTGAAGCAGCGTTCTATTCAGGCTTAGCTAAAACGATTACATCCGATAACGGACAGGCACAAAAAGCATTTCGACCGAAGCGCGTTATCTATTATGCGGCGAGGTATGAATTTTCCAGAGCGGAAGGCAGTAACATGTTTATCGTGGATATTTCCGATACGCTGGAAATTAAGATGAAAGCTATGGCGGCTTTTGCGTCTCAGTTCTATAACCCGGATTATCAAAGCAAAGAGCCGGTGACGTTTATTAGCACGCCGGAATTTCGGGAGAGTATCGAAAACCGAGCAAGACATTTCGGATCGTTGATCGACAAAAAATACGGAGAACCTTTCCTGACCAAAGAACACTTCGGCGTTTCCGACCCGATCGGGTTTTTGAGAGACGGGGGGCAGGATATGAATAAGCTGGGGTTTGCGTAGGGATTTACGATTTTGGATTGACGATTTACGATTGAGGGTTGTGGTTTTGTATGAATGAAGAAATTTTTAAACAGAGGACGAAGCATTTAGCATTGAGGGTAATTCGGCTTGTTGAATCTTTACCGAACACGAAAACATCTCACATCATTGGGAAACAGATCATTAGGTCGTCAACTTCCGTCGGCGCGAATTACCGTGCATCATGCAGGGCCAAATCGACAGCTGACATGATTAATAAATTAAAAATTGTCGAAGAAGAGGCTGACGAAACCTTGTATTGGATGGAACTATTGATCGAATCGAAAATTGTTTCGAGCGACAAATTGATGGAGCTTGTTAAAGAGACGGATGAAATTATTTCTATGACAGTATCATCCATCAAGACACTCAGGAATAGAAAATAATAATCAATCGTAAATCTATAATCGAAAATTGTTTCGAGCGACAAATTGATGGAGCTTGTTAAAGAGACGGATGAAATTATTTCTATGACAGTATCATCCATCAAGACACTCAGGAATAGAAAATAATAGTCAATCGTAAATCTACAATTCCAAATCCTAAATCGATATGCTTCCAAAAACCATCTGCATCTATGAAGACGAATATTTTGCCCATCTCTATCCGCTGACGTATACCCGTCCGGTTTTTGAGTTGTTATGCGGAACGATGTCGCTGGCGGAACGCATTCGCAGATTTTTTCCGGATGCGCGCATTGTATTTAAGTGCAGAGATCATATTGTTCCCGTGCTCAAGGATAAATATCCGGCCATTCCCATCAATTTGCTGATTGACGGCCCTTGTCTGTATATCAATGGGTCTGTTTTATTCAATGAATATCTATTTAAGAAAATTATTTCTGATTCCAATCTGACGTTAGTTCATCGAGACGTCACCGTTGCATTCTGGAATGCGTTGTCCACAAAAAAAGAAAACTGCGATGCTGCGATCATTCGATACCCTTGGGACTTGATCACGTACAACACGGAAATGATCGCGCGTGATTTCAAAAATAGAAAGAGAATGAAAAGCAAAGTTTATAAGGGAGTTTATCTGGTTAAACCCGGCAATATTTCTATCGGAAAAAATACGGTTATCAAACCCGGCGCTGTTTTGGATGCGGAACACGGTCCGATCATTATTGGCGATGCCGTCATCGTTATGCCGAATGCCGTCATTGAGGGTCCTTGTTTCATTGGCGATAATTCGATCATCAAGGCGGGAGCTAAAATATATGAAGGAACATCCATAGGCCCGACGTGTAAAGTCGGCGGAGAAGTGGAATCCTCAGTCATATATGGTTTCAGTAATAAGCAGCATGACGGATTTCTTGGCCATTCTTATATCGGCGAATGGTGTAATCTTGGAGCCGATACAAATACAAGCGATCTGAAAAATAATTACAGTAATGTTAGGGTAACACTAAACGATAAAGAGATCGACACAGGCTCCATGTTCGTCGGTCTCATGATGGGCGACCATTCCAAGAGCGGTATTAACACGATGTTTAATACAGGCACGGTTGTCGGCGTCTCATCCAATATATTCGGAGCCGGATTTCCACCGAAAACGATCCCGTCATTTGCGTGGGTTGATTCGAAAGACATGCAGCGTTATCGCTTAGATAAAGCCATTGAAGTTGCCCGTACCGTCATGGCGCGCCGTAAAGTGACCATGACAGAAAATTACGCGCACTTATTAAAATATATTTTCGATAGTACAGCTCCTTAGGGTTCTCGCCCACACCTCGGACGGCATGTTTGCAAAATTACAAAATAAGATTTTTCTACTAAAGACTTTAACCGTCGCCGTGCTGATGCTCATCGCGGGCAATGTCATCGCTTACCTTGTAAGATCTCCCGACGGCCCCAGAAGACCATCGGTTAATTTCTCTTCAAGGCAAGTAACCGTTGGTGTAGATGAAGATGATCTGATAGAATACGCGCCGTTAGATACGCTCATAGATTCTCTGATGATAAGGGAATTCGATATTCAGCCGGGGTGGATTCGGAACGACCGTGTGCAGCTTGATAACGTTATGTACATGCGGAAGATCGTACAAATTCCAAAATATTTTCCCAGTACCTTGTTTAACTTAGATCTGACCAAATTGACCAACGATCATGATTGGGAAATTCTGAGCGTCAATGAAAAAATAGGAAGACAAGCAGGAGCGTCGGATATTAATATTGATATCGGCAAAGACGGCGTAATTTACGAGCGAATGGATATGGTCGTCAGCCCAAGGATACGACCGTCCGGGAAAGAAGTATTCTTTATTATTAGCGGCTTTGGTTCTGAATTTGACGACAACGTTAAATCTTTTTTGGAATTGCCTGAAACTTTTTCCGTATACGTTCCAAAAGACCAGCCTGCATTTAAGGTCATTTCCCTTGAGGCTGAACGATTGGCTAAGCCGGTAATAAAAAATTTACCGTGGAGAAATATTTATTATCTGGAGGAGAGAAGCGACGAAAGAGAATTGACCTATCAGTTTTTTGAACTGCTGAATAATATCCCCAACCGCGGTTTTGTCGTGCTGTCCAATAAACCGCATATTCATGATCTCATAAAAAAACAATTTCCGCGCGTTATCAAAAGAGGTTACATCATTAGATCGTACTCGGAGCGGTGGTAGTTGTTCTAAATGTCTCCGATTCCTTAATTCACACTAAATCTATCCAGATCGATTCCTGGTAAGGAACCGCGTGTTGGAGAAGCTCTCCGGGCCCGTTTCTCCGCCCAGGCACGTAAGGCGCCGACCTGCTCCGCCATGACACGTGAAAGAGGAACCGTATTTTTAATGCTCAGGCTGATATCTTCGGTGGTCAATTCCCGGTTTTCCTCAAATGCGTCGTATAAGGCTGTTATGATAGCTTCCTCGATTTCCGCTCCGCTGAATCCGTCGCATACATGAGCCAGCTTTACACAATCGAATTGTTTAGGATCGCGGCGTCGCTTCTTAAGATGAATTTTGAAAATTGCTTCGCGTTCTATTGTTTCGGGGAGATCAACAAAAAATATTTCATCGAAACGGCCTTTGCGCAGAATTTCCGGCGGAAGAACGGTGATATCGTTGGACGTGGCAATCACAAAAACAGGTTTTTTCTTTTCCTGAAGCCATGTCGTGAAGGTTCCGAACACCCGCGCGGCAGTTCCACCGTCGCTGAAATTAGAACTCGCCATCCCGGAAAATCCTTTTTCAATTTCATCGATCCACAATATGCATGGGCTGATAGACTCTGCAACTTTTATCGCGTGGCGGATGTTGGCTTCGGATGATCCTACGATACCGCTGAATACGCTGCCGACATCAAGTTTGAGTAACGGCAGATTCCAATGCGACGCGACCGCCTTAGCAGTCAGGCTTTTTCCGCAGCCCTGCGTTCCGACCAGCATCAGGCCTTTCGGAGTGGGCAGCCCGAACTCAGCAGCGCGATCGGTAAATGCCTCCGCCCGTTTCGTGAGCCATGATTTTAAATTTTCCAAACCGCCGACCTGATCAAAATTTTCATCGGGTGAAAAAAACTCCAACGTGCTTGATTTACGTATAACTTGCTTTTTTTCTTCCAGCACTTCCAGGATGGTGTCCTCATCAATGGCTTTTCGATGTACGACCGATTTTGCGAGTACGTTTTCGAATTCGACCAACGTCAGGCCTTGGGCTGCTTTTAGCAGTTTTTCAGTAATAGCGGGTGTGAGCTCCAGTTTTACATCACGGCGTTTATTCAATACCTTCAAAGCCGTTTCAAACGACTGAGATAACTCGCTGATATTTGGGAGATCGAAATCGATCACGGCAATGTCTTTGGAGAGTTCGAGAGGAATATTCATGCTCGGCGCGACGATGACGATCGTCTTGTTGCTCTTGCGAAGAGATTTAGCAAGATCGCGCAATTGACGGCGGATACCTATGTTCTCGATGAACGCATGGAAATCAAACAAAACAAAAATCGCATTTTCCGGGCTTGATGCAATGTGGTTCAGTATCAATTCCGGATCGGATTTAGAATCATCTATTTGTTCCGGCAGAACATAGTTATACACGCCCCGCGTTTGTGTCCAGACATAGAGCATTTTTCGAAGATGGACGGCAACATCATCCAGCGTTTTTAATATGCGGTCTTCCTCCCATGAAACGAGGTAAATGACGGGATAACGCGCCTGAATGTATATTTCAATTTCCTGTGTCATATTATTTTGGTGTTTCTGAAAATAACGGTGCATCGGTTCATATTCAAGCACTATTAAATTCAGACAAATTCCTTTTTTGATTTTAAATCAAATTTCAATAAATTGAAACGCATTCTAATGACGGCTGACTGAACGGAGGAATTATGACACGCAAAGACAATAATATAATTAGACGCATTGCGATAAATACAGGCGGAGGCGACGCACCGGGGCTTAATGCTGTTATTCGCGGCGCAGTTTATGCCGCACTAAATCGCGGGTGGGAGTGTTTCGGAATTCGGGACGGATATAACGGGTTATTTCTTCCGGAGCAATATCCGGAAGGAGGATTGATACAACTTACACGGGATCGTGTCCGAAATATTACCCATTTGGGAGGAACCATTCTCGGCACAACGAACCGCGGAAACCCTCTAAAATATCCGATGCCGGATGAGGAAGGCGTCATCAGGGAATTTGACCGCTCCGGCGAACTGATCGAAGGATTGAAAGAAAACGGGATAGACGCGCTGATCGCGGTAGGCGGAGACGGGTCGTTAGCCATCGCAAACGAACTGGCCGGCAAGGGTATACGTGTTATTGGCGTTCCGAAAACGATTGACAACGATCTTGATAAAACCGTTATCACCTTTGGTTTCGATTCCGCCGTGTCATTTGCAACCGAGTGCATGGACCGACTTCATTCCACGGCTGAATCGCATCGGCGAATCATGGTCGTAGAAGTTATGGGCCGTTATGCGGGTTGGATCGCTCTGGAATCCGGCGTGTCCGGAAGCGCCGATGTTATACTGATTCCGGAAATTCCATTTGACCTGGAACGTGTAGCTGCTAAGATAAAAGCTCTTCAGCGTCAGGGAAGAAAACATTCGATCGTGGTAGTTGCGGAAGGCGCTAAACCCAAAGGCGGAGATATTTCAGTGATCGAACGGCGGCAAGGCGCTCCCGAACGTCTCGGCGGTATGGGCAATCTGGTGGCGCACAAGCTGGAAGAAATGACCGGCAAGGAAACCCGCTGCGTGGTGCTTGGGCATTTGCTTCGCGGCGGGAGCCCGACGACGTTTGACCGATTGCTTGGATTACGGTTTGGCGCGGCGGCGGTGCGTGCGCTTGAAGAAGGAAAATCGAACGTGATGGTTGCGCTTGATCCACCGACGGTTCAGTATGTTCCGCTTGAACAGGCAACCAAGCGGATGAAAACCGTTCCATTAGATTGCGATATTATCTTGACGGCACGGGATCTTGGTATTTCGTTTGGGGACTAAAGTTAGAACTACAACGTTGTTTTCAACTGTTCGATTTTAGCCGCCAGCGCCGCCTGCCCGCCGGAAGTGGACACATCGACATTAAAGGAAGTCAGCGTATTAACCTCCACTAGGCTATTGGCGTAGTCTCCTAAAGCGAAGTAATTCTCCGCTTTAAGTAAATGGAGGTGGTCTGCGTTTAAATTGAGGGCGTGAGGAAATATCCAGTTGGGCGCCGCAAGCAATGCCTGTGAAGCTTGGGTGTTGGATGACGCGTAACTCTTCTGAGCGTTAAGCGTGAATGCCCACCCGGCATAGAGTTCAGCCGCAGGATCCAAAGCGCTGCTGCCTAGAGTAAATTCACTGGCAGCCGCGGAGAGATTATCCAGTTTCATATAGCACCAACCTCTGGCGGTGTAGGCTTCCGAGGGCTCGATATTATAATCTCTGGCGGCGGTGAAGCGTGACAGCGCGCTGTCATATTGGGCATTGTCAAAAAACACCCAGCCCTGATTCATCAGATCCTGATACACGGTGTCGGCTTCATCGGTTCCTCCGCAGGAGAAAAAAAATATCAATGAGGCTGAGAGCACAATAAGATTAATGTTTTTCATAGAACTTTTGATTTTAGATTTACGATTCATTCGATTTACGATTGTCGATTGATAATTTACGGTTTTGTTTCATTGTCTTATTATTACTTATTCGTTGATCATTTGATTAGAAGCATTTTCTGAGTCTTTATAAAACTCTGTGTTTCAAGCCGGTAGAAGTAAATTCCGCTGGCCACCGTCTGCCCCCGGTCATTGGTTCCGTTCCATAACGTTTTATAACTTCCCGCGATCTGGCTTCCGGAATATAATGTCTTCACCTTCTGTCCAAGCAGATTATAGATCGTGAGGTTCAGCTTCGTATCCTTCGGAACGTCATAGGAGATCGTGGTCGATGGATTGAACGGATTAGGATAATTCTGCTTCAATGCAAATACCGCAGGCACGATATTGGTTCCTTCAAACGAAGCATCGTATCCCAATTTGAATTTCCCCAGCGCACCGACTCTCGCTTTGACTCTGAGCTCACCGGTATAGACCTGTGTTCTGAGCCTTGTCCAATTATCACCTTCTTTATGATAGATGAATAGCTTGCCGGCATCCGGCCAGTTCGATGGATCGTAGGTTAAGCTAAGCTCTACTGCTTCACTTAACATGGCTTTCGGGCCGAATTCATAAATCATCTCCAAAGCGTTTTCATTCTGGAATGCGGTAAAGTAGGTTTCTTCCTTCACGGCTTTTGAACCTATTTTCAGCAAGGCTTTACCGTTGATGGAAGAAAGTACAGCGGATAATCCTGGTTTGGATAACGCGACGTTAAACGCATGGTAGTTCGTGGAACCGGCACCCGTCACGGCCGTAGCTTGTGAGCGCAGCGTATAACTCCCGCTCTGTGTGAATGCGATCGCGCCTTTGTAAATGCGAACATTCGATGTGGCGTTCATGGCAATGGAAGTGGAATCCGTGCCAACAAACAGTTTAACCAACGGAGAGGCTGAGAGCGTTGTATCGGCGATGACATAGAAATCTGCATATTTGGACAATGCAGGATTCTGCAATACCGAGGTTGCAAGCGTAAGAGTTCCGCCCGGAGCAACCGTAACACTCACCGTAGCGGTATCGAGTCCGCCCTGTCCATCGCTGATGCTGTAAGTAAACTGATCGCTTCCGCTGTAGGTGATCAGCGCGGTATAGGTGATCGTGGTATCGCCGGCATTTTTCACAGCCGCGCCGTGGAGAGGCGTGCTGATCGAGGTGATCGTGAGCCCGTCGCCGTCAATGTCGCTGTCGTTGTTTAATACCGATATCACTTTGCCAACTCCGGCCGTAGACGTCGTGATGTCGTTCAATGCTACGGGCAGATCATTGACCGCCGCAATGGTGACTGCAAACGTATCCCTGCCCACTGCTCCGCTGTCGTCCGTAGCCGTGACGATCACGAAAGTATTCCCGTTGAGGTTGGCGACGGAATTCAGAGTTAATGTATTATTGGCAATAACGGCATTGACAATAGGATTTGTCACGCTCACGCTGTATCTCAAACTGTCGCCGCCCGGAATATCGGAATCGGAAAAAATCGTGTCTAAATTGGCCACTGCCAGATTTCCAAAATCCTCGGAAACAGTTTGGTCAGACAGGCTGCGCGCCACGAAAGGTTTATTATTTGGCGTAAGGAGCCAGGCCGCGTTGACAGTTAAAGACGTATCGTATTCCAGGCTACGCCTGCCGCTCGAATCTTTTGCATATACGCGCAAATTGTAGACGCTGTCTACATCCAGCCCGGTGAAAAGCGGGCTAAAAGTGAGCTGGACATTGGTTGATTTTGTGAACTGATCGAACACATTGACGGACGAGGTAAAACCGGTTTTTATAAAATAATATTCGACCGCTACGATCGGCGCCGCGGTTGGCGAGGATGCCGGTGTTTTGTAAAAAGCATTGGCATTTAAAGTTGACCAGTTGTTATCGAAATCTTTAGCGCGAAGATATAACGTGTGAAAACCACCGCTCACTGCGCTCAGGTCAATGACATGATTTTTGCTAATGTCCGTTCCGGGTGAAACAGGAATTGAGTCAGCATTGCCAATTCCGGGGTCTTTATCAATGAAGTATTCCATTTTGATCACATTCGCCAGCGGATCACTAATAGACGGCGTTTTGTAAAAAGCTTTTGCATTCAAAACCGACCAGTTCCCGTTTTGATCTTTCGCGCGAAGGTAAAAAGTATGAAATCCGCCCGCAACCGATGAAATGTCTGCCACAATACCGTTTTGAATAACGTTAGTGCCCGGAGTAATTGCCACATTGGTCGCAGCCCCAAAACCGGGATCGTTGTCGATAAAATATTCCAATTTCGTTACGTTAGGCATTGCGGGGCCGCCACCGGGCGTTTTGTAAAAAGCTTTTGCATTCAAAACCGACCAGTTTCCATTGGCCTCTTTTGCTCGAACATACAACGTATGAAATCCACCCGCAACCGATGAAATGTCTGCCACAATACCGTTTTGAATAACGTTCGTACCCGGAGTAATTGCCACATTGGTCGCAGCCCCAAAACCGGGATCGTTGTCGATAAAATATTCCAATTTCGTTACGTTAGGCATTGCGGGGCCGCCACCGGGCGTTTTGTAAAATGATCGTGAATTCAAAACCGACCAATTCCCGTTTTGATCTTTCGCGCGAAGGTAAAAAGTATGAAATCCGCCGCTAAGCGCAGCTGTAGAAATACTGTGGCTGGTGATGGAGACGGTCGGTGAAGCAGAAAATGAGATTGAAATCGCATTATTGAATCCCGGATCGGAATCAAAAAAATACTCGACGTTCGTAATATTCTGCGCCCGAAGAACACATGAAAAAAAAAGTAAAAAAGCCGTGATAAATTTTATCATAAAATCTATTTATAATGTCTGATGGAGTAGCCGAGATCAATTATTTGATTTAACGTTTACGTCGATCGTTATCGTCGATCCACCGACTGCGGCATTGAACAAATAAATCGAAGGGATCGACGGGATTCCTGATAACACGTAGCCATGGCCTACGCCATTCTCGAACATACCACAATCCACGCCGCCGAAACCGGTATTGTCCGCAGGGCCCAGAGCCTGAATTTGCCATTTGGAATCGCTCGTACCGCTCGGAGCAAAAACTGTCGTCATAGTGACGCCTTGTTGATTAGTACCGGCAGGATATTGCGCTCCATTTCCGATATTGTTTAAAGGTGTGACACTGCCGTTGCCGTTAAAGGTTCCGGAACGCTGAATATTGTTGTTGTAAGAGACAGTGTTTATATTAATATCGCCTGTGATGACATTATTTGAAACATCTCCGGTAACGGAGGCGCCAAAATCAATTGCCGTATAAGAGCTACCGCCTGCATATTCGATATAATTATTCTGGAGCAAAAACTGAGTATTCCCGGTCGCGACGCTTACTGCACCGTAATAAGAACTTGCCTGATGTATATAGCACTGTCGAATGATAACGCTGTCTTTGGCATAGACATACAGAGGATAAGTGCCGACACCGCTGGTTCCCATTCGGCATCGTGAGATCGTAACATTATCCGCGTTGACGTAAATACTTGAGGCAAAATACAACCCCATGAGTATAGTTCCCTGAGCATTGACGTTCACGGTGCTGTTTATTCTTGCGGAATTAGTGTCTGCCTGGCCGGGGTTTTCGCCAAGGAAATAACCCGGACCGATAATAGTCAGCCGTTTGCTGATTGTAAATCCAACGTAACTCAGGCTCCCACCCGAAACCAGAATAGTATCCCCTGCCAAGACTGACGCGGAGCCCACCGCCGTTGAAAGAGCCGAGAAATTTGCACCGGGCCGTTGTGCAACAGTCCAGATTTTAGCCTGTGCTGAATGCGCCGCAATTAACAAAAAAAGGGCCGCTGTAAAAAAGAATTTCGAAGACATATAATCCTCCTGTTTTAAAATAAATTTAAAATATAATTAATGATCAAAAATGTTTACGGCATCAAGGATATTTATGACTGCAATATATCCGAAAGCGGAGGCAAAGCAACG
>JAEUSK010000197.1 GCA_016787925.1 bacterium | reverse complement strand
ATGGCACAATTTGCACTTCAAAGCGCCGACAAATTTGTGTGCAGTCGTATCTTGAGCGACGGCCAATTGGACTCCGAAGACAACTACAAAAATTGCAACTAAAATTTTCATAACCCATCCTTTTTTTTTGTTATAGCACATGGTGCTCTCTCTTACAGCGCAAAGTGAAGGAGTGCAATGGCCCTATCTTGTTCTCTTTTTTGGCGAACTTGATATTCCAACCCCACTTTAATATTGGGTAAAATCAGAAACTGGAATCCCGGTGTAACGGTCCATGTAGTTTGTCCAGATTCTTCGTTTGTTGTCGCCTCGGCATCGGCGAGCTTTGTCATATCGTATCGGCCGATCAAAACCAATCTGTCCGTGGCGTTGTAATTGCCTTCTACAAATCCTCCATAGAACGAAGTTTTATTTTTCAGACCGTCAAAGTTATTGTCTCTTCCATAAAGAAGTGTTGTCCGGACGTTCAGCTTAGAAAAATTCCAATTCACATCGCCTCCAACGCGCAGAAATCGATCCTTCTGATTGAAATTCACACTATCGGTAAAAACTTGATTGTTCCCCAAATATCCAAACACACCAATCGTATTATCATTGAAATTTTTGGCTAACCGAAAGTATGGGTCTTTGGCAGAATTATTATCGAAAGCCTCATCGGTTTCATTGAAACCAAAGCCGCTGCCGTTTACAATCCCCGCCCAGTACCAAAAATCATTCCCCAATTCCCCGTTCAGTTCGACGCCTAACTGAGGCTGTTCGAAATTGAACGAATTCCCGCCCACTGACTGGCCAAATGCCAAATACCGGAACGCCGTGAGCCGCTCCACTTCCGGCGAGAAAGATAACGGCAGTTCATATTGGCCGGCTCGCAAATTAAAATGCCGATTACCAAATAGATCATTAATCCTAACCGAAGCGACTAAAGGTCCTCCAACTTCTCCTTCTTCCCACAAATGCGTGTGAAGGTAGAAAGAAACTTTTGAAGAAATATTAATGCCAGCATTTAGCTGCAGTTCCTCAAGCCCAGTAGCTGACTTCACATTTCCTTTTGGAGCGAATTCCTGATTGATCTTACCATGAATAGCAAGGGGCATCGCGCCATAACCCTGTTCCCAAAAACTCTGTTTCTTCGTAGATGGCTCTAATTCATCATCCGTACGATATCCGTTATTTTTAAAATTCCGGCCGGTTTCGTTCAGTCTTGGATAGACTGTGTGACAAAAATTACATCCGACGTTGTACTTCCTGGAAAATGTGGGAATAGCATATGCGTTCGTACTGTATAACACAACGCCCACGACAACGACGGAAATCAGCAAAAAACTCTTTACGCGATTCATGGTCTTCCTCCTTCATGATTTATTATTATGATATGATAACATCAGCTTACATTTAATAAAGCTGACAGTTTTTTTTTGCGTCTTCATTTCGTATTGGAGTCAAAGGCTCGATATTTTTTCCCAAATCGCGATATACGACTGCCAACAAACCAATAACAGATATCATTAATACTGTTCCAAAAATAGTCCAACCGATGATATATATTGTCCAACTCAAATAACGCCACCGTAGGCAGAACGAAAAAAAGCGCTGTAAGAACTATTTTCTTGAATGAGTTCATAATACTACTCTTCAGCTATATCGCCATCCTGCACGTCTCCACTTACGATTTGAGCAGAGGCTGTTTTAGAATCCAATATTTTTGTAATTAACACGAGACCCACCATCTTTCTGGAATGATGCGTTCCTCCCATATCATGACCGCCGTGTCCGGCATGTCCTCCGGACGAAGGCATGGTAGTGGTCATTTCGTTCCTGTACACAACATAAGTCTTACCGATGGTCATATTTTCAGTGCTTTTGGCGGCAATTATCACGTCTTTGGAGAGAGGATTTTCTTTATGTATTGTCAACATGGGTCTTGCACATCCAGCAACAACAACTATACTTATTATAACCGCCGCCATAACATATTTGCTCATCTTATTTTTTCTCCTGTTTATTCGGTTTATTTCATTTAGTTTATTTATCAGTGATTGGCCAATCGCACTACCGGTCCGGGATATTCAGGACTTTAAAATTTGGCGCTCAAACCGAGTATTGGCAAAAACGGAAAAACTGTAGTTGGCTCCTTGTTCGAGTATGTCTCGTCCCACATGTAGTGAATTACGTTTTTAACGTTGAATACATTAAGCAGTTCAATATAGGCGTCCAGATCTATCCAGGACCAAACAAATTTGCGAGTTAGTCGCACATCCAGGCGATTGTAGTCGGGATATCGGTCAGAATTGTGTTCTGCCGGAATGGGTCTCCAATGTTCTGCAGATGCATCCCACCACGCGGATGCCGCAGGCGTAAAAGGCCGCCCGCTTCCATAACGGAATCGAATCCCGGCATGCCATTGTTTTGTAAACGAGTAATTCATGACAAGACTCAGTATATGCGGACGATCAAAATCAAAAAAATGCAACTTGTCACTTCTTCCTACTTTGCGTTTGGATATCGAATACGTATAAGACAGCCATCCAAATAATTTTTGTTTGGTAAGTTGCGCATGAAATTCGATACCTCGGGCATAACCATTACCATCGCTTCTAAGATTCCACGATGAATCTATTGTCACAAGTTGTGACAGGCGCTTATTGTAAACGTCAATGCCGACATTAAGATCGTTTTCGACTTCATGCTTGACTCCAAAACCAAGACTTTCCGCTTTCTTCGATTTCAATTGCGGATTGAGCGCAAGCTCGTATGCGTTTGGCGCCTGAAAATACCATCCGTAATCCGCAGACACACTCATATGGTCATTCCAGGCATAGGCCAAATTTACTCTAGGCGATAGAGAATTCTCCCGGCTGATATTTACGTAATCATACCGCAAACCATAATTCAAGGCTATGTTCGAAATTATTTTCCATTTGTCTTCAATGTATAACGAAGGTTTTGAAACTTCGCCTTTACCTTTAATACGCATTTCTTCAAAATTAACAGCTACGTCCATTGGCAGGTTGATATCAACATTCTGGTTTTCGCGGATAAACCAGCCGCCAAAATGCAATTCGTGAGCAGGAAATAATAATGTCCAATCCTGTTTGACATCAATTTCCCGATCAGTAAGATTTTCATAGGCGTCTCCGGGATGTGATGATTTCTTTCCGGCTTCACTCCATGATACGACGATGTCAGAAAGTATGTCACGGCTTATGATCGATCGGAGGCGTCCCCCTAATGTTTTAGTTGTATTCTCCCATTCCAGATTACCCGTATAATGCGGGTTTTCATCAAAGTATCCTGAAATTCTTTCGTTCGAATAAATGCCGGTCACTGTCAACCTATGCCGGGACGATAAGTCAAAATCTAACTTAGTGTCCGTGTCAAAAAAATAAGGCAGCACCGAATAGTCCGCGCCAAAATCAGTACGATTCATGAAAAGATCGAAATAACTTCTACGAACCGATACCAGTGCCGATCCGCTCAACTTCTTCAAAGGAACCTCAACAACTCCGCTGGCGTCAGACATGCTGACCGACAGTTCGCCCTTTACCTTATCAAAGTCACCCCGACGATTTTCGACAATCATTACAGAGGATAACCGATCACCATATTGAGCAGAAAAACCGCCGGAATAAAACTCCACTTTTTTCACCAATCTTGAATTGAAAGTACTAAAAAAGCCGCCTCCCATGAAATCAAAATGAAAAGGATTGCGAACCGTGATACCGTCATAAAGAATCAGATTTTCGTCAGGACTACCGCCGCGAACGTAGAGTTTAGAGTTATCGCCGTCCGACGTCACACCCGGCAATGTCTGCACGACCCAAAAGATGTCTTGGGCAGAACCCGGTGTTCCAACAATCATCTGTCTGTCTAACCTTGCTGTGAGCCCGCTGGCATCGTATTGTTCCGCCATAGGTGTAACAACGATTTCCTCACCGATCAATGATACAGGAATCAATTCTAATCTTATATAGTTGTCTCCCGTTTGGATCCACAGCGTGTCGCGACGTTCTTGATATCCAATCATCGAAACGATCAAAATGTGTTTCCCCGGATCAATATCCTTGATAACAAAATAACCATTGCTGTCGGTGGCGTCCCCGCGCGCGGTTCCACTCACCATAACGTTTACATATGCCAATGGCAGTTTGGAATCTTTGTCCTGAACAGTTCCACGGATGACTCCTTTATCGCTCTGTGCAGCTATATTTTGAGATAACATCAAGATTACCAAAACGCCTTTCAATGCTGTGCATAGAAATACACATGCCATATAAACCTTATGCTCCATGTCGTACCTCTTTTCATTCAACATTAGAAAACTATTTTCCTAATGGTGACTGTCATGGTCTCCGCTGTCATCTTCCACAGCATCACCCGTTGTGAACCGGATCATCATATCGCCATCCATTCCCGATTCGTTTCCCATCATGCCGCCGGTAGTACCATCCATCATCCCTCCCATCATATTCTCATTATCATCGGACATCATTCCATCGCCATGATTCATTCCGATCGATTGCATCATTTCACGGCCTAAGTGGACAGTGTATTCTCTGTTAGTCATCATTAAGGAATCGGGATCGAATACGCATTCAGTGTTGTTTTGATTCCATGTGAATTTTCCCATCATGGATACGCTGTCCATCATGGTCATCATAGAATCCATACGACACGAATCCATCGTCATCATGGACGTCCCGGACATCATCGAATCCAGGATCATTTCCATGTCTTGGTAAGTCATGAGATGAAAATTCTTTTCAAGCGTGGCCGGATTCACAGGTTTGTCAAACGTCAAAGTGATGTTGGCGTCGCGCTTGATACTCGTCGCGCCTTCAAATGGCATAACAGCCAAAGGTTCATCGCTGCGAACTTCTTCCCGATTACAGCCCAGTATGAGCACTAAAGCCGTTGTTAGAATTGCACATAAGGTTTTCATAGGACTCATCCTTTTATTTAGTTTGTTATTTTGCTGAATATTTTGTGAATTCCATTATTTAGAATTACCGATCTTCATCATACTGTTACCGGTAGTAAAATTAATCATCATATCCCCATGCATCATGCCTCCGGCGTCGCCCATCATTCCATGGTTGTTGTCCGACATCATACCGTCGCCTTGCATCATACCGGTCATCGTCATCATTTCACGTCCCATATGCATCCTATATTGAGTACCAGCCATCATAAGCGAATCCGGATCGAAGGTGCACTGCGTGGAATCAGAATTCCACATGAACGCTCCGGGCATAGCGCTACTATCCATCATTCTCATCATACCGCTATAAATTGTCGCCGAATCGTCGTGTGTCATCGTCCCCATCATTCCCATATAAACCATCATGGAATCTGCAATGCTCTGCATTTTTTGTGTAGTCATCATGTGAAAATTCTTTTGAACAACTGAACGCACCATAGGGGTGTCAAAACTCAATTTGACATTTTTATTCAAGGCAACGTTGATCTCTCCATCGCTTGGACTAATTCCGAGCGCCTGCATCATATCGTCGTTATTGCTGCAGCTCATGACCCATAACAGCCCAATAATTGCCATCGCTGATATTTTCATCGTTCTCATAACATAATCCTTCTTTTAAGTTTATAATGGTTTGTTAATAGTGAATACGTTAATTAGTACAAATTTTTCGCTGCTTCGGTCGCCATATCTTTGATGAGATTGATTAAAAGTTCTCCATCCGTGCGATAGATCGCAGATTGCTGTGAATCCACATAATACAGAGTTGTGGAATAACTGCCTTCCAGATGTTTTGCCCATACGACCGTCATCGAGTCACAGTCAATAAGCCGCAGCGTAAGGCTTCCTTTTGCAATACGGCTGCTATACGTCGTAGTAAATCTTACATCGCCGATAGATGTGTACAGGTTACCGGTGAGCAGATAACGGCACCGTACACCTTCCTTGATACTGTGAATTGAATGGGCATCAGGCAACCCGGCAACGCCAAGATTCGTGTTAACGAGATAATTCTTTACGACCGTGCCCGGTACAATTTTCAACTGGGGAGCATTTTCAAACAATTCGACAATGATTTCATCGGAGAGCTGGCCGCCTAAATTGGAAAGAATGCTCTCGGTTTCAAAAGGCATGATAGCAATCGGTTCACCGGGTTTGATTATGAAAGCAGGCCGGGTGCGCACTTCCGTCCGATTTACAAGCGCCGGTGAACATCCGATTACTACAGATGCCAACGCAACCACGCTCATAAAATAAATGTTTCGCATAATCGTTCTCCTAAGTGTTTTAATAAGCCATTTTTCTATCCAGCAAGATATAGGTCGGCATATCCCCTTTTCCTTTGACCGTTATAATTCCTCGGTCGACAAATGCATAATGTTCTTTTAAGCGCTGAAAAGTATCCAGGGTCGTTTGAATCGTACCGTCTATTCCCTGTGACGACATGCGGCTTGCCGTATTCA
>JAEUSK010000248.1 GCA_016787925.1 bacterium | reverse complement strand
AAGTCGATTATTGACACGTATAATAGCGCCATCACAGCAGCCGCTGCGGCAAATAGCGTAACCGTAGTCGATTTCAATACTATCTTTAATAATATTGCCACGACCGGAATACCATATTTAAACGGCGCTTTTGTTGGTAATGCTAAATTCCTTTCCGGAGGCTTATTCAGCCTGGACGGCGTACATCCTTCTTCTCATGGATATGCTGTCGTTGCCAACGCTTTTATTGACGCCATCAATACGCGATACGGCAGTGACATACCAAAAATTGTTGAGGAGAAGTTCTTGAATAATAAATGATTTTATATAGTCGCAAAAAAAAACCCATCCTGATCAATCGGGATGGGTTTTTTTGCATATATAGATTATTTCTGGCAAACGATCCAACAATCAGAAGATCCCTGAATATTTAATCGAGAGTTTACACGTGGGCAGTGAAGGATTTCCAGCCAAAGGCTGATGCGCCTCTGGCGCAGAACCTTTTCCCGTCCTTCGGATAGACAAACAACTGGGATAGCCCGACAGATTTCCATCAAAAAAAATCCCTCAAACTTGCATTTGAGGGTTTACACGGTGGGCAGTGAAGGATTTGAACCTCCGTAGGGCATAGCCCGACAGATTTACAGTCTGTTGCGATTGACCACTCCGCCAACTGCCCGTGAGTAAAAATATGAAATTAATTGAAATCTTTGATAGATGTCTAAATTTGTAGAGCTGGTGGGCGGAATTGAACCGTCGACCTACTGATTACAAGTCAGTTGCTCTACCAGCTGAGCTACACCAGCACTATCAAGAATTTGAATGAACGCATATTTTTGCGGGCAAAATATATATAAACGAGTAAGAAAAGTCAATATAAATATCCACTAAGAATTAATTGGAATGAAATTACTGCAGCCTATTTCCAGCCCGTTGGTCTTCGTGATGCCATGGATAATCGTCTTTTCTGTTTTCTGGTTATACCCTATCGTCTATTCATTCTATCTCAGTTTTACCGACTACTCTCTTGTATCGCCGGAAACCACCAGGTGGATAGGAATTGAAAATTACAGAGGTATGTTAAGTGACGAAACTTTCCGGCTCTCGCTTAAAAACACTTTGATCTTCTGTGCAGGAACTATTCCGGTTATCACGGCCCTGGCTATTCTCCTGGCAAATGCAATCCATCAGGCGGCAAGTTTCCAGGCCTTCTTTCGGTCTTCGGTTTTCCTGCCATCCATGATATCCGTAACCGTTTTGTCCTTAATCTTTGTCCAACTATACTCGCAGGATGGATATCTCAGTTTTTTAGCACGCCTTGTAGGAATTCAAACCGGCCAGGAAGGAATATTACTTAATGAAAACACTGCATTAGCCGGTATTATGGGAATGGATATATTTATCGGAACAGGATATTTCTGCATTCTTTTTCTTGCTGCGATAAAAAATATATCCGCCGATTTATATGAAAGCGCGGATATCTGTGGCGCAAGTTCATGGCAGAAATTCCGATATATCACATTGCCGCTTATTCGCCCCATGATCCTGTTTTCTATTGTGATCGGTACAATTAAAGGTTTTCAGATATTTACCGAAATGTATATAATGACCAAGGGCGGGCCGCTTCATTCAACCACCACCGTGATCTATTACATCTACGAACTGGCATTTAGAGATTTCAGAATGGGCTACGCATCGGCCGTTGCCTATATTCTGCTTATCATCATGGGAGTCCTTGCGTGGGTTCAAATCGGAATCTTTAACAAAAAAGACACTTAGAATGCCATGATAATAATTTTGTAAATCCAGCTTACTAAAAACAAAACCAGTAATAGAACTTGAATGCGTTCAAACACGATCGATTCGATAAAATTTGAAACAGGTATTCTCTTCACTAAACCAACGACAGCAATAATCCCAATTGCCAACAGAGTTATAAACAAGACCGCGCCAAAAGGCTGCGTTTGCAAAGATTTGATACCGTGTCCTCGTGCAAGATACGAAAATGACGTAGTAAGACCGCAAGATGGACAAGGATACCCGGTTACCGTCAAGAAGCCGCATGGCGGAAATCCCAGTTGCCGATGTGTACCGTGTCCTTCTGGTGACGGCGAAAGTTCAAACGATAGTATAATTATGAGAACCAGGCAGCTCAGATAGATGACGTACGGCATAGCAGAAAATGAGGGGCCAACAGATTCAGAGGGCGGATTCATCATTGCTCTTTAACAGAATTTTTCAGGTTCTCAAAGGCGAGCTCCACATCAAATTTCAGATCCATAACAAAATTTGGTATCGTCTTAAATTCGTCCAATGACTCCATCACCTCTCGATGATACTTCTCAATCGTATGAAATTTTATGCGTTTGCGTTTTTCAAGATCTTCGATGCGATGGTTCCAGTCAATTATTTGCGAAGAATTTTCTTCGATGTTCTTACGAATTCGCGCTATTTTTACAATAATGCGTTCCTTAACGTCGTGCGGCGTAGCCGTATTTCGCAAGAGGCGAAGCATGACACGCAACGAAGTCTCCTCATCCGAGATGACGTCGGAAAAAATATCATTTCGTGTATTAGGCGTTAGCCCTTTATCGTTAAGAACTTCAATAAGTTTCTCGGAATTGATCTTCAGCAGCAGATGAATAGCCCGGCGGCGTATGACCGGAATGTTACAAATAACCAGCCGCGCCAGCATTTCAGTTGCAATTTCCTCCTTAGTATCAGGATTTTTTGCCTCTTCAAGAATTCCGCGCAGATTGAGTTCAGATAAAACCGAGACGGCATTTGCAATTCCTTCCTTAGCCAGCTGAACCAGCACCGGTTTTGTGATCTTAGCGTTTCTCAACGCGACAATACTTATGCCCTGATTTGAATTTTCACGCACTATCTTCTCAAGAAACGTCAAGATTCTTGATCGTTCTTCATCCGATAGTTTAATTTCTTCTTCTATTTCATTCTGAAAAAAATCCATCTACTTCTCCGCCTGAACGGTAAAATACACTACCGAACCCTCCCCAACTTTACTTTCTACCCAAATTTTGCCTTTGTGCGCTTCAACAATAGATTTACAAATTGCCAATCCCAGCCCTACACCGCCGCCCGCGGCGTGCTCGTCGCTTGAAAAAACGCCGCTGCCCCGTTTATATTTTTCAAATATAAACGGTAATTCATCTTCCGGTATTCCAATGCCTGTATCTCGAACATAAAACCGAAGCGGGCCGCCGGGATCAGGCTCAACTCCGATCGAAACGCTTCCGCCGTTTGATGTAAACTTGATTCCATTCGAAATAAGGTTATTCATGACCTGAATGATTTTTTCCGCATCAAAGACCGCCTTGATTGTTTCATCTTCGATATCATTAGTCAGCAAAATTTCTTTTTGTTCTGCCAGTATCGCCATATTTTTGACAGCATCATCCAATACCGTTTTAACGGTATTGTTTTCGACAAATACTTCAAGGGTACCTGACTCGATTCTCGAGATATCAAGGATATCATTAATGAAGCTCAGCAATTTTTTGTTATTTCCCAGAATATTTCCCAGTATTTCTTTCTGATCTTCTGTAACGGGATCAACATATTCATGATATAAAGCGTCTACAAAACTCTGATTGGCAATGATCGGGCC
Organism: bacterium; assembly: GCA_016787925.1. Lineage (GTDB taxonomy): Bacteria > CLD3 > CLD3 > SB21 > SB21 > SB21. The sequence continues at coordinate 108,241 of JAEUSK010000248.1, read as the reverse complement.
GCGAAGGTCATTAACGATCGTTGAAGTAAAATTAGTCTTCATCCTCTCGATTTCTTCCAGTTTTCTGATATATTTTATTGTGAGCAGCAGTTCCCGCGCGATGAGCTGAACAAGTTTGTGAATGTCCTTATTATACGCAAAAGTGTCCGATGTAAATACGGCAATAGACCCAACAGCCTCATTATCATCCTGAAGCGGAATTATCAATGTCGATTGTATTTCCGCAGTGCCATCTTTTTGCACTAATTCCTCCTGAAGAACTTCCTTACGCACGTTCTTGGCCATACCCAGGCGAATTTTTTCAGGATTAAAGTCCTGGTGCAATGCCGTCTTCAAACAATCATCAACAAAACCGTCCGTAACAGGTTTCTGTATGTCGATCGTGAAATGTACGTCTTCTTTGACAAAAAGAGTAATGACAGACGCATGGTACTCCACGATCTGGTGAAACAATTCAAATGCCTTTTTCAGCATCTCGGATCTATTGTATGCATATCGGGACAATTCGCGCATCCGATTTGAAACGGTGGATTCATAAAGCAGGCGCTCGAGAATCCTATTGATCTTAGTCTTAACGCTTTCTTCCGCGTTTTCGGGAGAGCTGACGGCGTATTTATCATCTTCTCGTTCTGAATAGTCAATCATCTGAGGTTTAACAAAGCTCTTGATAAGTCTGTCGACCTCGGCAAGCAACTCTGCCGTATCCGTGGACTTTGTAACAAAGCTATTGGCGCCTGCTTCAATGCCCCAAAAACGGTCCTGCTGCTGTCCCAGACTGGTCAGCAAAATGATAGGAATGTGGCCGCGTGAAGGGTCATCTTTGACAAGGCGGCAGAATTGATACCCATTGAGTTCCGGCATGATAATGTCGCTTACGATCAAGTCGGGATTTTCAGTTTCAACCAGATGAACGCCCTCGACTCCGTTCTTCGCGCTGATGACCAGATAGCCGGCTTTGGTCAGCGCCATCTTATACATTATGAGTTGCGTTGCGCTGTCATCAACTACTAATATTTTTTCTTTAGCCACAAAATTGGTCCGGTTAGTTATGCGTTTGCAATTTCATTCATCTTAGTTACGTGTTCCAAATCGTTTGCTATGCGCTCGATCGGAAGAATCTTGTCAATTACTCCTAATTCAATGGCCTCTTTCGGCATACCAAAAACAACACACGTTTCCGGGCTTTGCGCAATGGTGAGACCTCCTGCGTCTTTGATAGCTTTCATGCCGTCGGCTCCGTCGCGTCCCATGCCTGTCAGGATCACGCCAATGGTAGCTCCGCCGTAAACTTTTGCGGCCGTTTCCATCATTAATGTCGCGCATGGCCGCAAGCCGTTGATAGGCATCGATTTGCTCAGACGTACCACCTTTCCAGGATCAATCAGCAGATGAAATCCGTCCGGAGCAACGTAAATATTTCCCTGGGTTAGAACTTCGCCGCGTTCAGCGGTCTTAACCGTCAAAATGCACTCTTTGTTAAGCCAGTCGACAAAGCCCTGTCCAAATCCTTCACAAATATGCTGCACAATTACGATTGGGATCTGAAATGTTTCAGGCAAATTTTTCAAGATTTTCAGTAGGGCTGAAGGCCCTCCAGTAGAAGACGCAATGGCTACCAGCTCCGGGGGCTTTGAGCTCGTTTTTGCTTTAGGATACAAGTGTTTGTCGGCAATCAGGAGTTCTCTCGTAGAAGGCGTCTTTATTCCGAATTTATTTGATGCTGGCGTAAGCATATCACCGGCCGATGACTGTTTCGAGTCTGCCCGCGCCCTAATTGTCTTTCCAGACACGTGGTGAAAAACTTTAACGCCGGATAGAATTTTCACTTTCCGAATAAGATCTCTGCCTATGTATTCATAATCCATAGCAAGATTACCCTTGGGCTTTTCAACAATATCCAAGGCGCCGGCTCGAATAGCATTAAAAGCAATATTCAGGTCATCCTTGCCGACTGACGCACTAATCACCAGAATTGGCGTAGGGTGAAATGTCATTATCTGTTTCGTTGCCTCGAAGCCGTCCATGACAGGCATCCGAATATCCATCGTTACGATATCCGGGCGCAGCAGCTTCACTTTGTCTACAGCTTCTTTGCCGTTCTTTGCAGTCCCAATCACCTGGCATTCGTCATCAGCAGCAAATATCTTCTGAAGAATCATCGTTACGGTTGGTGAATCCTCAGCTATTAGTATTTTTATCATAATCTAGTTATAGTAATTTTTCGATGGTCTCAAGCAAGTTGGACTGATCAAAACTTCCCTTGATAATATAGGCGTTTGCCCCAACCTCAATTCCCCGGCGCTTGTCATTATCAGATTCCAGCGATGTGCAGAGGATAAATGGAATATCAGGATATTTAGATTCCTTTCGAACTTTTTCGGCAAACTCAAATCCATTCATTAAAGGCATTTCAATGTCGCTAACGACAACGTCATAAACCGCTTCATGCAATTTCTGGTAGCCTTCCTGGCCATTGGTTGCGATGACCACATTATAACCTGCGGATTCCAAAATGTTTTTTTCGAGCGTTCGTGTAGTGATGGAATCATCTACAACGAGTATTTTCTTCTTGGCCAGATCTTTCCTGCGTCGTTCCTTGAAAACAAATTTCCCACCAGAACCTTGCACAGATTTGACGAGATCATTCGGATCTAAAATGATTGAAATTCTTCCGTCGCCAAGTATGGTGGAGCCCGCAACGTTTCTTACGCGTTTTAGCTGATTACCCAGGCTCTTTACTACCACTTCCTGTTCATCCAGCAGTTTGTCCACAAGAAAAGCAGCGCGACGCCCGGAGGCGTTGAATATAACGGCGGGAAACTTATTGGTCTCAATGGTATTGATATGCTGACCTATTTTCTGAACTGCTCCCGTCTTTAACAAACCGCGGCTTTTTAAACGTTGTCTTGGATTGCTCAGTACGTCTTCAAGCTTAAATAAGGGAACCGGGTAACCGTCAACCATCACAAACGGGTTGGCCCCTCCGGTCCATAACTCTTCTTCAGTCAATCGCACCGTGCGTTCAATATAATCGATGGGCAGGGAATATTGATCACCTCCAATATCCACGATAAGGGCATGCGTAGTAGAAAGCGTTAAGGGTATTTTAATAATGAATTTTGATCCCTTGCCTTTTTCCGACTCTGTTTCGATAGTACCCTTGATCTTCTCAATATTGGATTTTACAACATCCAAACCCACGCCGCGGCCCGACAGATCAGTTATGATTTTTGCGGTCGAGAATCCGGAATGAAAAATCAGGCTGATCAAGTCGGTCTTCGTAACTTCGGACGCCTGGTCTTGCTTTATGTATCCTTTCTTAATGGCAATCTGCAGAATCCTCTCTGTATCGATTCCCTTGCCATCGTCAGAAATCTCGATTTGAACCATATTGCCTGCATAACTGGCTCGAATAGAAATTTGTCCTTCCGGAGTTTTTCCTGACAATTCACGCTCTGCCGGCAACTCAACGCCGTGGTCAATGGCGTTTCGAAGCAAATGGATGAGCGGATCCTTCAATTCCTCAAGTATTTTTTTGTCAACGCGAGTTTCTGCGCCAAAGACCTCGAATTTTATTTTTTTGTTCTGAAGTTTTGCAATATCACGAATCATGCGGGGATACAAATCAAAAATTGTGGAAATCGGAAGAAGACGTATGATCCTGAGATTATCCTGAATATCCCCGGTAATCACGGCCGTTCTCAGATTCTCTTCGCTATGCTTATCATGCAAATCATTAATGAATTCTATCAACTTTGCGATTTTATCAAATGAATTATTAAATGAATTGATCAGATAACGTAAGTCCGTATGGCTGATGAGCTCCTTGCCTATCCTTGCTAGTTTTCCATTTCCGGGTCCCGTTTCATGTTCAGTTAATAACCGATTTCCGGTCTTGTCAACGATCTGCTTGACTCTCTCATACTGTTGACCCCACTCTTCGCAGAAATCCAAAATTTTGCGGATATCCGATAACCGCTGCTGGGACTTGATCCGAGTTGTGATGAGTTCGCTGACCTGGTTCATCAGGTCATCCAGCCTGCGGGTGGGGACCCGGATGAACGCATCGTCGCTGCTCAAATTTCTTCCGGTTCCGTCCGATTTCTCCACAAAAATTTCTGTCGCATTTGGGTCAAGCGCCGATTGAAATTGTTCTGATCTCGGCACCATTTCATCTTCCGTCAATTCAATATCCGTAATCGGCTCTTCCTCTTTTTCGATTTTCGTTGTGGCCGGGGATGACTTTGCCTTTTTCGATTTTCCTTGTTCCGCATCAGCAGTCTTAGCCTGCACCAGTTTTTCAAGACGTTTGGTCAGGGTGTTAACATCTATGGCGTCATCGGTTCCCTCGGAAGAAATCTTTTCTATGATTTGTGAAATCAGATCGACGCCTTCATAAACAAGATCAAAATCCTCTGGAGTTAACGCTGTTTTTCCTTTTCGGAGCAGACCGAAAATATCTTCGATCTTGTGAGAAACTGCTTCGATCTTACTGAATCCCATCATCCGCGCAGAGCCCTTGATGCTGTGTGCGGTTCTGAAAAGCTCGTCCAGCAGTTCTTTCGACGTGGGTGACTCCTCCAATTTGAGAAGTCCTTTGTTCAGATTTTTGAGGTGTTCTTCACTTTCCACCTTAAAAATGGACATCATTTCTTTTAATTCTTCTTTCGAAAGTTCCATATAATTTTAGTTGTGTGACGTTAAGACTTAAGACCGTTTATTCCCGTTCCCATTCCCATTCAACTGTGTTTCAACAATTTCGTCAAGATCTTTAGTTAGAGTAAGCACTGAATCAACGGCATTTTGCGTTTGATGCGTGCCGGTTGCAACCTGCTTCACCACTTCATTAATATTAGCCATGGCCAATGTAATCTGCTCAATACCGATGGTTTGTTGTTTACTTCCAACCAGGATTTGCTGCGCATAACCTACATTTTCCTCCAGGCTTTGCATACTCTCATCCATGAGCCGACCGGCTTCACGGATTTTCTCTACGCCGATATCTACGCGCTTAGATCCTTCTTCAGTCGCCATAACGGTGGAATTGGTTGCATTTTGAATTTGAGTAATGAGATCACGTATGCGCAGAGAGGCTTCTTTACTTTTTTCAGCTAATTTGCGAACTTCGAATGCAACAACACCAAAACCTTTGCCGAACTCTCCCGCTTTGCTTGCTTCGATAGCGGCATTCAGCGCCAGCATATTCGTTTGTTCCGCAATATCATTAACTGTGGTAGTAATGATGCCGATCTGCTGTGTTTTTTCACTCAAGTCGAGGATTTGTTCTGCAATACGCTCAACTTTACGTCGGATCTCGTTCATTTCATCAATCGTGCCGTCTACCGCATTCTTCCCCTTGCCGGTTACTTCCATGCTCTTCTCTGTTGCTTCAACAACAAACTGGGCTTTCTCCGTTGTCTGGTGTGATGTGGCGGCAAGTTCCTGCGTTGTGGTTGTAGTCTGATTGAGCGCCGTGGATTGTTCATTCATCCCATGCACCTGCTGATCCATAGTTGCTGTAAGTTCCGTTACGAGCGTGGACAATTTTGAAACAGTATCTTGAATCTTATCTTTTAATGTCTCAATATATTTTACAAGATTATTTACTATCTCAAATACATCAAAGAGAGGGTTTTTTGGATCAATTTCGAGTTTGTGTGAATAGTCTCCTTCAGAAACGCTCTTTTTGTAATAGTGCACCATCTTGTCAAGAGGCAAGACTAAGTTTTTCGCAATGACATAAACTCCAATAAAAGAGTAAACAAACCCTGCGACAAAAATTACGGCCCAAGCCAGCATATTGCTGCTGAATTTGCCGAGCAGGAAGCCAAAAAAGGCATCCCCGGCTGCGATGACAACGATAGCAATAGTAATGTTCTTATAAAATCGCCGCTTCGACAATCTAAATGAAAACGCAATTGAAATCAGCGTCGCGCCTGTTAACCCAAGGATAAACCATACAATCTGTTGATCAAACATATCAAATCTCCATCAGCTATAAGTTAAACATTTATACTTCTTCATTAACAACAATATTTGCATGCGCTATAAACCCGTTCCAATCTATCAGCGTGACCATCTTTTCGTTTAACAAAACGAAACCAATAATGTAGTTTAAGTTTGCATTTTTCGAGCCTGTCACGATGGGTTTAATATCGCGTTTCGGGACGCCTCTTTTTTCCAACACGGAATCAACAAGCAAACAAACCTCAATCCTATTCCAAATCGTAAGTATGAACATACTTTCCGGAGATACAATTTTTTCATCCGCGCTGAAATACTTTCGAATATCGAGCGCCGAGTAGATTGAACCCCTTACGCTGGTTATACCGAGAACAAAATCGGGTGTGCATGGCACAGGTGTAATCTCGCCTATCTGCCGTATTTCATGAATATACTGCGCCTCAAGCGCAAACAAATCATTACCCAGCTGAAAAATTACCACATCGATCTTTTCGCCGGTATCTTCTTCCTTTTCAACTTTTTTTAATTTTTCGGCTCTTTCGCGTAAAATTTTTTCCTGCTGTTCGGGCTTGATTTCTCTTGTCAATAAACTCGAGATCAGCTTATGGACTTCATCGAATACTTCGTCCGTATGCATGTTGTCATTATGGCTCATATAAATTACCTATGCGTTAGTTATCCCACATTTTGACCATCATGCCGAGTTCGCGCGCGGTCAGATCATCCAGAAGGCCGATTCGATCCTCAGCATTACATGTTTTTAATATTTTGTCTGTTTGTTTTAGATACTTGTGACCCTGGACATTGTCGCCTAACTTAAAATAATTCACAGCCAAATCATAGTATCCGATCGCAAAATTTGGATCAATGTAGATCGTCTTTTTTAGAAGTTTAATAGATAGATCAAATGCATTCTCTTCTTTATAAATCAAACCCAAAAGATAGTACGCCTCTATCAGAAGAGAATCGCACTCAATTGCTTTCTGACAAAATAATTTTGCCTCATCCACAAGGTCTTTATTGGCTTTAATATGAGCGACCATATATAAGGCGCGGGCGTTTTTGGGATATCTTTCGACCAGCTCAACAAAAGATCTTTCTGCGGCGTTGAAATTTTTTTGTTGAAAAAGCTCAATCCCCTTAGAGAAAAGTTCCGATTCGTTAAGCTGAGCGCGCCTTTCAGTTTCTGAGTGAGAAGCTATTTTTTCAGGAGTGGCCTGTACTCTTTTGGTTTCAATTTGTTCGCTGCGCTGAGTCAGTTTTTCACGAACTTCACTTCTATGTGAAACCGGTTGTTCTTTTTTTGGAAACGATCTGTGAACCTCAAGTTTTTCAATTTGTTTCTCCAGTCCCGATAAATCCGGAACAGCCGGTTTCGAAGACGATGCAATAGTCTGCTGGTCGCTATAGTCTTTGAATATATCCCGCCGAATTCGTATACCGGTTTTATATTGTTGTTCTTTTTTCAACGCGGTATCACGCCTGTAAATAACCGCATCCGGGTAAATTTCGGACACATAGTTATCATAAATTAAACTGCTGGGTTCCGCATGTCCCACTGCGAGATAACCTTTCTCCTTCAAACATTCATAAAATTTATGAACGGCTTTAATCGTTGTTTCCATCTCAAAGTAGATCGTCACATTTCTGCAAAAAATAAGGTCAAGGTCTCTCGTAGAGTTTTCAGACAAGGGATAAGCGTCATCAACTAAATTCAAATAATCAAAATTAACAAGCGACGTCACCCGATTATCCAGATAATACAAACCGTCTTTTTTCGTAAAAAAATTATTTTTATAGAAGTCGCTGATGGAACGCAATGACCACGGCCTATATACGGCGTCTTTAGCATATTGCAATGAATTGATATTAATATCGGTTCCTATGATGCTGATGTTCCATTCCTTGATATCTGGCAGCAGATGATTTAGAACCATAGCCGCGGTGAAAGGCTCTTCACCGGTAGAGCAGCCCGCGCTCCAGATACGCAATGTCTTATCGTGTTGATGCGACTTTATGAGGTTTGGCAGAACTTCTCTTTCAATAACGTCAAAATGTCGAAAAAAATAAGTTTCCCCAATAGTCAGAAATGAAACCAACATTTTAAAAGCAGGTGAATTTGATTTTTCAACGGATAAAAGGTCAAAATAGTCGCTAAGGTTTTTCATGCCCGAATAGTGAAAAGCCTTCAAAACCCCAGCTTTCAAATCGGATCTCTTGCGGTCAGCAAAAAAAATACCGCTTTTCGTCCGAATCAGATCACGAAATTTAATAAAATACTCCTCAGAAAACTCTGTATCCCGTGCGGAGTACTTTGTCGGCGTGCGTTTTGCCGCAGTAGTTTCTGCATCCGTTCTATGCATTAATTACGTCCTGTTCCAGTCTTTTGAATTCATTTGCCGTAAATAATTTGTGCACATCCACCAAAATGGTCATGTGTTCGTTAAACAGAAAAGTTCCAAAAATATATTTAGGATCAATGACGACATCCGGTTGAATATTTCTTGATATGTCTTTTTCTTGAACCTCAAGGGTTTCTTTAACTTCGTCAACCATCAAACCCAGAGTTACCGAATTAATCTTCATAATAATCACGCGCGTCTTCAGTTGGATCGCTGTAGTTCCCGCGCCGGATCGCGACAAAAAATCAACGACCGGTAAAGTTTCTCCCCGCAAATTAATAATACCTTTGACAAATTCCGGCAATTCTGCAACCTGATCCAAGGCCGCCATTCGAATTATTTCTTTCACGCAGCCCAAATCCATCGCGTAATCTTTATTTCCCGACCTGAAATGCAAAAGCCGTAACGGTGTGTTATTTTCAGCCATGATGCCTATACCTCAATCGTTTTCATTTCACTTAAGAATTTTCTTGAATACGAGGGAATGTGTTTACTATTTACCTGCGCCAGTTCATCCACCATTTTGTTTAAACCAGTGTAATCATCTATGTCATACCACATCGGTAAGAATTTCACGGTTTTTTTGTCATTAATCAAATTCTTAACAGTTTGAGCAAGCGCCTTTTCAGTGCTCCACTCAACTCCGGTAAAGTATTTTTTTTGAATCGCTTTCAAGCCAAGCAGATAATACCCTCCGTCTTCAGACGGGCCTATGACGCAGTCAGTTTCACTCTGGTCCATTTCATCAAAGGCGCTGGCCAAATATTCATCAGGCAATGTCGGGTGATCAGTTCCGATGACAACCGGTTGCGTGTATTTACAGGAAAACACGGTGTCAAAAGCATGTAATATTCTTTCACCTAGATTAGATCCTTTTTGCACGATTAAATTTATTTCTGATTTTGAATCTCTTATCTCTGGAATTGTGTTTATGAATTCCGTGAAATAGCCGACGGCGTTTTCCGGTGTAATCATCAGAAAAATTCTAAACTGCAAATCCGAAGCAAGTCTGCAATATTGCACTAAAGCGTCTTTCAAAAAGCAGATATACAACTCTTTCGCCTCGTCAAACGTCAATGGCGGTACTAACCGCGTTTTCACCTTTTCCGCTTCCGGTTTTTTCGCAAAAACAATGAGCGCTCGCGTCATTTGACCTTTCTGAGAAAGTGTGTTTCAACCGTGGGGTTCTTCCAATGGACGGCATCCGAAAATTCTTTGATCAGGCCTATGTTTTCCGAAGCCTCCAATACATTACCCGTCACAATAAACGCCGCTCCGGCTTCTACCTTCCTGCGGGCAGCTTCCGGTGTACTAATCCCGCCTCCGACGATGACGGGAATAGTAATGTACCCGCTAACCGCTTCGATCATCTCCTCCGGAACGGGATGAGTTGCTCCGCTTCCGGCTTCTAAATAGATCATTTTCATCCCAAGGTATTCCCCGGCCATTGCATGCGCTACCGCAATGTCGTTTTTATCACGCGGTATCGGTTTTGAATTACTCATAAACTCTGCAGCGGTTGTCTTGCCGGACTCTATGAGCATATAGCCGGTAGAAATCGCTTCTAATGCCATTTTACGAATAATCGGAGCGCCAAGAACCTGCGTACTGATAAGAAATTCCGGATTTCGCCCGCTTATGAGAGATAGGAATAGAACCGCATCTGCATATTCAGAAAGCTGAATGGTGCTTCCCGGAAATAAGATGACCGGCACATTAAATTCGGTTTTAATTTGTTTAATGGTCGAATTAAATCGTTGTGACAAAAGCAGGCTGCTGCCGACTAAAATAGCATCAACACCTCCTGCGACGCAGGCTTCGACCGTCTTAAGAGTATCCGCCTCGGATTTCTTGTCAGGATCAATCAAAACAAAGTAACCGGAACCCTTTTGGTCTTTTACTTTGAGCAATTGCTCATAAATGGTCATATTTTCTCACTTATCATTGATTAGTTATCCGATAATCTGAATCTACCGACAACAGATTTCAACACTTCCGTATGATTGACCAAGATATCGGTTGATCCGTCTATTTGTCGTACTCCTTGGGCCGTATTTTTTGTAATGTTTGCGATATTTTCGATGTTCTTGGAAATTTCTTCGGCCGTATGGCTTTGCTGCTGCGCTGAAACTGAAATATTTGTAATCATTTCCATAACCTGATTATTGGCCTGCAGAATATCATTAAGCGCTTCAGCTGTTTTAGTTCCAAGTTCCCTTCCCTTTTCAACTTCCTTAGTGCCGCGCTCCATCGCCCGAATGGCATTCGTCATGGCAATTTGAATTTTTTCAATCATATGAGATATTTCCTGCGTCGATTGCGTAGTCCCTTCCGCTAAATTCTTGACTTCGCTTGCCACCACAGCAAATCCTTTTCCGTATTCGCCCGCTGTAGCTGCTTCGATGGATGCATTTAGGGAAAGCAAATTAATCTGATCGGCAATGTCGTTGATAACCTCAACAACCGTTCCTATTTGCGACACGGTCCTGCCTAATTCCAGCAACGTTTGCGCGGACTCGCTGACCACGGCGGAAATGTTGTGCAGGCCCTTTACGGTATCATCTACAACATACCGGCCTCGCCGCACGGCATCGTGCGCATCTTTCGACAATCGAACGGCATCGGACGTATTGCTTGATGTCTGAACGATAGTCGCTGACATCTCTTCTGCCGCAACAGCGACAAGTGTCGTCTGATTGGATTGCAGCTCTGCCCCATTGGCAACACCGGATGACGAATTACTGATATACTCGACAGACTGCGATATCTGAGCGGATGCTTTGGCAACCTGACCAATTAATTCATGAAGCTTTCCAACAAACGTATTAAAAATGTTCCCAAGCTCTCCGATCTCATCGGCAGAATCCACGTCGATTCTTTTTGTTAAATCACCCTCGCCTTCAGCAATATCGCGCATGCGGTCGACTATTCGCGTGATCGGTTTTACAAGAACGTTACTAAATACGTAGGCTGCAAATATGCCAACGCCGATCGTCACCAGCAGTAAAATCACACTGAATGCAATGTCTTGGTTTAATTTCGTTGAAATAGGTTCCGTCGATGCGCCCATAGCGAGAACACCGATCTCATTATCAACGCTGTTAACGATCGGGCGAATAACACAATTCATCTGAGATTCGTTAAAACGCCATTCTTTGCTTTTTGAATTTTTCCATTGCGATATGTTATTCGTCAGCATCTCAACAATCTTGTTTTCGTCACGACCCTGTTTTACAAACGTTGCAAAAACCATCCCGGATGCGTCGTATGACACGACGAACTCCACGGATCCTTTGATGGATTCATAAGAACTGAGCACCGAAGCTTTGTCTCCAAAATCCAATCCTGCGCTGATGTTTTTTGCCGTAATATCCGAATAAGTTTTTAGCAATTCATTTTGATCATCTACCGCGGTCTGATATAATCGAACGGTAAAAATTACTGTGACGATCGTCATGAAAAAAGCGGCGAATACGGCAAAACCAATCATCAGTTTGGCGCGTAGTCTTAGATTTTTTAGATATTGCATCATTGATGTTTCTCCAACACGTTAATTAGAAATTCTTTGTTCAAGATAAAGTGCGGCATCTTGAACGGATATCGGTTCTAGTATCTCGTCTTTTTTCAGTGAAGCATTTTTTAGATTGTTTACTCTGTTCGCGCTGTCCAGTTCCATTCTTTTTTCAGAAACGCCTTTTAACGCTTTTTGCTGATCAGATAAAACCGGCTCTGCCAGTTCCCATCTGGCCTTCTTGACCGGAACATTCATCGCCGCTGGAGAAACCGCCGCCGTCTTTTTGTCGGGTGAAACGCTTTGGTCAACCGATGAATCGACGAACACATAGAACAAACAAATAACTGCCAATAGCAAGCCCGAACTCATGACGGCAAAATTAATTTTTCGCTCCCGTAGCAGTTTTTTCTTAACTTCGGCCTCTAATCCCTGAACTTCACCCGAAACGTCATTTTTCCTGGTAGCGATAACGAAATCAAGAATTTCCCTTGGCGAAAAATGCAGATTGGCGTCAAATGATTTTACCTCGACATACCTCTCTTCAGCAATAAAATTGATCTTCTCCTTAATACGCTCATACTCTTTAAGGGCTTCATCCGGATCAATCTGTATCTGGGCTGCGTACTGGCGTAAAATTCCTTTTATATAGACTTCCGCGGCAAAATCAAAATTACCCGACTCAATAAATGTTATCCACTCTTTTTTTAAATTAGTTTCACTAACTATCTTCTTGTAAGTAATGTCAAGATCTTCGCGCCTGTCTTTCAGCCTATTCGCAAAATCTCTAAAATAAGATTCGTTCATTGTACTTATAGTGCCTCCCTAAAACTGGCTCTGAAGATAATGATAAATTTTCGAAATTGGGAGTCCCACGACGTTATAAAAATCGCCTGTGATCTTCTGCACAAATACAGCACTCTGATCCTGAATTCCGTACGCTCCCGCCTTGTCCATCGGAGATCCGGATCGCACATACACGCCAATCTCTTCATCTGAAATATTCCTGAAAGTAACTTCCGTGGTTTCGAAATCTACGATTTGCTTATTTACGCATTTTTGAATGATAGCAAATGCCGTATATACGACGTGGGTATTACCGCTCAATGACCGCAGCATGTCAATGGCTTCAGCCTCAGACGCCGGCTTCCCCAAAATTTGATTATTCAAGAAAACAATCGTATCGGCGCCTATCACAATACTCTCCGGATAGATTTCCGCCACTTCTTTGGCTTTATTCATGGCGAGTTCCCTGGCAACTTGAACCGGATCGTGATTTGTAAAAGTCTCTTCGATCGAACTCGGAACGGCCTTAAAATTAAATCCGATCTGAGAAAGAATCTGCGCTCGCCTCGGCGATGCCGACGCTAAAATTATTAATCCGAACCTTTGATCAAAATAGCCATGCTGGAGCATCAGTATAGAAATTCTATTTGGAAGAACCTGTTTTAGGTGCTAGACCGGAAAGAGCATTCAAAAAATAGTGTAAATAATATACTTGAATAACATAGAAGTTACAAGTTTTTTTTGACTATAAAGCAATGTGTATTTTAGATTTTACACTTCGGCTACGTGAATTGCAGCGCTTTGATTTCCTTATATCAAAGCGGAATATTACCGTGTTTCTTCCTGGGATTGGTGTCTACTTTATTCTCCAGCATCATTAACGCTTTGATCAGTTTAGGCCGTGTATGCTGCGGTTCAATAATATCGTCCACATAACCCCTTTCTGCCGCACTGTAGGGATTGGCAAACTTGTCCTTGTAGTCGTCGATGAGCTTATTTTCGGTTTTAACCGGGTCGGCGGAATTTTCGATCTCTTTCTTAAAAATTATTTCTACTGCGCCTTTTGCTCCCATGACGGCGATTTCCGCAGATGGCCATGCATAATTAATATCTCCGCGGACATGTTTTGAGTTCATCACATCATACGCGCCGCCATAGGCTTTGCGCGTGATTACGGTTATTTTTGGAACAGTCGCTTCGCAGAATGCATAGAGGAGTTTTGCGCCATGTTTGATAATGCCGCGCCATTCCTGATCGCTGCCCGGAAGGAAACCGGGTACATCTTCGAATACGATCAATGGAATATTGAATGCATCGCAAAATCGCACAAACCGTGCGCCTTTGAGAGAGGAATCAATGTCAAGCACGCCCGCCAACACCGCCGGTTGATTGGCCACAATTCCGACCGGCTTTCCGGCTAATCTGGCAAAACCTACAACAATATTTTGTGCATAGCCTTCATGCACTTCGAAAAAATCCTCCGAGTCAACGATGAGTTTGATAACATCTTTGATGTCATACGGTTTATTCGGACTGTCGGGAATAATGGTTCTTAATGCGTCTTCGCATCGATCAGCCGGATCGGCGGTTTGGTTATACGGAGGATCTTCCATATTGTTCGAAGGAAGAAAACTATGCAGTTTTCTTATCTTCATAAGGCAGTCTAATTCATTTTCTGCTGCAAAATGCGCCACACCGCTCTTGGTCGCATGCGTCACTGCGCCGCCAAGTTCCTCTGACGAGATTTCCTCATGTGTTACGGTTTTAACCACATTCGGTCCTGTAACAAACATGTAACTGGTGTTTTTCACCATTAGGACAAAATCGGTAATTGCCGGAGAATAAACTGCACCGCCGGCGCACGGTCCCATCACAGCTGAAATCTGGGGTATCACGCCGGACGCCAACGTATTTAACAAGAAAATATCGGCATAGCCCCCAAGACTCACGACGCCTTCCTGAATCCGCGCACCCCCGGAATCATTAAGCCCGATTACGGGCGCACCGTTTTTCATCGCCATTTTCATTATTTTGATAATTTTCTCTGCGTGCACCTCCGAAAGACTCCCGCCGAATACGGTAAAATCCTGGCTAAAGAGATATACGAGCCTGCCGTCAATGGTTCCATAGCCGGTTACAACGCCGTCCCCTAAAGGCCGGTCTTTTTCCAGGCCGAATGCAGATGACCGGTGTCTTGCTAACATATCAAGTTCCTCAAAGCTGCCTTCATCAAGCAATAAGTCAATGCGCTCCCGCGCGGTAAGTTTTCCTTTCTTATGCTGCGCCTCAATTCTGGATTTGCCGCCTCCTAACAAGGCCTCCTGCTTGAGTTTTCGAAGTTCGTCGACTTTCTTATCGGTCATGGTGGCTTTCTCCGGCTTCCGTCACTGATTTTTAATTAGCATGAAAACAATTAAATTTTTACATTTGCAAAGTAGACAATATTCCAAAAACATTCAATCCAAATGTATCAATTCTCCGAAAATGATTTCTTAAGTTTATTTGAGGACCGGAAAAAAGCGCAAGTGAACCTCGCTAAAATGATAGAAAACATACCGGATACCAATACGGCGTTTTTGTCCCGCCTGCACTATGAACTGCAACTCAACCCAGTACCCGATGAAATTCTTAATACATTTGAACATCTGACCGAATCCGTGATCAACAAAGTTTCATTTTACAAAATGCTTTGCGATTTCCCGCCCATTATCGCAAGACTCGTCAAAATTTTTACTTCAAGCCGTTTTTTGAGCGACCTCATCGTCAGAGATTTTCAATACACTTATTTTCTAATCCGCCCCGACATCGATTGCAAACCGTTAGATATAAACGCCCTGCGCAAATCAATCCAGGCCATTATGAATAATGGCACATACCCAATCACCAGAAAATTAGATCAGCTCCGAATATTGAAACGCCGCGAACTTCTTAAGATCGGGATTCGTGACTACATTTTAGATGACCCCTTGGAAGTGACTATGCGAGCTATTTCGACGCTCGCAGATGAACTGATAAAGGCTGTTCTAGAATTATTTTCTGATTTGTTGACTGAAAAATATTCGTCCCCCGCTTCCGATTTTGCAGTGGTCGCGTTGGGAAAACTTGGCGGCGGCGAATTAAACTACAGTTCGGATATCGACCTCATGTTTGTTTACAGCGAAGAGGGTCAGATCCATTATAATGGACGTGAAATTTCATGCCACGAATTTTATAATCAATTATGCTCTGCATCCATTTCCGCCCTAGTCAACACAACCCGGGAAGGACAATTATACCGTGTGGACACGCGTTTGCGGCCGGACGGCGATTCGGGGCCTCTCGCGAGGTGTTCGTCCGGTTTTCTCCACTATTACGAATCACGCGGCCAGCTCTGGGAAAGGCAAATGTTGATTAAGGCGCGCATTGTTGCCGGCTCGGTTGAGTTCGGCCAAAAGTTCCTCACCCAATTATCGCCATTTATTTATCCCAAAACTTTTTTTTCATCGCCGCTGAAAGAAATTGCAAAAATGAAATGGCGAATCGAGGAACAGAAATCAACGGATAAGTTAAATATCAAAATTTGCGCCGGGGGTATTCGCGATATTGAATTTATTGTGCAGGCTTTACAGCTTATAAACGGAGGACGAATTTCTGAAATACAAACCGGGAACACCTTATCGGGTTTAGCGAAATTATTTGATAATGGACTTATTTCGAAAGAGGAAAATAAACTCCTTGCAGAGAGTTACGTTTTATACCGTAAAATCGAACACATTCTGCAGATCGCAGATGACCGTCAGACCCATTCCATTTCCGGGGATAAAAAACAATTTACAAAGATCGCCTTCTTGTTGAATTATAATAATGCAGACGAGTTTATCCGGAAGCTCGACTCTCATCTTGATTCTGTGCGAAAAATATATAATGCGGTTTTTGAAATATCCGATAGTGTTGCTCTTCCTGGAGATACGGCTTTACTTTTCGCATCAGATACAGTAAATCAGACTCTTCAAATCAAGCTGACCCAACACGGTTTTGAATCGCCTCCGCATGCGCATCGAATCCTACGTTTACTAAATTTCGGCCAGTTTCCAAGACTTCATGCGGTTACAACCCAAGATCTTTTTGTCCAGGTATTGCCCAATCTGCTCACAGGAGTCCGGCATACACCGGCCCCCGACCATACCATCATGAATTTCGAGCGGATTGTTTCTGCGTATCCGTTTCCCGAAATGCTCTATAAAACCTTCTTACGTCAACCCAAGTTGCTAGAACTTACTTTGGACCTTTGTTCGTATTCGCATTCGTTTATCAACGTCTTGAGTGAATCGCCGTTATATGTGGATTATTTTATTACTCATTACCGGGACTGGTTACAAGACGGTGAATACCGTCCCGAACAGGAATTCTCAGGATACAATAATATGCATGATTTCAGGAATATGGAATTTCTGAAACTCGCGCTACGATATTCAAGTAAAAAAGAGCATAACGGCCAATTATTTGAAGACATCAGCCGGATTGCGGATTTTATATTAAATAATATTTTTTTTGAAAGCTTTGACGAATCTGACAATGTGGCGCTTGTCGGGCTTGGAAAACTTGGCGGGCGTGAACTGAGTTATAAATCAGATCTGGATGTCGTTTTCGTCTGCGACAATGCGTCGGACGTGGACGCTCTCATCGCAAAAGCCAGAGATTTTCTGCGGCGGATCATGGAAATAACACCTCGCGGCAGGCTTTATGAAATAGACGCGAGGCTCAGGCCCGAAGGTAAACAGGCCCCGCTTGTTGTCACCTTATCCCGATATGAGAGTTATTTTGATAGCCGCGCCATGTTCTGGGAAAGGCAGGCGCTGATCAAATCGCGATTTATATGCGGAGCAAAATTGTTAAGCGAACAGTTGCGGCAACTGTTCAGAAAAATCGTTTATGATAA
Organism: bacterium; assembly: GCA_016787925.1. Taxonomy (GTDB): domain Bacteria; phylum CLD3; class CLD3; order SB21; family SB21; genus SB21. The sequence continues at coordinate 90,660 of JAEUSK010000248.1, read as the reverse complement.
AGACTTTACAGAGAATGAAATACAGGCTATTATTGACATGAGGCAAAAGCAAACAAAGGAAAAAATAAAAACTATATCCGACAGCATACACGATTTAAAGTTTTCCAGAGGCGGATTACTCGATATTGAATATGTCATTCAGGCGTATCAAATGAAATTTGGAAAAACCCATCATGTACTTCAAATAGAGAATACGCTGCGGGCGCTTCGATTGCTTCAAGATATATCATTAATTTCAGACGATGACGCTCAAGTCTTGGACCAAAACTACTCTTTTTTACGTGAATTGGAAGTCTTTAACTATTTGGCATGTGAGCGTAAGTCCAATAAATTGCCGAGTGACGAAAAACAGCTTGCTTTTCTATCAAAATTTTGTAAATTAAATAAAGACAATCGTCTGTTAGAGCACCTATCTCGTATAAAAAAACAAAATGAACTCTTATTTTCCAAATTAATGCGAGAACTCGAATATGGAAAATAATCTAAATTACGTAACGGATAATGATCCCACCGGCATTCCCATTCTTGGCAAAGTTGCCGCAGGAACGCCAAGATTCTCTGAAAACGTGGACATGGGATTTTTGACTTCGATGCCGGCAAAAGACATGGCTAGGAACAAGAATATTTTTGCGCTTCAGATCGTCGGTGACAGCATGATCGAAGACGGGATTTATGACGGAAACTATATTGTTGTGAAGTATACGACGGAATTTGTCAATGGAGATATCGTTATCGCCTATGTCAATGAGGAGGCTACCGTCAAGCGTATTTACAAACGAGGCTCGAAGATCGTTCTTCAGCCCGCCAATTCAGAACTTGAACCCATTGAAATTGACCCTGCTTTTTCCGAGTTTCGTGTCGGCGGAAAAGTCATTGATGTCGTCCGTAATTGATAATGTTTGATAAATATTTTTTTTGAGAATCCGATTTTTATTTAAAGTCGGATTTTTTTATTGAAACCCATACAAAAGTATTCTAAATAACTTATGAAAATAGCTCTCGCACAAATCAACACCCGCGTCGGCGATTTAAAAAATAATTCCATCCGGATTATCGACTTCATACATCGGGCACGTAAAGCGCAGGCCGACCTGGCCGTATTTCCGGAACTCAGCATTTGCGGGTATCCACCGGAAGATCTTGTCGAAAAGAAGATATTTGTTCAGAGGAATGCGGAGACACTGGACGAAATACTGAAACATACCGACGGCATCGGCGTCTTATGCGGATTCGTCTCGCCCAATGAAAATCCGGAGGGCCATCGTGTATTCAATGCCGCAGCTCTGATGGAGAACGGTAAAATTATCGGAATCCAACACAAATCCCTGTTGCCAAATTACGATGTTTTTGATGAAATGCGCCATTTCGAACCGGCTAAAGAAAAAAAAGTATTTCCATTCCGGGGAATGAATTTGGGCATAGGTATATGCGAAGACAGCTGGAATGATAAAGATTTTTGGAAACAACGGCTCTACCACTCAGATCCGATTGAGGAGTTAATCAATCAAGGTGCAAATATCCTTATCAATGTATCCGCATCCCCTTTTCATGTCAATAAAAGCAATCTCCGGTTAAATATGTTCAAGAGCATTTCTCAAAAATACCATATCCCTTGCGCATTTGTGAATCTGGTCGGCGGAAATGACAGCCTGATTTTTGATGGATGTAGTTTTGTTCTGGATGCAGAAGGACAACTTTTGGCTCAGGCTCAGTCCTTTGCAGAGGAACTGACTGTAGTTGATATCGAAGCCAATCGCGTTATTTCAAATGGCTGGACAGCCCCTGATGAACAACAGATCTATGAAGCGCTTGCCTTGGGGATACGCGATTATATGAGTAAATGCGGATTCAAGAAAGCGATCATCGGCCTAAGCGGCGGAATCGATTCGGCATTAGTCGCAGCAATCTCAGTCGAAGCGCTGGGTAAAGAGAATATTATAGGTGTTTCAATGCCATCGAGATATTCATCCGAGCATAGCAAGGACGACGCGAAAAGACTGGCTACCAATCTGGGAATTGAATACCGTTCTATTCCAATTGAATCCATGTTTAATGCATTTCTGGAATCCATACATCCACAATTTGAGAATCTGCCCGAAGACATTACCGAAGAAAATATTCAGGCGCGGTTACGCGGAAATATCTTGATGGCTTTATCAAATAAATTAAATGCTATGGTGTTAAGCACAGGCAACAAATCCGAGTTAGCAGTCGGCTACTGCACTATTTATGGAGATATGTGCGGCGGCTTAGCAGTCATCAGTGATGTTCCAAAAACGATGGTCTATCGCATTGCCCGATGGATCAACAGAGAAAAGGAAATCATTCCACGTAATACGATCATTAAACCGCCATCAGCAGAACTCAAGCCGAACCAGACTGACCAGGATACTCTGCCTCCGTATGATTTGCTCGATGGTATCTTGGAGGCATACATAGAAAATATGCGGGAAGAAGAGGAAATTATTCAATTAGGATATGATGAAAAAATTGTAAAACAAGTGCTTAAGTTGGTGGATCATAACGAATATAAACGCAGGCAAGCGGCTCCGGGTCTAAGAGTTACGACAAAGGCGTTCGGTTTCGGAAGAAGATTGCCTATTGCGCAAGGATGGCGGTGATCAGCTCTTGGGAGGCAGATTAGACACTTCAATCGCTTTCTTTATTTTATCCATCAGTGTAGCAGGTATTTTTGTTTCGTCGTTACAGCTTTTTGACTTAATCATGTTGATCAGTTTTTCTTCGAACTGTACGTATGCCTGACAAGGCAAACATACTTTTAAATGATCCTTAAAAACCAGCACATCGTCTAAATTCATCTGCCCGTCCAAAAAGGCATAGACACGATGAACGACTTCCCCGCATTTGAGGGTATGGTCGTGAGCGTGAAGATCGGTTTCATTACCATTTGGTGTCTTCATGAGATTTCCTTTAGAATTCAATTTTATTATGGTTTGACGTAACCGTATTCTACGGCATATTCCCAAAGATACTTCTGCAATAATTTCCGGCTTCTGAATAAGCGCGACATAATCGTACCAACGGGAACGTCCAAAATATCCGACGCTTCTTTGTATGAAAACCCTTCGATGTCTACCAGCATGACCACATCCCTAAACTGGTCCGGCAACTTATCGATGGCCTTTCGGATATCCTCATCCAAAAAACGGTCCAGAATGCTTTCAGGCGAATCGGTTAAAGAACTGGAACGGCTGTGAACTTGCCCGTATAATGAGAACTCTTCAATATCATCGTATCCCGCGACCGACGGGTCCTTTGCCGTTTTCCGGTATTGCGAGATATGCGTATTAACCAATATCTTAAAAAGCCACGCCCGCATATTGGTCCCTGCTTCGAATTGGTTAATAGACCGAAAGGCCTTGTAAAATACTTCTTGAACAAGATCTTCAGAATCCGACGGATTCCGAGTCAACCTCAAAGCCGTATTATATAAAGAATCGGCGTGAGGCATCGCCTGTTCTTCAAAATCTTTTGCTGTCATTCGTAAAGCCGTTTGTTTCAACGATATTCGATAATTATTATTCCAATAATATAATTAATTTTTAGAACTTGCAAATAGTAATTGATTCGTCTAATTTCAAACCCGCAAAAAACCAAATTATGTAAGTACGATGCCAATAATGCGCTGTATTCAGATTTATATTCTTCTTTTCGGATTGGCGGCTTCTGTGTCGACTCAGGAAACTATTACAAAAAGAGTCCGTGAAGCTACGACGCTGGTTTATCCTCCATCTCGCCACGCCCCGCTGCACAAAGCAACCGCTGTGCATCTGTTCGCATTTATGGCATTGATTGGAAGAACCGACGTCACTCCAGATGATCCACAGGGCCTTGCCGCGACGAGGTTAAAAAGCACGGATGATCCTCAGAATAGAAACGACGATGATGATCTCACCGTCTATGGAGTTAATTCCGGACAAAATAACATTATCTTTAACAGTTCAATGCAGAGTATTGATATATACGAAGGAAAAGGACCAAAACAAAAATTACGAAAACCCCGCGGCATAGCCTGTAATTCCGACGGGGATGTCTACATCGCCGATTCGGGCAATAACCGTGTCGTAAAATTATTGAATCCGGGCAGTTACCTCACCTTCGTAGATGCCTTTGGAAAAAGAGGGTCTAAACCGGCTGAATTCAACGAGCCAAGCGGGATTGCGCTCGGAACGGATGGAAGAATCTTCGTCACGGACACCGGCAATGACCGTATTCAGGTATTTGATAAAAATATGAAATTTCTATATGCCTTAGGAGATAAGAATGATTCGACGGGCCTTGCGGTGTCCATGGTTCGGCCTGACGCAATAGCTTTCGCCGATCCGACGGAGAACGATTTGTTTTTTAAAGAAGAATTCATAACGGTCATCGATCTGAATAATACCCGTATTCGGAAGCTAACTCCGGACGGACAATTTATTGCAGGGGTTAACTCAACGGATTACGGTTATCAGCAGGTGTATTTAACTTCCGTTGCGGTTGATTACTATTCAAACATTTGGGTCACGGACATGTTCAATCACTGCGTGCACAAGTTTGACAGACACTTGAACTACATTGCACGTTTTGGAAACATTGGCGACGGAGATAATCAGTTTTTCGAGCCCCGGGGCATCGCTATAGGAAGGAATTACGGACAAGTATTTATCAATGATAAGAAGAGTGCACAATATTTTCATATCGGAACTGATATTATCGATTTGAAGATATCGCTTCAAGATAGTTCAATCAGATTTGATTTTATGCTGACAGAACACTCGAAAATAACCGCGAGAATTTTTGACGACAAAAACAGTCCCGTAGGATTGTTGTGCCTGAATAAATCATTTTCTGTCGGAAACAATTCTCTCGTATGGAATCGTCAGTTGGTCCAAGGAACGGTTAGCGGTATTTTTCCAAACGATGTTCTCAAACGCAGATTAGCGGCTGATTCATCTTCTTTTATTGGACATGGCGCTCCAAAGGATTCCGGAATAACGGCTTTACCACACTCGACAGCGCAACCCGGATTATATAAGATTCGAATAGAAGCCAAGACTAATTATATTTATAACCGATATTTTACCAAACAAGTGGAAGTCGAATTTGCATTTTGATTTTCATTCTCATATTTAGGGAAAACTATGGTAGAACACGTTGTCATTTTTAAAATCAAAAAAAACACACCGGCAGATAAAGTTAAAGCCATGACGGAGTCTCTAAACGGATTGAAGAATAAAATCCCTGAATTGATCGACATGCACGCAGGCATCAATTTTTCTGATCGCAATAAAGATTTTGGCGTTATGCTGGTGAGCCGTTTCAGAAATAAGGAAGACCTTAAAATATACGTAGATCATCCGGAACATCGGAAGGTTATAGAAGAAAAGATCCAGCCGATACGAGAGGATCTGATTGTGGCCGATCTTGAGTATTAGGCTTTATCAAAAGCAATGCACTGTCCGAAATTTAAATGTTGAAGCACCGTGTCAATTCTCGACATTTGCACCGGGTCCAATAGCCAACGATAGTGTTCATCTAATACGGCTTCGGAATGGTGCGTTGCATAATCAATGCAGAGCAAACGGAAGATCAAATTAAATTCGGCAATCTGTGAATGCGAATAACGTTTAAATTGCGCTTGGAGAAAACTCTTGTCCTGAAACTGAAGAACATACTCAACCAGCTGAACAAAAAAGTCAGGTAATATGGGACCGTGTCTGAGAATATGCTGTCGAAATTCCGCGCGACGTGATGCCCGCAAATCCTCCTGAAGAAACTGCGCGACTTCGGTTATCACCGAGAGATATTTTTTCAGATGAACCTGTCGACGGAACTTGCTTTCCATGGCCATAAGATCCGGTTCGGCGCTGAGGTTTTCTTCGAAGTTTCGCAATGTTTCCAATCTCTTATCGTATAAAAGTTCAATTCGCTTCTGCAGTTCAACTATCTGCTGTCTGAACTGCTGGACTTTGCTAAAAAGATCCCGATAACGATCTTCATGCACCGTCGATTGCATTTGCTCAAGTTCTTTGACGATAATGTCACGATCCTGTTCGAGTTTTTCAATCAGAGATTTGACCTTCTTTTGTTCGTTTTGCGACACGAATTGTTTGAGTTTGCCGATTACGAGATGTTTGTCATGAGATGATTGATACAGGTTTTTGTCGCGCTTGGCAGCCTCCATGTCCTGATCAAGACTTGAATAGGATTTAAGCGTTTCGCGAATTCTATTTACTTCTGACGTGTATGCATCCAACTTTGTTTTGCCGACTCCGGTATCCGATGCCGTCTGAGAAATTTGATATTGACTAATTTCTTTGAGAATGCCGTTCAAATTCCGTTCCAGGTGCCCCCGCTCAACAATTTTCTTGTGGAGGGACTCTTCCCGTAATGATATTTGTTCATACATTTTCTTTTTCTTTTCAATTTCCCGAATTTCATCATCAGTAAATTCGTGGCCTATATCATTTTTCAATATTGAATTGTAGCTGCGCAACTCAAAATCGATCTTTTCGATTTCATGTTTCTTCGCCACAATAAATTCGTATATCTTATCAGCCTGCCGAAGGTCTGCCTCATCCGCCTGTATACTGGCCGACACTTGATCAATAACCGCGAGAAGCTGTTTGATTTGATTATCCGTTTGTCTGAGGTCTTCTTCGAATCGTTCGACGATTTTCCGATCAATTATGGCCGCCTGTCTTTTCATTTTAAATTCGTTTAGCGAATCCGAAGCAATCTGGCGGATATTATTCAATTCTAAATTGATATGATCGTATAAATGAATATTCAGGAGAGTGTGAAGCCTGATAGAATGTGAAGCGCTCTCATCATGATTATCCGGGAACATAATCCCACAAATAGTATGATAACGCTGAGATAATAAATTCACCGGCATGGTTTCCATACTTTCATCAAACATTTTATCTGCAAGTTTCAGAAAATGAAGTAACCACCTCATTACTTGAGCCGAATCAGTCAGGTCAAACGCCAGTTTCCCGTCTTCCGATCTGACGGTATGATGGTTCACTCTCTGCCCTGTCCATTCTTTCCGGATAGAATATTCTTTGTGATTAATTACTGCTACTAACCTGACTGCAGAATCGGATGTTCCTTCTCTGAAATAATCAGGCGGGTTTAGCTCTGAAATTGACAAAGCCGTTCGTAATGACTCAGTCAAAGTGGACTTCCCTTGTGCAGGACCCATTGCGATCAGATTGAATCCTGTTTTGAAATTCATAAGTCTGTGTTCAAATTGGCGAATGTTGAATAGCTCTATTTCCTTGAAAACCATCATGAATTGTGCTCTGAACCGGAAGTTTGGACTTGAATCAATACCGAATAATGACTATCATATTTAATTCGACGCATAAATTCAATACTATTATTGCTGCAAATAAATGAAACGTATTAACCGGATACCGGTTGTCTCAATCGTAGGACGTCCCAACGTCGGCAAATCAACCTTATTCAACCGAATCATAGGGCGCCAGGACGCAATTGTTCACGGCACACCCGGCGTCACGCGTGACCGGCACTACGAGATCACCGATTGGAACGGGAAACAATTTATTCTCATTGATACCGGCGGATATATGCCTGAAGCGAGCGACGCGATCAACGTGGCAATCCGAGAGCAGGCGCAATTTGCCATTGAAGAATCCGATTTAGTCATATTGCTGGTCGATGCCGTTTCCGGGCTTACGACAACCGAATTACAAATTTCGGATAATATCAAACGCGCCAAGAAAAAGCATCTACTCTGCGTCAACAAAGCGGACAATGAAACTATTGACTTAGACGTTGCTGCTAATAAAGATTTTTACAAGCTTGGATTAGGAAAACCTAAGAGTATTTCCGCACTGAACAGCAGAAACATAGGCGACTTCCTGGATGATATTTTATCTGAACTGGGTGACGGTTTTCGCGGCAATGTGGAAGACATTGAATACGAAAAGAATATTATCAAGTTAGCGATCATCGGCAAGCCCAACGTCGGCAAATCTTCCTATGTTAACGCCGTGATCGGCAAGAACAAGCACATCGTATCGGATATTCCTGGAACCACTCGCGACTCGATCGACACCGACTTTGAATACAACGGCATTCACTTCAAATTGATCGACACTGCAGGACTTCGAAAAAAGGCAAAAGTCAAAGAGAATCTCGAATTTTACAGTACATTACGCACTATCAAGTCGATACAGGAATGCGATGTTGCCGTACTATTGATTGATTCTATTGAAGGTTTGGCCATGCAGGATATTCATGTGCTTGAAGAAGCGCGACAATTGAAGAAGGGGCTTGTGATCGCGGTCAACAAATGGGATCTCGTGGACAAGTCGAGCACAACGTATCTGGATTTTGAAAAATATCTGACCCGATCGCTCGGATCGACCGGCTATGTGCCGTACATTTTTATTTCAGCCACCGGCAAGCAGCGCGTTGTCAAGGTTTTGGAGCTGGCCCACAAGGTGTTTGAGGAGCGAAACCGGACCATTTCCACGTCGGCATTGAATGCCTTCCTGGAAAAAGCAATTGAGAAGAATCATCCGCCAGCCGTGCAGGGAAAAGATCTTAGAATTAATTACGTGACTCAGGTAAAATCCCGGCCGCCTGTATTCGCTTTCTTTTCTAACGCGCCGGAACTCATACCGGCAAATTATCGGCAGTATCTGGAAAAACAAATGCGGGAACAGTTCGGTTTTGAAGGCGTTCCCCTATCCCTCACCTTTCGTAAAAAAAGTAAGGATCGACATTAATGCGATATTTGTTTGTAATCACAGCCTTATTATTGTTTTTTGCCAATCCGGCTTTTGCGCAGAAAGATCAGACCAGAAACTCGTTACATATGATTAATGAAGCACTGGCAACCGGAGCCATTACTGAAGACGAGGCAATGGATCTGAAGATAAACATATTGAAAGGTGAGACACTGCCGGAGTCTTTCCGTTCCGTTATTCCCATTAAATGCGCTTTCGGTATATCAGCTGAAGTGCAGGATTACCTAAAGACCCGCCCGGAAAAGAGAATCCGCTTAGAAAAACAAGCGATGCAGGCCGTTTATAACTACAACTTCATAAATAAAAATGGGCAGGCGAAAACTTTTCGTATAAATTATGACGTAACAGGTCCTGACGCTGTTCCCCCGGAAAATCTTAATGCGAACAGCCTGCCTGACTGGATCGAGGAGACGGCAGCCGCGTTGGAACATTCTTATCGGCTGGAAGTTGATACCATGGGCTACCGTGAGCCTCTTTCTTTTTCGTCCTTCGGATATTACGAAGTATTTATTCTTGATTTAAACGATACGTACGGATATACGGAGACGGTTACACAGATTTCGACAAATCCCGACACTTATACGTCCGCCATTTATATTGAAAATGATTACATCGAAGGATTTGCCACTCACGGTTATGATGCTTTACGAGTAACGGTCGGCCATGAATTTTTTCATGCCATACAATTTAGCTATAACTTCCGTTTCTCTGATGCTTGGTATTACGAACTTTCATCGACATGGATGGAAGACGTGACTTATGACTATGTAAATGATTATTATGCATACCTTCCAGGATATTTCAACAGTCCTCATATTTCACTTGATGCGACAGACGGATACTCGGCAGCGCACTGGAATCACATGATTGAAAAAAAATACGGACGAGGTGTCATTAAGAAATCATGGGAATATATGCCAACCCGAAATGCCATAACGTCCATCGACGATGCGATCAAAGACAATTCCAGTTCAAATTTATCCAAGAATTTCTCGGAATTTGCCGTTTGGAATTATTACACCGCCGGACGAACAGACAGTATCACTTATTTCCCAGAAGCGGTAAACTATCCAAAGATAAAACTATTAGCTAATCGCCAAATACTGGATACGCTTGTCCAACGCAGTGTTTCGACGCTGGCGGCAAACTATTACAGCTTCTATGTTCTGGATACCACTCATTGCGAGATCACCTTTAACGGAGTTCAATCTAACAGCTATTTCGACGTTTACACGATAGAATATAATAAAGCCACTGGGAAAAACTTTTTCATCAACCATGGCGGTTCATCCGTTATTGCTCTTAATAATCTCCTGCCGGGAGATACATTGTTATTCCTGGCAGTAAATAAAGTAATCGACAAGAATCTCAGTAATAATTACAATTACAATTTGAGCTTGTCCATTAAACAAAATGCAATCACTCCTGATCCACTCACTAATTTCCATTTTTACCCGAGTCCTTTTGTTCTTAGGTCTGGTAGCGATAAAATGAATTTTAAGTTCGTATTGAGCAAAACATCAAAGATCGAATTCAAGGTGTATACGATCTCGGGTAAGCTATTGCGAAAGATCAATTATGGTGAATTCGGAGAAGGACCTTATGATGGGAACAGCGGATTATACTGGGACGGAAGAGACACAGACGGGCATTTAGTTCCAAGCGGTGTATATATTTACCAATTTACGGGAAGCGGCTTCAAGAAAACGGGCAAGATTGCGGTGGTAAGGTAAACCTTAGTCCATTTCCTCGACACGCACGCTATTGGTAGGGCCTCGCGAGCCAAATGGAAGGCCGGCGGTAATGACGAATCTATTTCCTTTCTTCAGGAATCCGGATTCGAGCAAAGCTTTCTTAACTTCATTAACGCTGTCGTCAATATTGTTTTTCAGATCGGGAAGAATCAACCCCTGAACACCCCACACCAGATTCAACTGCCTCAACACCCTCTCACTATGCGTAACCGCAATAATGGGTATTTTCGGGCGGTATTTGGCAATGAGCCGCGACATCGCACCGGTTAGCGTAATGCTGACAATGGCATTTACATTCAATATCTCGGCAAGATTACAGGAAACACCCGCAATGCCGTCCTGTAATAGCATTTGTTCGTTCGAAAGGCGGCGACGGCGAACGTAATCCACCGGCGTTTCTTTTTCCATCAACTTTATGATGCGTTTCATCACGGTTATCGTTTCGATAGGATAATTCCCGGATGCCGTTTCCGCGGATAACATAACCGCGTCAGTTCCATCGAGAATAGCATTGGCAACATCGGATGCTTCTGCTCGCGTCGGACGTGGATTTTGCACCATTGAATCGAGCATCTGTGTTGCGGTAATGACCGGCACGCCTGCTTTATTACATAAACCGATCAGACGTTTCTGAATTGGCGGAACTTCTTCCGTTTTCATCTCCACTCCAAGGTCGCCCCGCGCTACCATGATGCCGTCGCTTATGGCAATGATGCGGTCAATACACTTCAGCGCTTCAGGTTTCTCGATCTTTGCAATAACCGGAGTGTCTTTCTGATTGGATCGAATGATTTCCTTAACGTGCAGAATGTCTTCCGGTTTACGAACAAAGGAAAGCGCTACATAGTCCACTTCGTTTTGAAGGCCAAACAGTAAATCTTCCGTATCTTTTTCGGTTAATGAAGGCGCACTGACATTGACACCGGGTAAATTGATCCCCTTATTATTCTTTATTTTCCCGCCGTTTACAACTTCGCATACGACGTCTTCACTTGTTTTCTTGACTACTACAACCTTCAACAGGCCGTCATCAATCAGTAATTCGTCCCCGATCTTCACGTCATGAGACAAGGCGTGATACGTTGTGGACACAATATGTTCACTGCCTTCCACTTCACGGCTTGTGAGCGTAAATGTTTTTCCATTAATCAGATCAACCGAACCGTCCTTAAATGTTCCGACTCGAATCTTTGGGCCTTGCAGGTCCTGTAAAATGGCAACGTGTTTACCTGATTTCTTTGCGGCTTCCCTGATATTACGTATAACCATGTGATGCGCGTCGTGGGTTCCGTGAGAGAAATTGAGCCGGGCAATGTCCATGCCGGCTGCGATCATTCTTAATATCGTTTCATAATTACTGGAAGCAGGGCCAATGGTGCAGATTATTTTAGCGCGGGTTTCAAAAAAACTACTTTTTGACAAAGCAATAAACTCTTTCTTTTTGAGTTGAACTTACTTCAAGGGGATACTCTTGTTTTTTTCCAGTATCATCTTTTCTAAATCTTCGTCGCTAACGCCGAGCAAGTCCAGCGCGCCCTTGACACCCGGTACCAATTCATGAGTCGGATATTTTTCCAGGAATTGCTCATACGCTTGACGCGCCTTTTCTATATCTTTAATTTCGTTTTCATAAGTGACTGCAATAATGATAAAACTTTTTGCCGTCACCGGATAATCCGGATACAAATCGATTATTTTCTTATGGATCTCAATTGCCTTAGTAAAATCCCTAAGATCGGCTCCGTAAATGTCGGCCATTACCGTCAGAGATTTAATTGCGTTCAGAGTGTCCGTCGGAAATTTCTCTGCAATTTCGCTTAGTTTTTTGACGGCTTCGGTCAATTTTCCTTTCACGCGTAGACTATCCGCCTGCGCAAAGTACTCGTCAACGGTTTCTTTCTTGCCGCAACCTGCCCCGCACATAATGAGAAACGATAAAGCACATAAAAGAATCCATTGCTTTCTCATGAAAATACCTCTTTAAAATTAACGTTAGTTCAGATTTTTTTCGGTGGTCAATTTACAAATTAAAAATGCGCCATGCAAGATTTTATGCACGCACTAACAAAAAAGTCCCGTAATGCCTTACGGGACTTAAACTCAATAATATTTGAATATAGATGGTCAGAATGAAAAATCAAGATCAACCTGTTCCCCGCTCCTAACGGTTATTTTTTGAATTTTGCTTCCCCCGTTTTCCTGCCATGCGGCAACTTCATAATTTCCCGGAGGAACACCGCTGATACTATAGCTGCCGTCAATGCCGACAGTGGTAAAATACGGATTTTGCAGCACCAGAATAACTCCGCCCATCTGGGAATGAATATCGCAGAAAACCTTGACCGTACCTAATGTGTTAAACGTCACCGATTTCGATTTTCCTTTGGAATACCGGCCGAGGTCAAAAGTTTTAGTATCTGAAAGTGAAAAAATATTGTGATAAATCTCATCTTCGTTCGGAAAGTCAACGGTCGTACCAAGTAAAACAGGCAAAACATGCGGCACAATGGCTATGTTTTTCTGGCGCATCACCGGCCTGCTTTGCGGTAGCGGATATTTGCCGGGCGCTTTCACGATAAAGACAATGGCTCTCTGATCGATACCGGCGCTCTTAGTCAACCGCGAGGAACTTTTTCCATATAATCCCTTGGCAGACCTGGCCGCAGTCCCTCCGGACTTGCTGACAAACACTTTCCCGGTGATTTTTCCTTCCGCAGGCAAAGCTGCCCGGTTTTCAATGGATTCCGATTCAGAGTATTTAACCAAACCGGCATCCGACATGATTTGAAAGAACTTGACGTCCTCGCCCAGAAGCGTAAAAATAAGCGCCGTTGCAAAACCAAATACCAAAATTACAATTTTCATATTTTTATTCCTCCGAAATCTCAATCAGTTAAAATGGAACAGACAATTGTGCTGCTGTGAACCGTACGCTCTTAATATTAGACTTTTCATCAAAAACAGTCCACTGCTCGACTAACTTAAGCGTTGCGTCAGCAGTAATTCTAAATCCCAACCCAACTTCATATCGTTTCACGTCAAAATCCCAGGATTCATTTGAGGCCGTCGCAGGATCTTTGATCTTGCTGAAATTCATCATATCATACCGCGCTGCGACGTAGAGTTTGGGATGCAGCTTATATTTAGCATCCACATACCAACTCCAATTGGATAATTCCCCCTCATCCACCGACGCATCCCAGGTGCTTTTAACGAACTCACTGAAAACGATTAGATAACGGTAACTAGCCTCCAAGTCCGCCCCATAAGCCATTTGCCGATATTCGCCCTTTCCTTTGCCCTCTTCCAGCAGCCTTTGAGGATCGGCGCCTGACAAATAAGGATTGCTTGCGCCCGAAAAACCAAACTTTAATCCCGCAACGGGTGCAAAACCTAAACGACCTAAGAATTGCTTTCCCTTGTTTTGGTTCGCATCAGGATTTGAAATGGACCCTTCAGTGACGGCTATTTGATAGTCCACAAACGAAATATTTCCAAATAACTCTATACCAAAATCCCAACGTGCGTCGTAAACGGTTGGCGTTGCCCCGGCTAATACATCAACGGGTAAGTTCCCTTTATGTGCTTTCCTTTTTTCCTTTAAAATGAGTTGTTCTTGATTATTCCACAGATTATTCCAGTCCAGACTGGTTCGATATTGACGCATGAGCGGCTGACCGATCAGAGGGTTGACGTCTGAGAATTCACGTTTACCAAAATTTCCGAAAAGATTGGGTATTTTCCCAACCATAAAATTAATTTTCTCGTTCGGCACATCAAAGATGGTAATGAAGGCGCCCTGAAGTCGAACCTTTTCTTTCGAAGCATCGTCAAACAAAACTTCTACATCCGCCCGTAATTTTTCTTTGTGCTGAAATCGAAAATTCAAGAGCGCGCGGATATTATTAAAATTGTTATCATTCAGCGTATTGGCGTTAAGATGTGGCTTATTTCCGAAAGTAGTGGCCGCATCAACAATACCGCCAATGCCGGTAGTGTTGTCCGACGTCTCCGTCATTTCACCAAACTCATCCGGCAAAGACTCCTCTTGCGCCCACAAACTTTCGCATGGCGCTAAGGTTAATATCAAAAGAAGGCCTGTCAATGTCTTTTTCATAGTGCGAATCCTGATGTATGGCACGTTTAATACTATAACGTTTTTAAATATTCGATTAAATCAGTCTTTTCCTGTTCAGTTAGACTAATATCGTAAATTCCCAGTGTATTCCATCCCCATGTTGTCATTTGTCCAGTCTGAACCGAATCCGCGTAATGACTAACAACTTTCCACAATGTGGCCGCAGAATGATCTCTGAAATATGGCGCCGTGGCAAATACCCAGCGAAGCGAAGGCACGTCGACTTGCGGATTCAATTTTTTAATTTGAATTTTAAACTTTCCCGTAAGCGCTTCCCCTGAATGACAGACACCGCATTTGCCCTGCCCTTCAAAAACCGCCTTTCCTTTCTGCTGTTGCATTGTCAGCGAGCCGTCGGAATTTCTCCATGGATTCGCCGGTACAATCAGCGACAGCTGATAGGCGGCAAGTGCGTCCAGTTCTTCCTCCGTCGCGGAGCCATGCAAAACGCTGTCTATGACTACGCGCGTAACGGCCTTAATATCACTTCCTCCTTCACCAAACCACAAATAAGGAGGTGTATCGCTAACCCCAAATAACGTCGGCGTGGCAACTGAATCTGTGGATAAAGGCGGCAATAACCATTTTTTATGATCCATATCGCCACCCGGATGGCAAGTTGCACAGCTATAAGTTTGACCGGCAATATTGTCAAACTTGGTATCGTTGAATAACTGTCTCCCAAAAGCAATTTGCGGGTCTTCACCTGGTTTCTCTTTGTCACATGCAACACAACAAAGGGAAGCAACTAAGACCGTTCCGATCATTAACTTGTACATTATGTGTTTCATACTCATTTTATCTTAGAATGATTTCAAATATTCGATTAGGTCACTAATTTCTTGATCACTTAAATTAATTATGAAATCATGGTCCCGCAGCTTATTCTCCGGATCGGCAATATAAAAATGAATAACATCGCGTAGCGTCTTAGCTCGGCCATCATGAAAAAAATCCGATTTAGAATACATTGCAATAAGACTTGGCGTTTTGAAAAAACCGCCGGTACCGATATCCTTGACAAAACCATTGGTGCCCGTTGGAGCGGGATGGCACGGAGAACAGAAACCCTTTGTTTCATAAATTTTTTTTCCTCTTTGTTGTTCCATCGTCAGTTCGCCGTCGTTCCGAATCCAAGGATTTGAAGGAGCAACTAAAGATTTCTGATACGCCACCAAAGCTTCAAGTTCCTCATGGCTCGCCAGGCCGCCCATTATCGTATCTGTGTAAAGTTTCGTAATTTCGTAAAGTCCTGTCGTTCTTCCCGACCATAAATACGGCGGCCCCGTTTGCGCAATACCCCAGAGCGTAAGTGTTTTTAACGAATCGGGCTTGCCGCTGGATGAGTCGTGAATTGCAGGGAAATGCCATTTTCGATTATCTGTGTGGCCGTCGGGATGGCAAGTTGCGCAACTCTGCTCGCCAGAAGAGGAGAACCGCGTGTCATGAAATAATTCCCGGCCAAGCGTGATCTGAGCGTCTTCGCTAACCTTCTCCTTATCGCAGCCGGAAAAAAACGCGAGAATTAGAACTAACCTTCCGCAAAAAACAATTTTTTGCATAACAAATTTAGCAATGGAATGTGACAAGAGTGAATGAGTATACAACGACGACATGCAAGAATATATTCCTTTTTAAAATACATGAATCGTCGAACGAACTCAAGCACAAAATATCCGACTGAGTGTACTCCGGGCTTCATGACGTTACGAAATTCACTTAAGATTTACTTGTGTTTTGAGCCGGCCCGCATTAACATGTAAATAATTTTGGTTCATGTTCCGCTTTTCCCAATTCTTTCGAATCATTGAAATGAAATCCATTCTCAAGTCATGCATCATGGCGTGTTTCCTCAGCGTTATGCTTCATGCGCAAGATACCGAATACCGTGTTTTCCTTAATGCGTTGTATGAAAAGTTCAATGTCGATCATATTTCAGCTGATTCTTTATCAAAGCTTCTGATATCCGATTCCGTCATAGTTCTTGACACGCGCTCTGAGAGCGAATATTTGGTAAGTCACATTCAAGGCGCCCGGTGGATGGATTTTGACACATTTGAATTAGCCAAGATGCATGATATTCCCAAATCATCTCGCATCATTACGTATTGCTCGGTCGGTTATAGAAGCTCAGTCATTGCAGAACGACTAACAACTTTGGGATATCACAAAGTGCAAAATCTTTTTGGCGGCATATTTGAATGGGTTAATCAAGCATACCCGGTTTTTCGGGAAGAAACTGAAACGGCAGATGTCCATCCGTACAATGGCTTCTGGGGGAAATGGCTGCAACGAGGCAACAAAGTTTACAATCCTAAGAAATAAAAAAGTCCCGTAAACGGGACTTTATACAGTTACATTTTCTTATGCTAGTTTCATTAATTAGCCGCGTTGCCGGACGTGCTGCTCGAAACGCTAAATGGCACGCCTAATCTCTGCAGAAAGTCAACTCCCTGCCCTATTCGAATTTTTTCACCGTCGTAGTTGATGCTCTGCGCGTTGACGTAGGTCGTTATAAAGAAAATACATCGCGTGGACCACCAGTTATTCCCATCAATGTAGATATCCGCAACGTCGTCGCCTTGTTCCGATCTTTTATAACTCCAGCGAACAACTTTGCCAAACATATCAACGTCGCTCTTATCGTTCTTCTTGAAAACAATTCGGATGGGAACCGTTCCGCTGATTTCTCCTTCTTTGGAGAATCCACCGGTGCCAACTGGAGTACATTTGATTTCAATCCGCTCATTGCCTGCTGTGATCGTATGTTTCTCCTGCGCAAACAGATGAGAACTCAAAAAAACGAATAAAACAACCACGAAGCTTTTCACGGGATACCTCCTGCGAAATAAATGTTAAAAACACGCCTGAATTATTAGCTCAAAAATACACATAAATCGCCTGAAATTCTACAAAAATTTTCATTTATGAGAGTTTTTGCCAAATTACTTATGGGTTTCCATATTTACTTTCTGTGCGTTATTTCTTAGGGTAGTCATAAAAACCGCGGCCGCTCTTATACCCGAGATACCCGGCATTCACCATTTTCTTGAGCAGCGGGCATGGGCGATACTTATCATCGCCGAGACCTTCATGCATCACATTCATGATGAAAAGGCACACGTCTAAACCGATAAAATCAGCCAGCTGGAGCGGCCCCATCGGATGATTCATGCCCAATTTCATAACAGAATCAATTGACTCTTTTGTGGCAACACCTTCCATTAGACAAAACACAGCTTCATTGATCATGGGCATAAGTACACGATTTGAAATAAAGCCGGGATAGTCGTTAACTTCAACCGGAGTTTTTTCAAGTTTTTCCGTTAACGATTTCACAACAGCATAAGTCTCGTCGCTGGTTGCCAGTCCGCGAATAATCTCGACCAATTTCATAACAGGCACCGGGTTCATAAAATGCATCCCGATCACCTTATCGGCGCGTTGGGTGACACTGGCAATTTGCGTGATGGATATCGAGGAAGTGTTTGTCGCCAAGACCACCTCCGGCCGGCATACCGAGTCTAATGTTTTAAATAGCTGAGTCTTGATCTCAAAATTCTCAGTTGCGGCTTCGATGACCAGTTCGCTTGTGCCGGCATCTTTTATTTCCGTAGAAAGTGCGACCCGCGCAAGGGTTGCCAGCTTTAATTCTTCTGTTAACGTTCCTTTGGTGACCTGCCGGCTCAGGTTCTTCTCAATTGTTGCTTTCGCTTTGTCTAAAAGAGCTTGATTAACATCGATCAGTTTTACTTGGTACCCGAATTGGGCAAATACATGGGCGATACCATTTCCCATAGTTCCGGCGCCGATGACGGCTACTTGTTTAATTTCCATTTGACTTCTCCCATTTATTTTCAATCAACTATAGTTAGAATTGCGTCGCAATGTACTTTTTTTGAATTTGAATAACAATAAAAAAAGCCTGTGCAAGTTTGCACAGGCTTCGTTAAAAGAACGGAAACACGGTCAAAATCTAGACCGTGGCCATCTGACTCTTGTCAAGAACTTTGTGAATTTCTGATTTCAATTCCGTCATATCGGACGATTTTACCACATACGCCTCCGCCGCCCAACTCATGAAATCATTCTTGTAGTGTGAATAAGCAGAATTAATAATCACAGGAATATCCATACGATGATCCAGCATCTTTGTCAAAAACTCCATACCATCACCCTCGGGCATCATGATATCCAACACGATCAGATCGGGCTGATCCTCTTTCAGTCTAGATATCGCTTCCCGCCCATTGGACAAACAGGTCACATTATGACCCATCCCTTCCAATTCAGTTCGATACAAAAGTCTTAAGCTTGGCTCATCCTCTATCACATAGATTTTAGCCATCTCAGACCCCTTCCTTATTTAATAAAAAAGATAATTAACGGTCGGAACTGCGCAGTAATGAACAAGAGCAGAAGAACCTATTATTTTAACTGCACCAAACTGCAAAAAGTTCCAATTACATAGCCTATATAGCCATCGCAAGAGTTTTCTTTCATAAATGACCTCAAAAACCATCAAAAATCAGGTAACCAAGCCTGCGGCGCGTCTTATTTCAACAATATGATATCATGACCAAAGTCATGGTTTTTTACGTAAAATAAACGTAAATTATGATCACAAATGATCGAATAACCGGCCATAATCAAAAAAAACGAATGTCATAACATGATAAAACCACTCGTCGCTTTATTCATACTGCTTCTTGCGCAACCTTCTATTGCGCAGAATAAAATATATCGCATGTCCATCGACGGCGTGATCAACCCCGCATCGGCTGAATTTATTAATAAAACGATCGCAAAGGCCAATGAGGAACGTGCCATGTGCTTGGTTATTGAATTAGACACGCCGGGAGGCTTGATGAAATCGATGAATCTTATTGTGAAAGATATTCTTGCTTCGGAAGTTCCAGTGATCGTTTATGTTTCACCCGGAGGATCACATTGCGCGTCGGCAGGCGTCTTTATCATGATGGCAGCCCATATAGCTGTAATGGCACCCGGAACAAATATCGGAGCGGCTCATCCGGTTAATCTCGGCGAAGGCAAGACCGACAGTTTATCTCAAGTGATGATGGAAAAAGTCACCAACGACGCGGTATCTTATATCCGAAGTATCGCCGAAAAAAATAAACGAAATTCGGACTGGGCGGAAGAAGCTGTTCGTAAGAGTGTGTCTATCACGGAAACAGAGGCCATGGAAAAAAACGTGATCGATATGGTGGCGAAATCATTCGATAGTCTGCTCGTTCAAATTGATTCTATGACAGTTGAAACGGTCGTTGGCAAAAAGACGATCGTTACTAAAGACGCCCAAATCGAAAAGATAGAACGCAGCTGGCGATTTGGACTACTCGATATATTAACCGATCCTAATATTGCATATATTCTGATGATGCTGGGTATGTACGGACTATTCTTTGAGTTTTATAATCCCGGTTCGATCTTTCCTGGCGTCGTTGGAGGTATCTGTATTATTCTGGCGTTTTATTCCTTTCAAACACTGCCGATCAATTACGCAGGTTTAGCGCTGATTCTTTTTGGCCTGATTCTATTCTTACTTGAAATCAAAGTCACAAGTTATGGCGCTTTGTCTATAGGCGGCGTCATTTCGCTTTTTTTGGGCTCCATAATGCTAATAGATTCTCCTGAAGACATGGTTCGAATTTCATGGGGCGTGATTATTCCTGTCGTGCTGATCACTTTGTTGTTTTTTCTTTTCGTAGTAGGATTTGGAATCAAGGCACAAAGCCGCAGAGTTACTACCGGCATGGAAGGCATGATCGGCGAAATAGGAATCGTCATTGATGGAATTATTGCAGGTAAAACAGGGAAAATTCGTGTACATGGAGAGATATGGAATGCGGAAAGCGATCAGGTAATCGAGGCGCAAACCCGCGTTAAAGTGGTAGGCATTGATAACCTGACCCTAAAAGTGGTTAAATTATTCTAAATTTCCTATACTATGTCGAAGAATTCAAACTAACACAAAAGGAGCCGTTATGAATTTTCAATTTATATTCCCCTTCCTGGTATTCATTGCTATTTTCTTTTTAGCGAGCGCGATAAAAGTATTGCGCGAATATGAGCGTGGCGTAGTTTTCCGCCTAGGACGATTGATTGGCCTCAAAGGACCAGGTCTGATCATACTTATTCCGATCGTTGATAAAATGGTAAAGGTCAGTTTACGTACCGTCGTCATGGACGTGCCGCCTCAGGACGTCATCACGCGCGATAACGTTTCGGTTCAGGTCAACGCTGTTATTTATTTTCGCGTGGTCGCCGCGGATAAAGCCATTGTCGATGTAGAGAATTATCTAACGGCAACTTCGCAATTGTCGCAGACTACCCTGCGTAGTATTTTAGGCGAATTTGAACTCGACGATCTTCTGGCTGAACGGGAGAAGATAAATAAAAAACTTCAGCAGATTATCGACAATCAGACGGAACCTTGGGGAATCAAGGTTTCGGCGGTAGAAGTCAAACATATCGACCTGCCGCAGGAGATGAAACGTGCAATGGCAAAACAAGCCGAAGCCGAGCGCGAACGACGCGCCAAAGTTATCGCTGCTGACGGAGAGTATCAGGCGGCAACTAAATTATTCGAGGCCTCTGAAATCATAAGTAAGTCCCCTGCGGCATTACAGCTGCGTTATTTACAGACGCTTTCGGAGATCGCAACGGAAAATAATTCCACTACGATATTCCCTATTCCGATGGATTTTATCCGCGCATTTATGCCGAAGGAGAAATAAACAGCTGAGTATGTTTCTATGGTGAATCCATGGACCGGCATCACGATCGAAGACTATGAACGGCATATGTCCGATCCTGGCGTTTATCAGTTACAAACGTTAAGTGAAATTTTTAAGGCCAAACTTCACAAATACAAACCGTCCTCCGTTGCCATCTTGGGTGTGTGCTCGGGTAACGGATTGGAGCATGTCGATCGCCGTATTACTCCCGAAGTTTATGGAATAGATATTAATGCATCATTCCTAAAACTTTGCGAGGAACGGTATAAAAAGGCCTTGCCCGGTTTGCATCTTTGTCAGCTGGATCTCCAGGTGGATGAGATTCCAATACCCGAAGTTCACATGGTGGCTTGTCATCTGATATTTGAATATGTTAGTGCCGGAATAGTGATTGACAAGATTTCTCAGAAGGTAACGGCCGGAGGTGTGGCCTCTGTTGTAATTCAAAATAACAACGGTCTAAGCAGTATAAGCAAGACGGGCATCGATAGTTTGAACAGGCTCGTGCCTTTATTCCATGAAGTTTCAATTGAGGACTTGATTTTTGAATTTGGCCAAGTTGGCTTTCAAAAAACTGAGCAAGAAGAAATTGATTTGCCCAATGGAAAGAGTTTTACAATCGCCGACTTCAAAAGCTCTGCTTACTGAAAAGGGATCATATTTTTTTAGATAAAAATGATTTTACCAATCCTCTGAATTGGTTGGTATCAAGCGGTTTGCTTACGTACGCGTCGCATCCTGCGTTGAGCACACGTTCTTCGTCCCCCTTCATGGCATGTGCGGTGAGACCGATGATCGGAATGTGCTTAAGTGATTCCGTGTTTTTGAGCGTTCGAGCGACTTCGTAGCCATCCATTTTTGGAAGCTGGATGTCCAGGATGATCAGATGGGGTCTTTGTTCTTCTGCCAGATCGATAGCGTCCTCACCGTTACTCGCCTCAATGAAGTCGTAGTCCTGATTCTTCAGTGTCAATTTGACCAGTCTCATATTGACTTCATTGTCTTCCACCAGCAGAATTTTTTTTGATGCCATGATTTTCCCTTCTACCCGATTACACGTTTTATTTCGTACAAAAGATCGTCGGTGCTGTAAGATGCTTTCTGCATGAGGCAGCGGACTTGTCCGCTGAGAGTATCTTTTTCTTTCTTCGTCAGTTCTTTAGCGGTGAGGATAATGATCGGAATTTCTTTCAGGTTGGGATCCTGCCGCATCACGTCCACTACTTCGAACCCGCTCATCTGTGGCATCATCAGATCCAGGATCAGAAGATCGGGCTTACTGTTCTTAATCTTCCGCAGAGCTTCCACGCCGTCTCTTGCTCTGTCAACGTCGAAACCTTTTTTCTCAAGAAACGTCCCTGTCAATGTTAGCGCCTTTTCATCATCGTCCACAACTAATATCTGTGAAACGTTTTTCTTTCTCTTTTTTGACTTTTTAAGTTTATTGATTTTCTCGATCAGCAAGTCGCGATCTAGCGGTTTAATAAAATAATCATCCGCATGCAGGCTGTATGCAAGGTCCTTATTTTCAGTTACGGACACAATAAAGACAGGAATTACTCGAGTCACGGGATCGGATTTTAATTCCTGTAATACTTCCCACCCGTCTTTTCCCGGGAGCATGATATCAAGCGTAATGGCCAATGGCCTTATCTTTCGGGCTTCGACAAGCGCGTCAGCTCCATTACTAATGTGAATCGTTCTGTAATTTTCCAGCTCCAGAAATCGTTTGATGAGATTCGCTGACTGCACGTCGTCTTCGATAATCAGTATAAAATTGTTGTCAATTACAATCCCATCGTCAACCACTTGTTTGCTATGAGCCTCTTCGCCATCGGGGCTCTGCGGGATCACGAAAATAAACTTGCTACCTTTATTCAATTCACTCTCAACCCATATTTTTCCGCCGTGCATTTCGATCAATCGGCGGCACAATGCAAGACCAAGTCCTGTGCCTTGATCTTCCCGTGTACTGCTGCCGTCCACCTGACGGAATTCGTCGAAAATTACATTGTGAAATTCCTTCGGAATACCACGGCCATTATCCTTCACGGCCAATTGAAAAATGGGCGGCTGGTTGTTGTGCAGCATAGCGGATTCAATGCCGATCACGGTACCCGGCGAAGAAAACTTAATCGCATTACTCAGTAAATTGATTATAACTTGTTTAATCTTATTCGGATCGGCAAAAATTTTCATTTCCCCATCGATCCGTATTTCCAGTAACTGGCTCTTCTTGTCCAATAACGGCGTGACAGTACGTCTGATCAATTCCAGCAATTGCCGCACCTCAAAATGCTCCTGATTTAGTTCCATTTTACCCGCCTCGATCTTTGACAGGTCCAGAATATCATTAATCAGCTGTAAAAGGTGTTTCCCGCTGTGGTGAATGTCCTGTAAACTCTGCATTTGATCCGGCGTCGCGCTTTCTTTCATTTCATCCTGAAGCAATTCAGAAAAACCGATGATCGCATTCAGCGGTGTACGCAGCTCGTGACTCATATTCGCGAGAAATTCTGACTTCAGCCTGTCCGTTTCTATGATTTTAGAGTTCATTTCGCGAAGTGACTTCGTACGTTCCTCTACTTTTGTTTCGAGAATCTCATTTTGCTTTTGAACGGCAGTTACCCTCGAACGGTAATACCCTACTGCGGCCCAACCGACCAACAATACGACCAATAGCCTGAACCACCATGTATTCCAAAATGCCGGCGTGATAATAATCGTGACGGCAGCTCCGGCTTCATTCCATAGCCCGTCGTTATTCGTGCCTTTGACTCTAAAAGTGTACGTCCCGCCGTCCAGATTGGTATAGCTCGCATAACGCCGCGAACCGCAGTAAATCCAGTCAATGTCGAAGCCGTCCATTTTATAGGCGTATTGATTTTTCTCCGGCCTGGTAAAATCAAGCGCAGCAAATTCAAATGAAAAAACGTTTTCCCTGTACGACAACTTAATTTCTTTGATCTCAGAAACGGATGTTTCAAGTTTCTGAATACGATCAAACTTTTTGAAGGCGGTCAGAACGACGGGAGAAACATGCGAATTATCTTTCACTTCCTCGGGAAGAAATACATT
Source organism: bacterium (assembly GCA_016787925.1). GTDB lineage: Bacteria > CLD3 > CLD3 > SB21 > SB21 > SB21. The sequence goes on along the minus strand of JAEUSK010000248.1, from coordinate 66,143 downwards.
AAATCCGTTTACTCCTCCAAAGAACAATTCGCCTTTGTGATTCTTATAATAAGAGCCGCCGTTAAATTCGTCGCTCTGCAAACCATCATGCTGATCGTAATTGCGAATTTCCATATTGCCCGTGGCCTGGTCATATCGGATCCGGGATAACCCTTTATTAGTACTGATCCAAAGATAACCCTGATTATCCTCGAGTACGGCGTACACGACTTCGTTGGGTAATCCGGCTTCACGGGAATAATTTGTAAATGTACCTTTCTCCCGGTCCAATCTGTTCAGCCCGCCGTTCTGAGTTCCAATCCAAAAATTTCCGTTCGTATCTTCACACATACTTAGGATGCCATTTGAACTGATCGAACTTGGGTCTTTAGGATTGTTTCTGTATACCGTAAATTTTCCTGTTCGTCGGTCAAATTTATTAAGGCCGCCTCCAAACGTTCCTATCCATAATACGTCATCGCGGTCTTCATAGAGCGAGTAGATATTATTACTGCTGAGACTATTGGGATCAAGGGGATCGTTCACATAGGATTCAAACGTTTCCGATACCGGATCGAGCTTATTAAGCCCGCCTGCGCGGGTGCCGATCCAAATATTACCGTCACGGCTCTTCAGTAAGGCTTTGACGCGGTTATCGCTGAGGCTTTTTGGATTCGCCGCATCATTACGGTATCGCGTAAATGATTCCGCACCAATATTCATTTTATTCAGTCCGCCGCCATTGGTGCCTATCCAAAGCGCTCCGCCATCGTCCTGCAGAATTGACCATACGCGATCTTCACTCAGACTCAGGCCATTCTTTATTTCGTTTCGATAAAATGAAAATGTATTGGTCCTCCTGTCGAAACGATTTAATCCGCCGCCATTAGTGCCTATCCAAAGAATGCCCTCACTGTCTTCGTAAAAACACCACACTTCGCTCACGTTAAGGCTGTTGGGGTTGTATGGCTCTGTTTTAAAATGTGCAAATTTCTTGGGCTTTCGGTCGAACTTACTCAACCCTCCGCCCGTCCCGATCCACAGGGTTCCTGACTTGTCTTCAAGCAAAGAGAAGACACGATTTTCGCTGAGACTCCGGAGGTTAATCGGGTCTTGCGTGTAACTAACGAACTTAGTCCGCGTGGGATCACGCGGATCAAAACAATTGAGTCCGCCGCCGTCCGTGCCTATCCAGAGCATCCCTAGACGATCTTCAAAAATGGTCTGAACACGATCAAAAGAAAGGCTTGCAGGGTTTTTGTCGTTCTTCTTAAATGAAATAAAACTGCCGGTCTCTTCGGAAAGTAGTTTATTGAGCCCGCCAGCTGTACCGACCCAAATGGTCTTGTTGTTGTCCTGATATATTGCGTTAACAAAATCGTTACTCAGGCTATTTGCAAAATCCGGCAGATGCGTATAATGCACAACAGTTGTGCGATTCTTTTGTTTAGTCAGTTTATACAAACCGGACCCCTGTGTGCCAAACCATATTTGTCCGATCCGGTCCTCAAATATCGCGGAAACGTATGCTTTCTCAATGCCATTGCCGTTAGTCAGACGTTGAAATTTACCTGTTCTGCGGTCAAAAGTACAGACGCCGCTCCCGGTGCCGATCCAAAATGTTCCGCTTTTATCTTCGTGCACCGAACGCACGTCATTACTTATTAGACTGGACAAGTCGTTTGGATCGTGCATATAGGAAACAAATTTTTCTGTAAACCGGTCAAATTTATTTAGGCCGCCGCCCTGAGTGCCTATCCATATCGAACCGGACACATCTTCAAACAACGAAGTAATCCAGTTGCTTGATAAAGTAAATGTGTCTACAGAACTGCGTTTATACACCATGAAATCATATCCGTCATATCGGTTCAATCCGTCCTGCGTGCCGAACCACATGAAACCGCGACTGTCCTGAATTATACAGTTGATACTGCTTTGTGATAGTCCCTGTTCAATCGTTATTCTCTCAAAGTCGATTTCAAGTTCCTGGGCCGTGCATGCCGATTCCAATCCGAGGATTACAATAACCGGTAAGATCAAGCGGATCAGCCCTTTTTGCATGGTCAGTTTCATATTAACCCACCACTCTCTTAATTTCATACAGAAGGTCGTGAATACTGTAAGATGATTTCTGCATAAATTTCTTAACCTGACCGCTCATATGCGCACGGTCTTCCGGAGTTAATTCCTTCGCTGTCAGCACTATCACAGGGATGTTTTTAAGCTCGTTTTCATGACGCATGATCTCCATCATTTCAAAGCCGCTCATATTCGGCATCAGGAGATCGAGAATGACCAGATCCGGCCTGTCCATCCGGATCATATCAAGCGCCTTTCGTCCGTCCCGGGCATTCATGACTTCAAACCCCTCTTTCTGCAGGAAAGAGGTTGTCAAGAAAAGTGCGTTATCATCATCGTCCACAACCAAAATGCGGTCGATCTGATTTTTAGCTCCGTTACGTTTCTTCAATGCTCCGATTCGGTCTAGAATCTGAATGCGATTCAGCGGCTTGACAAAATAATCATCGGCGTGCAGACCATACGCTTTGTCTTTCTTGTCCATTACAGATACGATAAATACGGGAATAGACTGTGTAACACTGTCGGACTTCAATTCCTGTAAAACGTCCCAACCGTCTTTTCCGGGAAGCATAATGTCTAGTGTGATGGCCAGCGGCCTTATCTTTTTTGCTTCGGCCAGGACTTCATTGCCGTTCCGAACATTCACCACGCGATACCCTTCGAGTTCTAAGAACCGTTTCATCAAATTTGCTGATTGAAGGTCGTCTTCAACGACCAGAATGAAATCGCTGGAATACGCACGTTCCTGACTAAGATCTCCAATGACTTCTTCCATTTTTGATTGACTCTGCGGAATGCGAACTTTGAAAGTGCTTCCTTGTCCGTAAATGCTGTCGACCCATATCCTGCCGCCGTGCATTTCGACGAGTCTGCGGCAAAGTGCGAGGCCGAGGCCTGTGCCCTGATCTTCTCGCGTTGTGCTTCCATCGACCTGACGAAATTCGTCAAAAATAATCTTCTGGTCTTCTTCACGAATGCCGCGGCCGTGATCGGCCACGGTAATTTCAAACGCATTGCCTTTATTTTCCTCATGATAGGATGACGTCACGCAAATCTCAGTTTGATTGGGCGAAAACTTAATGGCATTACTTACCAAGTTCAACATCACTTGCCTTATTTTCTTGGGATCGGCAAATACCACAGGGAAGTTCTTCGGTATCTCGATTTTCAATTTTTGCGCTTTCTTGTCGAGTAAAGGCGCAACCGTTCTTTGAACTGAATACATAAGATCCGTAATAATAAAATTTTCAAGATGGAGTTCCATTTTGCCCGCTTCGATTTTTGAGAGATCAAGAATGTCATTGATCAGCTGAAGCAAATGTCTTCCGCTTTGGTATATGTCAATAAGACATTCGCGTTTGTTTTTGATCTCTTCCTCTTGTGCTTCATCAAGTAATAATTCTGAAAAGCCGATGATTGCATTCAGCGGAGTACGGAGTTCGTGACTCATATTGGCAAGAAATTCCGATTTTAGACGATCGGCCTCGACAATTTTCATGTTCATTTCACGAAGTTTGGACGTTCGCTGTTCGACTTCCCTTTCCAGGGTCTCATAGAATTTAGCGTTTTCAATGGCCATCGCGGCCTGCGAAGCAAATGATGTAAGAATTTTAAGATCGTTCTCTTTAAAGACATCCGCTTCATGCGGATTCTCAAGAGAAATCGTACCGATCAATTTATCTTTGACCATCAATACCGCCGTCATCGCCGACCTTATTTTCATCGGCGCAGATTGTTCGTCCTTAAGCCAAAATTTCTTGTATAAGGGCAAACTCAAATCAGAAATAATAAAACTTTTTCTTTGGGATACTGCTACGCCTGAAAAGCCTTTACCCACAGGCAAAACGAATCCTTTGAGAACTTCCGGATCGTATCCGCGAAACGCTTTAACAACAAGATTTTTGTTTTCTTCATCCAACAGAAGGACGGTGCCCATCTTTGCTTTTGGAATGGCCGTAATAGCTGAATCAATAACCTTTTGCAGAACCGTCTGAAGGTCAAGAGATTGGATCAGATCAAAATTAACCCTGTTAAGCATTTCAAGTTCACGGGCATGTTTGCGGACGCTTTCATACAACATCGCGTTCTCGATGGCCAATGAAGCCGGCGACGCCAGAGACACCAGAAGTTTCAAATCATGTTCTGTGAAGGCATGAGTGACTGTGCCGTTTTCCAGAGATATCGTTCCAACACATTTATCTCTCATCTTTAAAACAGTGGTCACTGCGGATTTGATGCGCGGCCTATTTACACCAAACGACTTGATCGTTCGTAATCGCGCATCCTCCCTATCGAGATCGTGAATAAGGAAATTCCTTCCTTGCGATACAGCTTCTCCCCCATATCCTTCTCCCAGTTTGATATGAAAATTTGCAGGAAGTTCATCATATCCCTTTTGAGCCCTTACTTCTAAATAACGTTTCTCTTCATTCAGAATAAGTACACAGCCTTTTTCGGCCGCCGGTATTGCCGTGATGGCCAATTCAATAATCTTTTCCAATACCTTCTCCAGTTCGATTTCCCGTATAAGGGATTCATGCACGGCGTTAAGGACGTCGAATTGCTGTGATTTTTTTGTGACTTCGTGTCTCTTGACGAGTGACTGCAGGTTAATTATGAGGAAAAAAACACCGGCGGCCACGCAAATCAGCCATATGACTAATCTTACCGTCAGCGATTGGATGTTTAATAATGCAGGTTCAGGCAATTGAAAGGGCAACAGGAAAACCAAAGCCGGAACCGCTATGGCGACAATAACAAAGACAGCGACAACGACCCTGAATTGCCAGATATCAAACAGCTTCATAAGCGATTAGTTATTGGTACATATGTTGATCAATGAAAAGAAGAACAGATTAGGATATTAGATCAGGAAAAACACAAGGATGTGTCAGGTTAAAGAGAAATATAGGCAAATAGCAAGAACCTTGTAATCAATATAAGATTATTCATGCGCTTTTCAAATAATTATTTCTGAAGTAACTTAATTTCCCCCAAGCCCGGTTATCTGAAAAACGATTTGTATGACACATTTTAGACTTGTTTTTTTTACCATTAAAATGTATGTTTTTTCCGATTTAATCCCCAACGAAACATCAGATATTTATGACTCTAAAATTCAGAGACAAGCTTATCCTGCTTGTTCTGGTTATATTGATTATAGCCGGAACATCTTATTTCTTCGTATCCGTGCAGTTGGCAAAACGCATTAAAAGCGACATTGTCGACCGGCTTTCACGCAGCAATGTCACGTACGAGGAATTTAACGAAAGCTATTTTAGTCAGCTTATACTGCAATCTCGCAGTGTGTCCGACAACCCCAAATTTGCCGCTCAGCTCAGTACCGGCGATAAAGCCACGGTACAGCAGGGTCTTGATGAAACCAACAGGATAAATGGTTTTAATTCGGACATCTTCGTTGCGCTAAGTCCATCCGGAGAGGTTTTGGCCTACGTCGGAACTGAAATGAAATCGAACATTAATCTATCGCAGAGACCTGAGATTAGCGGCGCCCTCAGCGGCATCGATAACGGCGGTTTTTGGGAGGAAAACGGTAAATTGATCCGCGTGGCCGCATCGCCCACCATTGCCAACGATCAGGTTCTCGGCGCAATCGCATTGGGCTACGAAGTCACGGACACGGTAGCCGCAGTCATTTCAAAGGTAACCAACAGCCATATCGCATTCCTGGTCAGCAACAAGATTGTCTCTACCAACATGCATGATAAGAGGCAAGAATTGTTTGACCAATTCCAGCAGCATAAATCCGAACTGGATCATGCGATGATCAAGAAAACATCCAGTTCCGCATTTGAATTTACGGTCGGCGGAGAAAAATATTTGGGTGTAGCTTCTCCGGTATTTGCATCGCCAGGAACCGAAGGCGAAGACAAGAAAGTTATAGCAACTTACGTCTTTTTCAATTCCCTCGACAAAGCGCTCGAACCGCTCGTGGATTCGCAGAAACTGATGCTCATTATCGGATTGGGCGTTGCTGCCATTGCATTATTTATCGGCATCATTATTTCACATGGCGTAGCTCGACCTGTAGCCTTACTTGCAAGCGCGACGCGGGAAATTGCAGCAGGTAACTTAGATTTCGAAGTAAAAGTAAAAAGCAAAGACGAGATAGGGCTTTTGGCCTCGTCGTTTAATGAGATGACCAAAGGGCTGAAACAAAAGAAACGCGTCGAAGGACTCTTCGGGAAATATCTGTCCCCGGATGTCGCAAAAAAAGTATTGGCGGAACAGTCCATCGATGGCATTTTGAAAGGCGAAAAAGCCATGTTGAGCGTTTTGTTTACTGACATTCGCGGTTTTACGCCTATGTCGCGCGGCATGGACCCGCAGGCGCTGATCAATTTACTTAATTCGCATTTCGACGAAAGTATCGATATTATTGACCGTTACGGAGGTACGTTAGACAAATTCATCGGCGACGCAATTCTGGCTTTTTTTGGCGCCCCGGTTCACTATGACGATTTTTTTATGCGTGCGATAAATGCCGCCGTGCAAATGCAACGCGCCGTCGAAAAATTTAATTTCCAGCGTAAAATCGAAGGAAAAGATCCGATTCACATCGGTATCGGCATTAATACGGGCGATGTGATTGTAGGAAATATCGGTTCAAATAAGCGGCTGGAATATACGGTCATTGGAGAAACAGTAAATATTGCCAATCGTCTCTGCAGTGTTGCAAAGAAGGGACAAATCATCATCAGTCAGTCAACTTATGATCTTCTGCCGAACAAAGAAATCGCTTCCGCCATTGAACAGGTCGTATTGAAAGGCATAGCAGAACCGGTGACAGTATATGAGATCTTATGGAAAGGCTGACATTACAAATTTATTACAAAATTTCATTGATAAAACATGATGAATATCATTTTTTTTGCTTGTAAAAATAGTTATATAGCGCTATACGTAACCGTATAAAATGAAAGGAATTTCATGGAATTTCTAGATAGATATGCCGGGCCCATCGGTAATTTCGCCCTCATTTTGGCTATCGTAATGGCCGCATTTGCCGTGATAACATCGGTGTGGGGCATTAGACAAAAACGAGGCGATCTGATCCGCGTTGCTCAACGCTCCGTTTATACGGTATTCGTAAGTGTGGTGTTTGCGTCGTTCTGTCTCATCTATTTGCTGGTTACCAGCAACATGAATATCGAATACGTTGCCTCATATACCAACCACGATCTGCCATACTTTTTTAAATTTACGTTTTGGGCAGGACAGGCCGGTTCATTACTTTTGTGGTCCCTGCTGCTTGCCGGCTACAGTTTTGCCGTGACGTATAGGTACCGCAACACACATGGGGAATTGATTCCTTATGTCATTATGACCACGATGATCAGCCAAATATTTTTTCTGTCGCTCAACCTGTGGTCGGCAAATCCATTCAGTGAGCTTGTAACCGTTCATGGTGACGGCTCGACTACGCCCTTTTTTCCAGTTGACGGCCGCGGATTGAATCCCTTACTGCAGCATCCGGCAATGATCATTCACCCGCCGACTTTATTTTTTGGATATGTCGGATTCGTCATTCCGTTTGCATTTGCTATTGCCGCGTTACTGAGTGGACAATTAGATGACCAATGGATCAAATTGTCACGTCGCTGGACACTTTTCGCATGGCTGTTCCAAAGCGCCGGCATCATGATGGGCGGATGGTGGGCTTATGAGGAACTCGGCTGGGGCGGATATTGGGCTTGGGATCCTGTTGAAAACGCATCATTGATGCCGTGGCTTACCGGAACGGCTTTTCTCCACTCCGTGATGATCCAGGAAAAGAAGAATATGTTCAAGGTTTGGAATGTAACGCTGATCATCGCAACGTATCTCCTCTGCCTTTTTGGCACTTTTTTAACACGATCGGGCGTAGTCTCGTCCGTTCACGCATTTGCCGAAGGATCCATCGGCATATTCTTCATGACGTTCATCATTATTACCCTTGCGTTTTCGGTTGCGTTAGTCATATACAGGCTTCCCCAACTGAAGAGCGAAGGAAAGCTCGATTCCGCATTGTCACGCGAAAGCAGTTTCTTATTCAACAATCTTGTATTATTGATTTCCTGTTTTGCCGTTCTATGGGGAACCATATTTCCTGTGATTTCGGAAGCAGTTACCGGAGAAAAGATTGTTGTTGGAGCTCCTTTTTTCAATAAGGTGAATGTTCCGATTGCATTATTCTTACTTTTTCTTACCGGCGCAGGTCCTCTTTTTGCATGGCGAAAAACTTCGCTGGCAAGTTTAAGAAAGGCATTTCTCTATCCGAGCCTCATCGCATTAGCCGGCGGTATCATTGTGTTTATTTTTCTGACCCAGCATCTTTACGGCTTAATTTCATTCACATTGTCCATATTTGTTACTGCCGTTATTGTCATTGAATTCGTAAAAGGCACGGCGGCCCGAATGCATTCAACGAAAGAAAATTTTCTCATCGCGCTTAAAAATTTGACGTGGAAGAACAAACCACGATACGGCGGCTATATCGTTCACTTTGCCATGGTAATCATTTTCGTCGGCATTACCGGAGTCATATTCAACTTCGAAACCAAGACGGAATTGGGCGAAGGGCAATCATTTCAGGTCAAAGACTACACGCTGAAATGCGACAAGATCGGTTTTGAATCGAACGCTAATTATGAATCTTCTTTCAGTGTTCTCGGTGTTTACAAAGACGGACGCAAAGTGCATGAGTTAAAACCGGAATACCGAATGTATAAAGCCAGCCAGCAGCCCACCACTGAAGTCGCATTGTATAAGACGATTCAGGAAGATTTGTATGTGGTATTTACCGGGCTGGATCAAACTGAGAGAAAAGCCGTGCTGCAGATTTATGTGAACCCGCTGGTCTCATGGATATGGTTTGGCACAGAAATATTGGTATTCGGAACTATCATTTGTTTGCTGCCTGCTTATACGGAAGACCGTAAGGAAGTTAAAGTTCGCAGAAAGGAAAATATCGGTGAAAAAATATAGTTGGATATGGCTTATTTTCTTAGTCAGTTTCGCTCTGGTTAGCTTTGTTGGAATCACTTACGCCCAAGGATCAGCCCATTCGTCCAAACTCAGCGGCGAGCAGGCCGTTTTATTTTCAGAGATTTCCGAAGAACTTATGTGTCAATGCGGATGCAATCTCGTGCTGGGACAATGCGGACACGTTAATTGCCCGTCGGCTGTTCCCATGCGCGAGAAGATCGAGGAGATGATTCTCGCTCAAAAAACAAGAACAGAAATAATGGATTATTTCCTGAATGAATACACTTTTCGCGGGAAAGGGCCTTTTGGCAAGGTGATTTTGTCACAACCAGGCACCACAGGATTTGACCTCATGGCATGGGTCCTGCCGTTCATTCTGTTCGCACTATTCTCCGTGGTTCTCTTCGTTGTAGTTAAAAGAGCCACGCGCGTCAACACGACTTCGGCAAAGAACGATTCAACCCCGATGCCATCGTCCGATGTCGACCGGCGCATCGAAGAAGACTTAAAGAAATTGGAATAACGATTTGGAGAAATGACAGTATGTTAAGTTTTATTATCATCTCAACAGGATTGATCGCACTTGCATTCGTTTTAAAACCCCTTCTGGCAAAAGACTATATTGCATTTGACCAGCGCGATGAAAAGACGGCCAAGCTGGATGCGCTCATTTCAAAAAAGAACAAGATTTACATGGACATCAAGGATCTTGATTTTGAATTCGGCATCGGTAAAATGGCTGAAGAAGATTATCGATCATTGCGTAAACAATCCATGGCAGAAGTGGCGGATGTGATCCGACAGATCGATATCGGAGGGGGCGAATCTCCCGCCGGTAACGGTAAAATCACGGATGATTATCTGGAAAAATTGATAGCTGCAAAGCGAAAAATAAAAGTTGCGCAGGGCGAAATCGTAATAGAATCACAACCGGCAATACTTTCCTGTTCGCAATGCGGGCGCGAAAACAACATAGAGGCCAAATTTTGTTCCGAATGCGGAACTAAACTGGTTAAGGACTAACTTAAACAAACGGATGATATCATGATACGTCGGGTTTACATACTTACTTTCTTCTTTCTTACCGCAGCGCTGTATACGTTTGACGTCCATGCACAAAGCGGCGCCTCGATCATCGGCAAAATCTACGATAAAACGATTAACAAGAAAGTTACCGCAGATTGGGTTGTGCTCGTAAAAACAGGGCAAGGCCTCGAAACCGTAAAGCAATTCGATCAGGTTTCCGATTATGAATTCTCAAATATACCTCCTCTGCCCAATGCGCCATACCTTCTGCGCGCGTCGTACAAGGGCGTCGTATATACGCAAAACCTGATGATTCAGGAAAATAGAAATTACAATGTCGATCTGGTTGTGTATGAAGCGACGGACCGATGGCAAAATATTTCCGTGCGTATTCCGCACATGGTTGTTCTTCGTAACGGCAATCAACTTGAAATTCAAGAGACCTTTGAAATTAATAATTTAGGACAAACAGCTTACGTGCTTTCGGATATTAATAAACCGACATTCCGGTTTAAGCTGCCGGAACGAACTCAATTCCAGAATGCGCAGACTTCCCACAATCAGAGTATGGCGGTTGCTGCCGCGCCTTTTGCGTATGAGGACGGCATGGGCATTAATCAACCATTGCGGCCCGGCGTGACCCAGATACAGGTCACGTATACCGCGGATTATTCCGCGAATACGTTTGCATTAAAGTCGCAATGGTATTACGATATACTAGAATGCAATGTGTTTGTTTCCCCTAAGGACATTGAAGTGCTTTCCGATAAATTGACCCACGTTCACGATGAACGCATGGAGGCAAATAATTTTTCGATTTATGCTGCAACCGCCATTAAAGCCAACAATATGGTTGGAATGACATTTTCCGGCGGCGGCACTCGCCAGACAGAACAAAATAACGAGACGATCGCGGCATCAGAAAACATGGTTCAGAAAAAATCTTTCGTATGGATATTTCTTATGCTGAGCATTTTGTCATTCGCATTGTTTTTTGGGTTAAACCGCAAAGCCGCTGCAAAACCGTATCAACCGGCTGTAGGCCAGAAGAAACAAAACAATCAACAACGCAACGCCATGCTAAAGAAGCGGGACACGTTGGCACAGCAGATCGCTCAACTGGACGATACATTCCATGACAATAAAATAGATTCCCCAACATATCAGAAACGCCGTGATAGCCTGAAATCGCAATTGCGAAAGGCGGCGGAAGATATTCATGCCCTCTAGTGGTTGAGCTACGATGGCTGTGCTGTAAATTACACTCAATGACGGCATCACCTCATTATGATCGATATCATTAATATCACTAAACTCTACGGACGATTCCGCGCCCTCGATAACCTCGATCTGAAAATAGGCGCAAACGATTTCATAGCTATTCTCGGACGCAACGGAGCCGGAAAGACGACCTTGCTGAAAATTATCGCTACTCTTCTGAAGCCCAGCGGCGGTGAAGTACACATCAATGGATATAATATCCGCAAAGACTCCTTTGTAATCTTACAGCAGATGGGTATGGTTTCTCATCAAACGTACATTTACAGCGACCTGACGGCAAAAGAAAATCTATCATTTTATGCTAAGTTCTACGATGTGGAAAATCCGGCCGAACGAATTCAAAACCTGTTAGAGAAAGTTGGCCTCGCGCATAGGGCTGATGAATCGGTTCGCCGTTTTTCACGCGGCATGCAGCAACGATTGTCGATCGCCCGAGCGCTTCTTCACAATCCGAAAATATTACTGCTGGACGAACCCTATACCGGCCTTGATCAAAAAGCCTGTGAGTTTCTTGATGCCATTCTGCTCGACTATCATCAAGCCGGCAATTGTATTCTCGTTGTGACTCACGACATTGAACGCATTGCCGGTATTGCCAAACGAGCAGTCGTATTTGACAAAGGAAAAGTCGCGTGGGATCAACCGCTTACTAATTTGGCCCCGCAGAATTTTCTTCAAATTGTCAAACCTTTCATGTCCTAATTCGAACGTATCATGAATAAGTCCCTGATAGAAACATACGACAAACAAAATTACCTGACGGTGTTGCTGTCGTTCCATGAACAGTTACTTTCAGCTGAAAATAATATTTCGAATCATTATTCTCAATTGACCGGTTTGAAAACCTCTGCGGCTGACGTTCGCAATATTGTTATCTGCGGTATGGGCGGGTCTGCAATTGCCGGTGATTTTGTTAAACAAATTTTTTCCGACCATCTTTCCATTCCTATTAATGTTAACCGCGATTATACCCTGCCGCCGTATGTCAACGAGAAAACGCTGGTCATCCTGTCAAGTTATTCCGGTAATACAGAAGAGACTGTTTCCGCTTTTAATGATGCGGTAAGGCACAACGCAAGAATAATCACGATTTCTACGGGTGGCGCCATTAAGGAGTTGTCAAATAACAACAGCATCCCCCACATCGCGATTCCTGGAGGATTTCAGCCGCGTCAGGCGATAGGATATTCACTGGTCACTCTGTTTAGAATGATGGAACATTTGTTCATGGAATCTCACGACGCAAATCTGATCAGCGGAAATATCGCGTGGATAAACGAGAAACAAAAATTGTGGTCATCCCCATCGGGAAATGAACTTTGGAACTGGGCGGAACACCTGAGCGTTCAACCGGTCATAATTTATTCATCAGAAAAAATGTTTCCCGCCGCACTTCGATTCAAAGGTCAGATTTGCGAGAATGCCAAACTGCTCGCATTCGCCAATACCCTTCCTGAAATGAATCACAACGAGATTGTCGGCTGGGATGGCGTTCAGTCCAGCGCGCCGTTTTCGGTTATGTTGATTCGCGATGCGGGCGATCATCCGCAGATTCAAAAACGATTCGATATACTGAAGAAAATCCTGTCAAAAAAAACGGCGCTATATGAAATGTATTCTGAAGGGCCTGATTCCTTCAGCAAATTTATGTCGCTAATTTACCGGGGTGATTGGCTGAGCTACTTTATGGCAATAGTACGAAAAACAGACCCGACTCCGGTTGACATCATTACGCAATTTAAAAACGAGTTATCCAAATAGCGTTTCATAAGTACCGAGAACACCGGGAACACTGAGAATCAACTCTTCTAGAACATTTTTATGTGATTCCTTTTTGTGACCTTTGGCAGGTAACTATAGGTATCTCAGAAAAACGCTCTGAACTCTGCGCTGCCCAGGTGAATCACATCTTGCTTTGGCTCTTTCCTCCCTGAATAATTCAACGATGCCGATACGTGATTATTGATCCTGTAGTCCATGGTCACCAGCCAGCTTGCGTTCCATCCCTTTTTTAACCCATTCAGAATTTCAAACGGAACAAAAATATCTTTCGAAAGAAATACTCTCGACAGGTCGAACGACAGCGCCGCCCGGCCTTTATTTTTGAATGAATAGATCAGTTCGGGCGCATAGGAAAAACTGCGCGCGGTCAGACGTGAGAACGCGTCGTTCGAATAAATCAGAATCCCTTTATTGATCCACTCGATTTCGTAAATTGGCTTATACGACATTTGTGGAATCCATTTTACTTTATAGAAATCAAAATCTCTGTTAAATGCAGAAACCGAAATGGTCGAGCGTTTCAGGTTTGTTTCGTATTCTAATTCGTTCTCAAAGGCCGTTTTTTCAAACGGCTGGGTGCGAATACGTATGTTCTCAAGTTCTCTGCGCCTGCGTTCATTTCCGTCGGTCAGTAATCCAGATATGTTCTTTTGAAGTTCATACCTCAATCTGATCGACGTACGGCGCTCGTTATCCGTCGATAAGACGTCCTGCCTGAAAAAGAGCGAGCCGCGCAGCGTATTGTCGTTGTTCTGGTACTTTCTCAGATCGATAAAATATACAGACAGGTCCGGCTCTTTTTGATTTTCTTCGATTCTGAAAATTGTCTCAGTGGACATTTTTTTCAACAGACTTGTGAGACCCCCTTCTTTTCCTTCTGTGACAGTGTCTTTATTCGCCGTATTCTTGTAAAACCTCAAAAACTCAAATCGTACACGGACACCGAATTTTATTTCCACGATAGGTGTAAATCCGTCCACGCGTACCGTACTTTGAATCCAGTCGCCTTGTCCCTGCGGAACCTGAATAAAACTGTCCCGTGCGGCCTGAATGAAGTTACCGGTATTCGCCTGCACCGGAACAAAAATAAGCTTACGATCCTGCAAGCTTTGTTCGGACACCTGATAACTGATGCTGCTCGTCATCGCGCGATTCCATCGGTGGTAATCCAAAGCCGAATTGATCAGATGCGATGTGTTATCAAGATTCTCTACTGTGCGAAACTTGCCGTGATATTCTTTTTGGCGCCGCACGTATTCGACGGTAGCATTGATATTATTCCAATCAAGCATATTCCAATAATACCGTTGAGTCGTTGCTGTCGAAATCCGTCCGTCCAGCGAATCCACCAGTGAGTTCCTGCTTTCATCAAGACGTGTCTCCAGCATAACACCGAACTGCATTTTCTTAAGCCTGTTAAAATCAATACGCGGACGGTACGTAAAATATGCAGTACCAAAACCGGAGTCGACGGAGGCAAAACGATTGCGTACGATTTCGTCTTCATAATCAAATCCCGGTCTCACTTTCCACAACTGATAACTGCTGAGAAAACTTTGACGTGTCACATCACTGCGATATGTATCGGACGAATTTCGATTCTCTGAATTTATTTCTTCAATGGAATAATTCACCTGCGGCAATTGATCAAAGGATGCCTGCACACCGCCGCCGTATCGGGAAGACCTGAATACTTTGTTGCCCCTTGTAAGGTCTCCGTAAAATCCCGCAAATTGCAGTTCTCCCACCGGCCTGTACGCCGAATGAATTTCCTTTAGATTCTCTTCTGCGCCCAGTGAACTTAAAGGAGCCCCGTATGTGCCGTGAATATTCCATGACCGATTGAACTCCGGATCATTGATGCGGTCGATTTCCTTAAATGTGCTGTCAATATGGCTAATACGGGCGTTCATGTCAAATTCACCCAGCTTCTTCCCATGCCATCCTATTTTTTGTTTTTGAATATTAGCTTTCAGATGATACGCTTTCCCGCTAATATCCTCGGGTGAAAATGAATTTATATCAAAGGTCGAAAAGGCCACCTCGCTGCCAAATACCATGTTCTTAATCGGCCGCGTTTCAAGAAAGAAACTTGCCAATTGCGTGCGTGTGGGCAGAGGTAATGCTACCAAAGGTAAGAAGGCTCCGCTATTCTTACCGGCATAAACGAATTCACCTAAGATGTTACCGCGAACATAATCGCCGTTGCCGGCGCCAAAGTCCGTGAACCGCACATTGTAATCTCCTGAACTGTCAGCGCCGACGTAAAGGAAAATACTGTCGTTGGCCGAAAGGTTAAATATCCGGACATACGCTCCACGCCCGAAATCAACCCGCCTTGCCCCGTCAACATACACCGTCGTGCCCTGCGAGTTGATTTGGTCATCGTCAATTTCGGACAACGAATCGATAGTTTGGTCGGAAAGAAATAAATTTATGGGATTATTTTTATCGTCCGATTCATTGATAAAAACTCCGCCAAACGAAATCTTTTGATCGAACCAATTGGTTCTAATGCCGCTTGCGAAAGTGGTGCGCTTAAAAACATCGTCGGCGTATTCAAAGTCAACAGTAACTCGCGATTCCGGCGTGATCAACCGCCTGCGTGTAAATGTGATCTGCCCCGCATTGTAGTCAATAACGAAGTCATTGTCTTCTCCGCGCCTAAGCTGAACGCCGTTTAACCATACTTTTTCCGTTCCGGCAATTACGAGAATATTGCTTTCCCCATTCAGACCCGTCAATGCATAAGGACCCTGATTACCTTCAATGATCACCAGGGTATTGGACGAAAATTTACCTTTGGTGGACGCAAATGCAATGTCAGCCGTGACTGCATCGGTTCGCACAGCGCCCCTTACGCCCTGCAGTTTTCTTGAATAATTACCGAACTCTGTTCCTGCCAGACTCACCTCAAAATCGCCAAACGTGGCGATGTAATTATCGGCTTTATTAACTTCGACAAATATTTTATCGATCTCCTGCAGTTTTTCCGTGTTGCCTTCCGGCTGAATCGGAATATTTTCATCGGTCAGTGATGCTTCAATGGTCACATCGTCACTTATTTTGCCGGATATCTGTACATTCAGACCTGAATTTAATGTGAAGTCCTGGTTGGAGCCGACAGTAAACCCTCGCGTAATGCTCCCCGTTCCCACCATTTGGGACGACTCAAACGGATTATCCTGCGCCGGAGTCGAAGATTGAAAACCGCTCGTCATGATACTCACCCTCACGGAATCATCGACGGCCCAATTTTGTATTTGACGGTGCGCGTATTCTGTACGCAAGTTAAAAGGCAGGATGTTGTATTGAATCGTGATTTCCAGGTCTTCAGCAAGGATTGATGAAAACTGAATTTCACCTCGGCGGTAGTGTATGACATAGTCGGAGCCTCGGTATAGATGCATCTTGCCCGCGCTGACCGTTTCACTCTCGACGGCAATCAGTTCGTCCGGAAGTTTGTACACCGTGTCCACACCCGCTCCATAAAAGGAATACGTCCGCGTCCATAGGTTGATTGAGTTCGGGTTTTCGAAATGCCGGCTGATCGTCGAATCTATGATCACTTTTGTAAACAATGAATCGGACTCGTCTTGCGCAGATGCAGAATGAATATGACATAACATCATAAGTAGGGCCGCATGAATACAGCGCGTCATTTAATCGCCGCTTTCAAGAATATTGAAAACAATGATCGAAGCTGCTTTGCCGTCGAGAACATATAATTTGTTAAGAACACAATCGACGGAGACAGGCCGGTCAAAGGCGTGGGACAGAAGCGACGTGAGAAAGTTTCCCGCCGAATCGTAAACTACAACCGTTCGCAATTCCGCATCCGCTACGTAAATTCGGTCTTTCTTATCGATCGTAATGTCCGCGGGTTTCTTCAAAACACTCATTCCGACGTCGCGGATATAATTACCATAATAATCGAAAACGACAACCCGATTTTCATCAATCACGTAAACAAACCTACTCGTGACAAATATTTTTCCCGGACTTCTTAATGTTCCTCTACCCTCAGAAAAACCGCCAAATGCACTTTCTTTTTTTCCGAATCGATTGATTTTTACGATCTGATCCTTTTCGCTGTCTGAATAGAATAAGTCGCCTTGAGACGAAACCGCAATACCCGAAGGATACCCAAGCGGTTCATTGGATGTCCTGGAAGCGTCTATACTGAGTTCTGTCAGCTTCGATCCGCCGAATGATGAAACATATTCTAATTTCTTGCTGTAACGCTGGATGCGCTGATTATTCAGGTCAGCAACGTAAATGTTTAGTCCGTCGATGGCGAAAATGTCCACCGGAGCGTCAAATTGGTTATTCTTCCAGCCAAATCCGCCGACGTGATTAGCGTAATTACCTTTCGCATCCAGCTTGACAATACGATTATGTCCGGTGTCGGCGATGTAAATATCGCCCATGAAACTCACCGACAGCGATTGCGGGTTTTCCAACTGACCAATACCCTCGCCGCTAAGATCGATGACGGTATTAACCTCAAATGACATTCTGGTTTTGTCTTGAGCCGATAGAGTGAAAACGGGGATAACAAACAGCAGACAACAAAATAACGTATATTTTTTTTTGAAATTATGGCCTGAAACGAGTATATTTTTCACGTTTAACAATTTTCGGCTACAGTCATTATACCAAAACAACAGTTTTTTAAATCATTTCCCGCGAAATACGCCTATAAAATATGAATGCCTAAGTTTTCGTGTCATTCCGTGTATTTCGTGGGCTGACATTTTATAAGCTACGTCATTAGGCTATTCACTTCAAATAAACATACTAAAGGAGGCTCCATTGTTCAAGTCAAATTTGACGCCGCGATCACGGGTGATCACACAAGCGATGCTCGCTATGCTCTTGCTCGGCCTGTTCACTCTCAGCGCATGCGCGCAGGGAAAAAAAGAAAAGAAAAAAGTTCAGGGTGAAGTGGCCGTATTGGAAACGCAATTCGGTAAGATCGTTCTGCAGCTCTACGACGCAGACGCGCCGAAACATGCCGCTAATTTCAGAAAACTGATCCGCGAAGGATTCTACGACAGTACGACGTTTCACCGCGTGATACCCAACTTCATGATTCAGGGCGGCGACCCCAATTCCAAAGACAACGATCCGAATAACGACGGTATCGGCGGCCCGGGTTACACTACGCCGGCTGAGATCAAACGCATCCACAAACGCGGCGCGCTTGCTGCGGCGCGTCAGGGAGATCAGGTTAATCCTAAAAAAGCATCCAGCGGCAGTCAATTCTATATCGTTCAAAATGGCCCCGTTACGGCCGAACAACTTAACCGGATCGAATCACAAATGAAAATGCAGGGCAAACCCGATTTTCAATTTACGGAAGAACAAATAACCGTTTACACTACTATCGGCGGCACGCCTTTTCTGGACGGGGAATATACGGTATTTGGTGAAGTATTATCCGGTATGGATGTCGTAGATAAAATTGCGCAGGTTCAGCGCGGGCCGCGCGACCGGCCTCTGGAAAATGTCTTGATACTAAAGACGAGTATTGAAACAATGGAGATCGAAGAGTAGAAAAGCGTGTAAACCTTCAAGGTTATAAGAGCGGAATCTGACACGAGAGAAATATGAGAATTTCACATGCAAAAATTATCAGGCTCTATAAACCTTGAAGGTTTCTTACATTGAAACGATGCAAGTCGAAGAGTAGAATACCACCCCACGTCCCCTCCTTTTGTATCACAGTTTCCCGATACTCATTTGCAAAAGGAGGGGGAAACAGGGAGTGGTTAACAAACTAGCCTGATTGCCCGGTGAGAACTGAAAGATATGATTCGATGATCAGAACGCGGGGCTCTCGGAATCTTGATGACCTAGTCTAACCCGAGCGGGTTCAGCGTGGGGCTTATGGCAATACTTTGTTAGCGGTTCGTTGTTTTTTTATTTGTCGGCTCATAGTAAAGCGTTACCGCACCACCTCTAAATATTTTTGTTTTTTTGAGTCTAAAAATAATCCTATCGTTTATGTTTTCAAATAATGGCAAACCGTTTCCTGCAACAACTGGATGAATGCAAAGTTGGAATTCATCAATCAAATCAAGTTTTATCAGCTGTATAATCAAACTGCGACTACCGACAAAAATAACTTTACCTGATTGTTGCTTGAGTTCTAAAACTTCATCCTTTAAGTCACGTTTTGCTATTGTTGCACTTTCCCATTCTACATTCTTAATGGTGCGCGAGAAAACTATTTTCGGAATTTTGTCTATGGCCGTAGCAAAGTCATTCATTGATTTTTCTTCGGAAGGATTTTCCAACAGGGTTCGCCAAAATTCCATAAGTTGATACGTAGTCCTGCCATATAAAATTGCATCTCCCTCACGTAATAGTTCCGTATAATGTTGATGTATTTCATCATCGGGTAGTCCAGCAGTATGGTCGCAAAATCCATCAATTGTCATATTTAATGCGGCAATTATCTTTCTCATATTTTGTTTTTTTAACGGTTTATCTTGATTGCTTATGGCACGTTTTATAATAACCGCCAACGACGCGTGTTTATGACGTCTGCAGATTTCGAAGCTGCGTCTTGTCCCAAGTGCCGAAACGAAATATAAATACTAAATTTCACATTAACACTTCACCCGCAGCCGGTATAAACACACTGTTGGCGGCAGCAACTTGTCACCAGTCTGTTTGAACTTTTGCAACCTCTCGGCTTACTTTCTCGTTTAAAAAAGAAGCAAACTGTTCATCCGTCATTTTCTCTTTGTTTTCTTTTAGTCCTTGCCAAAGTTTTAAAAATGTAATTTCTCCGCCTGCATTGTAAATATTTTTGCCGGCCACATGAAGTCGGCATTGATACCAACCATAATTCTTTGGGTCCATATTGTCATATCGTTTTTCAAAGTCAGCGAGTGTGGTAAACTCGTAACCAGTTGATCCAGCTGCCACAACCATTTCCGGGAATACTTCTAATGCCGGCAGATTAGTTGGTTCTTTTTCAGCTATGTAAGTATGAAGCATGATATTGCAAAACAATTCCTGCATCCAAAGTCTTTGCATTGTTAATCCTCCTTGTTCGTGGAATCCGTGCCCCAATTCATGAAGTGCTAATAGGTCAAAGAACGCCATCATACTTAATGTACCATCAGAGGTGGTATAAGCTTTTCTAATCTGATGAGCTAAGTCTGTTGGGAGTTGGTCAAGCGGTGGAATGAAACTTTTCCAAAAGTCGTTGTCCTCTGACGCAATAATCAACCTTTCACTGTCTGGATAATGAGGCATTCCGTATACCGGAAAAGTCGCGTATTTTTTCCAATGTTCAGGATTCAATATGAAGAGACTTACCTTTGGTTTAAATCCCACGAGTCCTTCTACATACTCAATTGTTCTTTCACATCGTCTAACAATTACCTTCGCTCTTTCCTCATTACCTGGGCTATAGTATGCCTTAATTGAAAATCCAGCCAGTTCATTTAGATCAGAATAAGATTGTGACTTCGAGTCCAAGAAAGTCAACAGACTCAATACAACCATTAATAAGTACTTACTTGTCTTCATTATGTCTATTGTTTAGGTTAACCAGTCCTTCGTTGTTATTGCCGCCAACGCTCGGCGGCTACACGAAGTAGCTCGCACGCGAGGAAAATGTAAGTTAATTAAGAACATTCTAAATGCGTGAGCGAGCTGCTGGCGAAGCAATCACACACATTTGTGGGGATTCTCAATCGTGCTCGCGAATCGGACGTGTAAGCCGCATGTTATCCGAGATTTGTGGCGCAGCTTACAATACATCTACTTCTATGTCTCCATATCCTTTAGATGTCTTCGTTCCACTCGAAAAACTGAAGACACAACGGTACAGACCATTTGGAACTATGTTGCCCTCGTCATCTTTCAAGTCCCACTGTATCGTGTGATACCCAATTTGTCGAAATTCATTGTCAAGAAGCGTACGAATTACTCTTTTTGAATTCTTAATTTGAATCGTTACTCTCATGGTATCAGGAAAACCAAAACGAAATGTAAGTGGTCCATCCGTGGGATTTGGATATGCCGGCTGAAGAGACGGCATGCTGCCGCTAGAATGATTGGATGAAGTTATTTGCCAATCTCTTTCATCCGTAGAAATAATGTTCCCTAATGCGTCAGTTTCAGTGATTCCACTTATGGAGTCATCGTTTTTGTCGCATGATGGAACCACAATCAAGATAAGGAAAAGAGTGAAACATAATCTTGAAATCATAATATCACCGCAGTAAGAAGAAGTTCGCGCCACAAATCTCAGATAACTATTGATTAACACAATTGTACATATCCGCCATTATCAATGGCGTCTAAACAAAATTGCGCGTGTCGAATAAATTCCGTACTTCTTCTGAAATTGTATATTTCCTTATTTTCAGCTTTTTTTGAAAAAGAACTGTTGAATATCCCTAAGATAAGAAAGAACTACGAATAGACAATGGAATGTACATTGCCAACAACGATTTGTCAATGGTTTTGGTCAGATTTTCACAGCGCATTTACATGTGTTCTTTTGCCGAATTCCTCAAAAATTAATAAACCTCACTGCGTCGTGATCAAAGACTCGACCGCATTTTCAGGGCGGCCGGCATTGGTCACTGTTATCTTGTGCTCAATACGATCCCCGCTTCGTGACATCTCGAGAAGCACAGCGCCAACAAGGCCAAACATGGCGCCGTTCGCAGCATCTGAAGGCCTGGACCCAATTTTGCAAGTAATTTTGATTGGCGCAACATTCGCAACCGTTGAATCCATATAAATGTCACCAATATAATTCCACTTATTCGATTGAGCCATAAACTTTAATACCGGAATGTCTTTTCCCACGTCAATATAATCGTTGCCTCTATTGAACATAATATTACCGACAAGATATTCGTTTGGTTCTAGACAAAAGGCAAATTCCTTATTAGCTTCCAGTCTCAGCGTAATGGCCTTTCCGCCAGGAACGTTAACCGGCGCCAACATGATATCCATGTCCCACGTTCCTCCGTATTTTTTGGGAATCGAGCCGTAAATGACATCATTATTCTCGTCAATCAGGCACACAATCTTTTTGAACGGATAGTATCGCGGTGAAGAAAAAACAAATCCCTCTTTGGTACGATCAAACCACACTCCGGCGCTGTCTATTTCTGTAATTTCGCCAAAGTAGGATTTGGTCTCCCCCATATCCTTTATCATCAATGCGGGATACTTTCCGACCCATTTTTCTGCGCAAACAAACTTCCCGCACACTACCGTTGTGCAATTTGGATCTTTTTTCGTACTTGTTGCATAGTTAGTACAACCCCCAAAGGTAAAAAGGCTCATTATTATTACCAATCGAAACCGCTTCATGTGGTACCTCCTCCATTATTGTTCGCTAAATTCCAAGTTCAACCGTGCCGGGCTTTGTCAGTATAATATCAACTTCGTGTAACCGCATCAAATTTTACATAAATTGGCATTATGAATAAACAGTCTTTTCAGTCTGTGATTTATCATTGTCAAATCCGATTTTTCGGCAAATACTTGAAACGTGGTCGAAAAAGCAAATTAGTTAAATATAAAATGGCCACAACTGGAATTCGGCGCTCCGGCTGTCAACAAATTTTATAAAACGTTTTGTTCATCTTCTCTTCCAGCGCTTTTGACGTTTTTGTGGTTGACAGACCGCCAAGCGAAGTGCACCGGAGCGTATTAGGAATCGCGTTGCCAACTTCATTCATGGCTTGTATCACTTCGTCCAGCGGAACGACGTGGTCGTACTGCGCCAGCGACATATTTGCGCACGACAACGCATTTGTAGCAGCCATGACATTTTTTCCGAGACAGGGCGCTTCGACACGATTGGCAACCGGATCACAGATCATACCGAATGAATTCTGCAGCGCAACTGAAGCCGCGGAGATCGATTGCTCAAGAGTTCCGTGAACAAGAGACACAATAGCAGCAGCAGCCATTCCCGATCCTGAACCGCATTCTGCCATACAGCCGCCAACTTCGGCCGCAAACGTGGCATGCGCAGAAATAAAAACGCCGATCAAACCCGCCACAAGCATGGCTTTGACGATCTCATCTTCCGATTTGCCCAGCCCTTTGGCTGTACCAATGACCGCTCCTGGAACGACACCGCAGGATCCGGCGGTCGGCGCAGCAACGATAACGCCCATGGAACTCTTGACTTCTAACACTGCTGAAACATACATGATGATGAGATTGTTGGTGTCGCCGCCGATAAGTTTATGATCTTCAAGCTGTTTCTTGAAATTTACCGACTGCGCGCCCAGAATACGGGCGTCGTATTTGGTGCCTCTGAGACCGGTGTCAATCGCATCCTGCATGATGTGAACAATCGAAGTCATCTTCCTGATGACTTCATCCACGGGAATACTTCCCCTCGCGCTTTCATAGTGTGCGGCCAATTCCCACAAAGGGAGATGCTTGTCCTGATTGTAGACCAGCATTTCCTCACATGTAATGAAGGGAACCATTATTCCTTTTCGTGACAGTACAGGTAACACGGGACTAATTTTTTTTATGGAAGTAACCTGCTCTAGCGATTGAAGTTTTTTGAGAAGTTCCTGTCCAGGAAATTGTTGCGATTTAATTTCGATGAATGGGATGGCGCTGTCATGAAGAATCAAGTCATCAAATGTAAATTCCTGATCAAGAATAAATTTTTTGATTTTTGCAAGATCACCCGTTGATTTGACGTAGATCACCGTCTCAAAAAAATCTCCTGCCATGGAAACCTCATTACCATCAATGGCTATGACCTCAATCATCCCTCCGCCGGTTGATATAGCGGTGATCCTGTGTGTTTCTTCGGCATTGGTTAGCGTAAGCTGATACGTATTAGGGTGATCTGCATGGATATCTGTAATTTCAATTTTGGCTCTAATGCCGGCGGCTTCAAGGGCGCTTTCAGAATCAGCAAGACGTTCGTCATTGGCTTCCCATCCAAGAAAGCCCCCGAAAAGGCCCATGTCCGATCCCTGGCTTTTGTGGGTGGTTGCAAGAGAACCATTCGGATCAAATTCGATGAGAACATCTTCCAGTTTCTCATCGGCCAGGTCGCGGCAAATACGGCCGATCCGTAGCGATGCGGCACAGTGCGAACTTGACGGACCTCTCATCACCGGACCCATAACGTCGTTAAAAATGCTAGGGTATTGGTTCATACAAATATCTCCGGTTAGTGTCTGTTGAATCTGCAATAGTTTCTGTTAAATGCCAACTCTATTTATACATCAGTGGCATAACCCAAGTGCTGCAAATTGACATAGAAAATGTCATTGCGCTTACGACAAAAATGAGTCAATGATTTTCAGAAGTCTGGAGACTTACAATCACTGCGTCAACCAGTTCCCCACTTGTATATTTAGTCACATCAAACCACCGCACACGTTTATCCCGTCGAAACCAGGTCAATTGACGTTTTGCATAATTTCGGGAACCCTGCTTGAAAAGAACCAGCATCCGTTCATACGTGATATCTCCGCGAAGGTGCGCAACGATCTCCCGATATCCGAGACTTTCCATGGAGGTCAGTTGTGGCGAATAGCCTTTCTCGATCAATTGTTTTGTTTCTTCGATCACGCCTCGCCGAATCATGTCCTCCACGCGCATGTTAATGCGCCGATAGAGTTCCGCACGGTCGCAGGTCAACCCGATCATCACCGGAGTAAAGTTTATTTCAACCGTTTTTTCCGCATGTTTTTCTGAAATTCTTTTGCCCGTAAATTCAAAAACTTCCAATGCGCGCTCAATCCTCTTCGCATCGTTGGGATGAATCTTAGACGCCGCCGCCGGGTCAACTATTTCCAGTTCATGATAAACCGATTTCAATCCAAGCTGCGCAATTCGATCGCGAATTTCGAGACGAACTGGTTCACTTTTTTCACCTTCACCAATAAAACCGTCGATCAACGAGCGAATATATAGTCCTGACCCGCCTACAACAACAACTTCTTTGTTGCGCGCCCAAATTTGTTCGACTACTGCGCGCCCATCAGCGCCATACTGGCCGGCATTGTAATATTGATCGGGATCAATGTGATCGATAAAATGATGTGGTATTGAATCTCGTTCTGCTACGGCAGGTTTCGCCGTACAAATATCCATGTGTCGGAATATTTGCCTCGAGTCAGCAGAAATGATTT
This sequence comes from bacterium, assembly GCA_016787925.1. GTDB lineage: Bacteria > CLD3 > CLD3 > SB21 > SB21 > SB21. The sequence continues at coordinate 40,842 of JAEUSK010000248.1, read as the reverse complement.
CCGCGTTGATTGTTCTTGCAACAGAAACCGCTAAGTTGGTTTTTCCAATTGCTGTCGGGCCGACGATGACGAGTATTTTACGTTTATTTTCGGGCATTGATACGTCGAGCAACCGACATTTTGGCGGTATCTGAATGAAGTAAGGTAAACTGTATTAAGCTTATCAATATAATAAGATATAGACAATTATCTTGCGTAACGAAACAAGCTAAATACGCATAAATCGCTTATCCAACTCCTCTAATGACAGTTGAATAATGATGGGCCGGCCGTGGGGACAAACGTACGGAAATTTACAGGCAAAAAGTTGATCGATGAGGCTATTCATCTCATCAACCGTCAAAGGATCTCCGGATTTGATAGCGGATTTACAGGAAAAAGATTTTGCCAAGTTATCCCTCGGATCCAGGTCGTTATAACTGTTAATTTTATACTCATTGATCATCTCGGTGAGAATTTTCTGTTCATTTCCAAGCCGCACATCCGCAGGAACGGCCTCAACCACTACCGTTCGTTTGCCGAACTTCTTGATTACAAAACCCAATCTTTCGACCAAAGGCAGAAATTCCTCTAAAATAGAAAAGTCTTCAGCAGAAAACTCCAGCGTTTGCGGGAAAAGCAATTGCTGAGAAAAAATCGGATTCTTCTCAAAAGCGTCCAACGCTCTTTCATATAAAATGCGCTCGTGCGCCACATGCTGGTCGATAATCGCGAGGCCGCTTTTAATCTGCGAAATAATATACCGGTTATGCAGTTGCCAGACCAAGCTGCTCAGGTTGACAGCCTGTTTTGGCTGAGTAAGCTGTGTCTGAATCGCTCTTTTTTCTTCTTCCGGCGTTTCAAAAAAACGGGCAACATCGTCCTCGCTTTGCGTTCCGCTGTCCGAACCCTGACCTGAACTCTGCATGCCGGAGCCCAATGGCATCCGCAGACTCTCTTTTTGCGTATGTAAGTCCAGCGACAGATTAGTCTTTTCCGGATCACTTTCATTGACCGGCGGTCTTGTCAGTGAGGGAATCATAGAGTCCGTGCTCATAGAGTCACGCACCGCATGAAACATAGTACGATAGAGCAATTGCTCATCTTTGAATTTCACCTCTGCCTTTGCGGGATGAACATTCACGTCAAAATCTTCCGGCTTGCTTTCTAAGAATAAAACAAAAAAGGGCTTGTCCCCTTTTGGAATCGAATGCCCATAGGCAGAAAATACGGCAAAATTAACGGTTCGATTGACTATCGGCCGCCCGTTAAGGAACAAATACTGTTCCCCTTTCGTTTTGTACGAAAAAGACGGCTTGCTCAGATACCCTTTAACATGAGTGCCGAACTGTTCCACATCCAGCGTCAAGGTGTACGACATGATATCTTTTCCTATAACTTTTTCCAGCCTCGCCGGAAGATCCGCCTTGCGCAATTGGAATATCTTTTCGTCTTCATGAAACAACGTAAATTCGACGGCCGGATAAGCCATGGCAAATTTCTTAATGACTGACGTAATGTGACGAAATTCCGTGTTATTCGTTTTTAGGAAATTCCGCCGCGCGGGTACATTGTAAAAGAGGTTCTTGACTGTCATCGTAGTCCCCTGCAAAGAGGCTTCTTTAGTCACCTCTGATATATTTCCGGCATGCATTCTGACAATGGTTCCAACTTCCTCAATTGTTGTTTTGGTTTTTAGCTCCACATCGGAAACGGAACTAATACTCGCCAGCGCTTCTCCGCGGAAACCAAAACTTCTGACGCGCTGGAGGTCTTCCCATGAACTAATTTTACTGGTGGCGTGCCTTTCGAAACACAACACGGCGTCATCTGAATTCATGCCGCAGCCGTTATCAATGACCTGAATCAGCCCTTTGCCTCCGGACTTGACGGTAATAACGATCTCGTCAGAACCGGCATCGATGGAGTTTTCAATGAGTTCCTTTACGACGGAGGCCGGGCGTTCAACTACTTCACCTGCCGCAATTTTATTGGCCACATTCTCGGATAATATTTTAATCGTTGGCATATCAGGATTTGGTTTTACGAATGTAATACATTACAGATGAACCTCTTTTATTGTTCAGCCCAACAATCCATGAAATAAGAATAAGTAACGTCATTCGCAATTGGCAGAATGGAATCGTGTACCAAGGCGCCTTTTCCATAATTTTTTTTTCGCTTATCAGACAATTGAATACAGTATCCAGAGGCATTTGATGTTGTTTTGCGATCTCCATGCCGGCTTTATGCAAAACGGATTTCAGCGTGTCGGGCGTGAAATGCAGTAAGTGACGCGGCACATCCAGTGCAACCCAATCCCTTTTGTAAGCACACGCATCAAATGACGAGATATTCGGCAATGCAATTATGAGCAAACCGTCATCCGCGAGTAAAGTGCACACTCTATCCAGCGCTTGCAATGGCATGTGAACATGCTCCAACACGTGCCACATAGTAATTACGTCAAACCGGCTTATTGAGAATTCCAGGTCTTTGTGATCGATAAATCCGGTTTTAATGTCGAGGTGATACGTTTTCCTGGCAAATTCCGATGCCTCTTGCGACGGTTCCAGCCCACAGGCCGTCCAGCCGTTTGACTGCATTTCAGACAAGAATTCACCTGTTCCGCAGCCAATGTCCAATATCGAGTGGCCTGCCCTGTAGCGTTCAATTTTTTTCCTCTTCCAGCGAACAGAATATTTTCTGATGACGGTGTAAACCCGACCAAACAATGAACGACCGCTGCCCGAACTCAAAAACGGTGTGTACTGTGCGGCCTCATAATATATGCCAATGGTTGATTTCGTCGGCCTTGGGTTCAAATAACTTAACTGACAATATTTGCAGCGAACTACATTATACGAACCAAACTTATCTGTAAATGTATATACCGATTTATTTCCTGCAGAAGCGCAATTAGGGCAGGCGGTGTTTTCAAATTCCACCTGTATGGCAGCCGTATGTAGTTCATCGATCATTCGTTACTTACTTACTTAAGATGATGTTAAGGAAAATAATAAGTCCGACCGTGACGGCAGTAAAAAAAATATAATTTGCAGTTTTCGCCCCGCTGAATGAAGTACTCTCAATGATCACTTCCTGTTTGTCAAATTTGTAGTCAATTGGCTCTGACTTCTTTTTTTCCCAGCAGCGCGCATAAATAAAATTGTCGTCCACCGTTATAACTTCCATTCTGTAAAATCCGAATGTTTTTCCGTCAATATGTGTGACGCGGACATTCTCTGCTTTTGACACGTCCTTATAGGTATGATCGTTGTATATGACCGTTTTACTTACCTGACCGCAGCCGCCAATGCATAATACGAACAAACTCATGATCGAAAGACCTAATCTCATAGCATATCCTTTACTACTACTTAATGACCGGGATGAATTAACCATGTTCCGCCGATTAATAAAACCAATAATGTGACAATAAGAAAAGCCATCGTAAACTCTCTCTGCCGAATACTAAAAATGAGAAAAGCCAACAGACCCATCAACGGCGTAAGCAACAGACTGACTATACCGATCATGAGATATATGTAACCGTTGCGCCATTCCCATTCATGCGCTCCGCCGCTTGGCAGGGCGGCATATACCGCAAGACCCAGCAGTAGAAAAGACAAACTCAAAACCGACCCTGCCCGCATTAATATCCTGTAATTTTGGCTGATGTCCTGCATAGCTCAATTACATACTTTCATAATCATGCGAAATGACGTATAAAGTAAAACGACCAATAGAACCATTATAAGAAACTTGGAGTTCACTTTCATTGCAATTTTAGATCCTGAATAGGAACCGCCAATGATGCCGATGATCAAACCGGATGTCATTACTACATCAAACTGATCATACATGAAATAAACGATCGCACCGGCAAACCCTGTGAAACCAATCATAAAACTGCTCGTAGCCGATGCAATTTTTATTGGAACACCTCCTACAATGTGCATCATGGGAACCTGTATTATGCCGCCGCCCACGCCGAGCATGCCGGATATAGCACCTGCAAACGTCGACAGTCCAATATTCAAAGGAACGCGTCGTACTGTAAATCCCTGTACTTGACCGGATTTTTCAGATCGATATTTTCCGCTAATACCAAAAAAGCCGCCAACGTGCACATCCGTTTGTGATTCATAATCCCCATCTTCAGTCTTTTTTTTCAAATTTCGAATTAACATAATCGCCGCGAAGATCATCAGCGCGGTAAATAAAATCATCAGAGTATTAGGGTCAAGGTAAACTCCGATGTAACTTCCCCCAAACGATCCGACGATAGTCGTCGAAACGAGAATTAAACCTAATTTAAAATGCACCAGTTCCTTCTTTGCAAAAACGGATACGGACATGATGGAAGTGGCGACAAGTGAAATCAGGCTGGCGCTGATGGCGCTCTTTATATCCACACCGAGCAATATGGTCAATGCCGGAACCATAATGATGCCTCCGCCAAGACCTACCATCGAACCGAGCGTCCCGGCGACGAAACCAATCAGAATATAAAAGAATATCGGATCTGACATATCTATTTACTTTCCTGCGAGCACTTGGCGGTATTTTTCCTGGTTTTTTAATAATGCAACCGCCGCCAAGTACGGCTTATCGTATTTGAAGCTCGTCAGAATACGCGCCCTATTGCCAAAATACCGCGATACGATTTCCTGTTCCAAAGTCATTGCAATAAAGGTTTTGCTGTTCTGAAAATCTTTTTGCTTCTCTGCTGTCAGTTCGCCACGCAGGGCGTTAATTTTATCCGTCGCCGTTGCGCCGTAATTATTCTTCTTTGCTAACCGTTCAATTTCTTCAATTTGTTTTTCCGCTGCCGAAATATAATTGAAATGTCTAGTCTGTATGTATTTCTCAAAATCGATCATGAGGTTTTCATCTACGGCAAAATTGGAGTCTATTCGTGCGTGATGGGCTACGAAGTTCGTAGCGTAATCAAAGATCAGACCGCGTCTTAACACTTCCCTAAAATATACCGTATATTCGTGCGTGGCAATTTCAATATCCGGCGTAATCCCTCCATTCGCGTATACGCTTCGGCCTTTAGCGGTCTTGAAAACCTGTTTCACATTTCCACTGTCGCGCGGGATTTTATTCGAATCCGTAACTGCATCCCCGGAACCGAACGTGTCAAAAATATCTCTTTCGCCGTCATCACCGCGTTCCATTTTCTTTGTTTTGCGTGTCGAGTAATCTTCCTTCTGAATACTGCGCCCGCTTGGGGTGTAATACTTTGCCGTCGTAATTTTGATGACGGCGTCTCTTTCCTGAAGCGGATAAACGGTTTGAACCAATCCTTTTCCAAAGGTCGTTGACCCGATCACTACACCGCGATCCAGATCCTGTACTGCGCCGCCTACAATTTCCGACGCGCTTGCACTGCCGCCGTCAACCAATACCACTAGCGGCATATCCGGGAACATTGGGTCGTTGATAGCCTTGTAACTGCGCGACGCATCCGCAATCCGCCCTTTGGTATAAGTTATCGTTTCACCTTTCTTGACGAATTGATTGGTTATATCAATTGCCGCATCAAGCAGGCCGCCGGGGTTTCCACGCAGATCCAAGATTAAAGATTGCATGCCGCTGTTTTTAAGATCTTTGAGAGCTCGGACAAAATCAAAATTCGCCGTTTTTGAAAACTTTGTGATCTTTATATATCCGATGCTGCCGTTCATCATGCCCGTATACGATATATTTTCAACAGCTATCATCTCCCTGACCAATTCAAAATCCATACGATGATCCTGCCCCTCACGCAGTATCGTCAGCCGTACTTTGGTTCCCGGCTCACCCTTAACAAAATTAGACATCTCCTGAAGTGAAATATCATGCGCTGTCAGCCCATTCACGCCGACGATGCGGTCCCCGGGCAAAATTCCTACCCGTTGTGCCGGAGAACCGTCCATCGTGGTGATCACGGTTATAAATCCATCCTTAATTCCAACCGAAATTCCCACCCCGCCATATTTTCCCATCATGAGCGCGTCCAGATCGCCGCTTTCATCCCCTTCATAGTAAACGGTATAGGGATCCAATGTCGCCAGTAGGCCGTCAATTCCAGTTCGCATAAAATCTTTTGGAGGAATTTCATCAACGTATTTCTCAGTGACTGTTTTATAAACATCGCCAAACAGACGGATCCCGCGTTTGACCTCATAGTAATAATCGTCGCCAACCAGCGACTCTGCGAACCACCCTCCGAAAAATGAAAAGGAGAGCATAAGCATCATTAGAACGCGGATCGCTCGTTTGTGTAACCATGGATTTTTCAATCTGTCACCCCTTTGGTTATGATTTATTGAGATAGTCCCAAACCTGAATGTTTGTTTTCCCACTGGCCGATGAATCGAACGGCATCAAAGGCAATAGTGCCCCTCGTTTGGCCCGTCACATTGTCCAACGCAATGTAAACGTCGTCGCTTGCATCAAATTCGTACGTGCCGAGGGTCACCCATTCATCGGTAAATTTGTTTTGATTGACCTTAACTTCCTGGACGCCCGCCTTTGAATAAATTCGATATTTAGCCATGCCGGTGGCGAATTTTTTCGGATTGTGAACTTGAACTTTATATACGCCCGATCTGGGAAGTTTTGGTTTCCATGTTGCCTCCGTAGTCTTGGTACTCTTCATAACGCCAACATAACGATAGCTGTGGTAATAACCGCGATAGTCCTTGTACGTATTTGGAATGTCTCCTTCATCGACAACAACGATATGGTCAGGCTGATATACATTATCCGAGCGAAAAGCCGCTCCGTCACGAATAGTCTGGATGACCGTCGAGTCGTTTTCAAAAATCGGCTCCGGAGGCGTACATTGGTCGTCAATACGTAATTCCCAATGAATATGCGGCGCGCTGGATCGTCCGGTAGTTCCGCATCCTCCGATCTCCTGACCTTGCCTTACCTTTTCTCCGATTTCAACCGATATCGTGGCAAGGTGTGATACTAATGTAGTGTATTTATGCCCGCCGTACATATAATCAATTTTCACCATGCGTCCGTATCCCCGCACATATCCCGCAAACGTAACGACGCCATCTGTAGACGCGCGAACGGGAATGCCGTAATCGCTGTCGCCGCCGTCTTGCCCTTCCTGATAATTTAAGTCCAGAGCGTAGCGGATCCCCCGAATATGGTGTCCGCGGTTATAATAACTTCCGCCGCCCCCGGCTGACCACAATCCATCGAATGGAAATTTATATTTCGGGAAATCATCAACAATAACTTTAATAACCATTGGATCAGACCATTGGCCGCGATCGTCCATAGCTTTAAAAAAAATGTAGTGCGTCCCCGCTACAAGTTGTTTCGGCGTAGTTGTGAATGCTGCTTGATTGCTTAATTCCCCATTGATACTCGAGGACCAACTGTAACGCGTTACCATCCGCCCGTTGGACGCATTCACTTTTCCAACGAGCCGAATCGTCTTATATTTACGGATGCGGATTTCACCGGCAAAAGCTTCCTCCTTTATTAGGTCCCATGTTTGATGTTTGGAACCGTAGCGCACGCGTTTACTGAGAACTACCGCACTGGAATATGCCGAATCAATCCCAACAGCGAAGTCCAAAGAGGTGTCAACTTTATATTTTTTGATATCGGCAATTTTGCTAAAATTTAATGCTAGCAACGAGTCCGCCCTGTTTTCCCATTTGCTCGCATACGTTGTATCATGATCTAATCCGAAATCCTCTTCTTCCATAAAAGTGTATAAACTGCCTAGCGGCGAGACGGATTCCGATGCAGACGGTTTATGAAAAACACTTTTAAAATTAATCTCCGCTATGTTCCATGAGATTCCGCCGTTGTCTGATTTTTTTATTTCACCTTCCGAATTGCTGCACACCGATTTTTGCGCGCCAACAGCATGATAATCAATAATAAGATTGTCAATTTCAGAAATTTTCCTCCAGCTGCGCCCTTTATCCTGCGATCGGATCAGATTTGAATTAAACGGCAGCCCCTCACCATACCCATCGTAATACAACTTGTCGACCGCCATTATTCCCGATCCACTTATTGAAATATCATCAACAAAGGTTTCACTGACCTTGCTTTCTTTCTCATAATCGATTTTACTTGACGTATACGATACAAAACTATTGTTGGAGTAAATGACATCGGAGTGCACCGTTTCAGGAACCTCAGGATCGTACGTTTTAGCCAGAACATAGATCTCGTTATGGAAGGAATGTATTGCCATACCTTCAACGATCTGACCGGTGTCAGGTTTGAACTCATTCGCAATGATCCATATCTCCCCTCCGTCATTGCTCCGCAATATTGAACATACCGATGGGTTTGATTTAAGGTTGGCAAGAATATAGCTGTTTTCTTGCGCAAACAATATGTCATGAAATTTTCCGGCGTAACCGATATCGTATTCAAACCAAGTTACGCCGCCGTCCGCAGATCGAAATATTTTATCTTCACCAAAAATTTCTTCAGCTATCAACCACCCGTTTCTTGCATCAGTAAAGATTATTTTCTTAATCAATATTTCCGGATGAACAAAACTCATTGCTTTCCATGTGTTCCCGTCTTCCGTGGCGAGGATATAATCCTTATCGTTGAAATCTTGCCTGATGACGATCCAACAGTGCTGATGATCCAGCGCATAAACGGCTCTTACTTCCGGAGCTTCATCCCCCGCTTGAATCACCGTCTGAAGATCCCAGGTCGTACCGCCGTCATAGGTCTTGGCGATCATAGATTTATGCAGATTTTTTCTTTGAACATTTTTTATGGAATCCTTATGAACCATGCCGCCTGTTTTGACACCGCCAACAGCCCAGCCGACAAGCGAATCAGCAAAGCTAAAATGAATGGTCTTCATGCTGTGTTTCGGGTTTTCCTGAGCGGTCAACGGCATGAACATTGATGTAACCACAAGACCACTTAACACAATTCTTTTGAATAAGCTCAATTAATCCTCACCTGTTTAATTCGATCGTTGAACCAGCCAGTTTAGAAGCGCAGTCTTTTGCGAAACAAATTCCCGATCCATTGAGCGAACACTCCACATGTTTGCTTCCGCCAAGTTCATTTGCGCCTGTTCGTATTTCGCCAAACGTAAATAAGAATCTGCTATCATTACTGACCGTGCAAAAGCGACGGCCGTGTCGGTAACAATAGTACTTGGATTTTCAATTAAGGATACGGCTTCTGTAAAAGCAGAGCGTTGGAAACATAACCGCGCCAGCCAGAATTGGCCGGACCAGAAATCTGGATTTTTCTCAAGAATCGTTCTTAGCACCATCTCGTGCTTATTTTGGTTTAACGTCCCCGCAAGTTCTTTCAACGGATCGTTCAGTCCGCGACTTACAAAGTCCATTCGAAGAATTGCGGACATATACACCGAAGGAATATTTTTGTAGCTTTGTTTCACCTGCTGATACGCCATCATTGCAGAATCTAAATTATCCATACTCAGTAAGATGTCGCCTTCCAATAATCGAAGCATCGCCTTGGCGGGATAGTTAATTCTTTCATCTGCAAGTAACGAATCAATCGAGTGCAATGCGGCATGAAGTCGTCCGGCATAAAAATTACTTCTAATAAGGGCAATTTGAATTCTGTAATCTTCCGTGTCCGTGTCAAGCGCCTTTTGATACAAAGCTGCGGCGTCCGAAAAATTCTCATTTAAATATGCTGCGCCTGCTTCTTCGAGAATATCGGCAACATAGTGCGGACATTTTTTTTGGAATAAGGAAGGCTTAATTAGTAACCCTGCGAGTTGGATATCTTCATCGCGAATGGCCATACCGTCTAGAAATCGCACCCATCGGCCGGCTAGTTCAGTTTTCGGCATACCGTACACAATCTCTACGTCCTCATCATAATAGGCTTTTTTGAACTTCGCTACGCCAAACGAGTCCAATAAGAAACGGGTAAATGATCCTGACACAATATAACTCATGCCTGCGGCATTTTTTAAGAAACCGCTCCCGTCGATTAGAGAAAGAACATCGGGCAGTTTATTTTGTTTTTTTAGTGCCGCGGCCCATTCATGCGGCGTAAAGTAGCTCTCGTTCCACTCTGCCGATACCGCCAACCCTTCCAGAAATCCCATACGGGTTGTGCTGTAAATATCATTACCGAAGTCATTTGCAAGCACATGCGTCATCTCATGTTTTAGAACGCCGCCGACATCATCAAAGTTAATATGGATCTCATCATTGATGATCTTCGCAAAATTGGTTACTCCGGCGCCCATTAACTTCTTCTTCTGATATTCGTCCAGGTATACGTATATAGAGACCCTACGGTCCGTCTTAAGATCCAAATAATGACTGACCTCCTCATAATAAAATTCAGACAAATTCCGTACCCACTCCATTTCCCCTTTGTCTATATTTTTATCGAAAAATATGGCTATTCGGTCCGACTTTAATTCAGCTCCCAATGCCGACTTAAGTTCATTGTATCCTGCGTCAAATCCAATCCTGAATCGCGTTCCGTATATGCCGATCACCAACGCTAGTACCGTTACTAACGCAATGATGTGGGGGCGGGATATCGCCTGCTTGCGCTGCCAAAGCAACGAAGATAAAATGAACAAGAACGCAAAACACAAACTCCACAAACGGTGAATCCACAATGTGGATGTGAGAGGGATCCATTCATCATACAGCGGTCCTGGAAAATATCCCCAAAAAATGCTGTAGACATATATTGGAGCATGCCACTTTAACCAAAAAATATTCAACATAAAGGAAAGGATAATAAAGCACCCGGCGGCCAGCCACACGTATTTTCTAAACAAAACGGCCAGCAGATGTCCGAGACCCCAGCCGATGAACGAGGCGGTTACCGGTAACAACAAAAACAGCTGCAACCCTCTTGTCAAAGAACATGTTCCGCAAAACAATAGAAAAAACAATACAACAGTAAGGGACGTTACAAGACTGAGACCAATAATGCCAAGTGTGTGTTTAAAAATATAGAGATTAGACTTTCGTATTTCAATAACAATCTCATCTTTGATTCCCAATGCGTTCATGCGTTCTGCTGCAATAGAAATTCCCGTACCCGACAGAAACATGATCACTCCGAGCGTCCCATTGATTTCGTAATCAAAATCCCGAAATAATGGAAAAAACATTAATCCGGCGGTTATAAGCGCAGGAAGCCCACTTAACAATAGCAGCGCCCTGGACATACGCAACAGTATCAGGCTATTTATGAATATTTCCCTCATTGATATTCGGAAGCCAGCATTTCAATAAAATTAATTACATTAAAATAACGCTTATCGGCTAATTTGGACGGCGCGTACACCACAAATGAATTAGTGAGAGTGCCCCTTCTTACTGATAGGCGGTACTCCACCGGATATTTGGTTTCAAATTTTGTCGCGGTTTCAAGCTTCCAGATATCATTGTTTTCCATAACCTGCCATAATTCGATGTACTGGTTTCCTGTCAATGGGAAGGGCCGTCTCTCATAAGAGGCTAATAGCGTGTTCTCGAAACTGACCATTCGCACCCATACCGAATCAAAAGCGTTGGTAAGGCGGCTGTATTTTCTAAGATCAATTTCCGAATCAACGCCCATGACAGGAATGGACGGGAAATGCAATTCAAACTGATCCAGGCAAAACGTAGTCAACTCCTCTAAATTCGTGTTTTCGGATGAGCCCATAACAGAAAAAGAATGTTCCCGCAGACTGTCCTTCACTGTAAATTGATATGCATTGCCGTCGGTTCGTCGGCCGATAGAGTTCTGCTGTTCCCAAATTTTTGTCTTCTTGATCAACAAGGCGAATTTCTCGAAGGCATCCCTTTCCAAAGAGACCGTATCCAAGATTTTTCGGCGCACCACGCCGCTTTCACGATAGTCCGGAACGGACGAATTTTCTTGAATCCGCTGAATGTGAATCAGGCCGGTTTGTTCAGAATGAGGGTCAGGACAAATGGTTAGCGATACTTTGAAGGGTTTCGCAGGATTGTTGACTATGATATTGAGACGAAACGAAGGATCTCTGATCGGTTCATTCCGGCTACATGAATTGATCAGCAGTAAACCGCATGAATAAATTAAAACAAATTTCTTCAATCAATGCTGCTCCAATACATCATTAACCCAGCTTAGCGCCGCCATCATGGAAGGGAATCCTATGGTGGTCAAAGATAGAATGACCGCTTGCCGTATTTCAACGGCAGACGCGCCGGCCTCCAATGACTTACGTGTGTGAGAATGGACGGCTCCTTCATGTTTAAGGCCGATGGAAATGCCCAGTTTGATCAGCGCCCGTGTCTTGGGATTCAGGGGGCCCACTTTTTTTGCCGCGTTAGAGAGATTCGTATAGTGCTCAGCGACCTCTGGATACTTTTTCAAGAATTTGGAATAATGTGATGGTAATTTAGGTGATTGTGCTTTTTTCTTTCTCATAAATTCTCCTATTCAAATTTATAACTGATCTTTGTAGTCTCTTGCGCTTTTACTCGAACGGTAATTTCATAAAATTTTCTGAATTTGGGGTGCGCCAGCCTCACTTTATAAAATCCGGGTTTCGCTTCTTTCACCGCAGGAGTGACTTGACCGAATTCTCTGGCTGTATTTAAATAAATATCCGCGCCCGGCGGGTCGGTCGTCAATTCCAGAAACCCGTTAGGATATCTAAAAACAACGGCGCTCTCCGTAGTGTCGTCCTTTGCAACCTTCACATTCTGTGTCTTTTTTTCATTTTTGTAAACGGCTTTAATCTTATGCGAACTTGCCAATAGACCGTCAATTTGCAGCGGCGTTTTTCCTTCGGCTTGTTCCTCTTCGTCCAAATACACGTAGGCGCCTGAAGGATTTGATTTGACGAGAAGCGATCCGTAAGTCGGTTTCAAAGAGTCTGCGAGTTCAAGCGTCTCGTCGGCAGTGACCATAATATTCTTAGCCCATTCCTCATATCCGTCTGCGGAAATCAATATTTTCTTTTCGCCGACTTCCATACTGTATTTATTTTCTTTGTAATTCCGGCTTAGCTTCTTCCCGTCCACAAAAATGGATGCGTTTTCAGGATAAACCTTTTCGAGTGAGACAAATCCTCGCATCTTATCGAGAGTGAAATCCATTCGGGCTAATTTGCTTCTCCTTAGCGAAACGTCTCTGCGTTTAATGAGATGATCTTCTTTCGAAAAAATAAATGTGTATTTCCCTGCCGGAAATACCAAACTGTCAATCGGCGTATAACCGAGAAATTTGCCGTAACTGGTTTCAACCTTGACCATGGCGGGAACAGAGACAATGGAAACGTAGGATGTGTCCACGCCGCCGGGAATTTCAACCGGGAGTAATTTTAAATGCGCATCTATATTCTTAGTTTCTCCCTTTCCGAATATAATTGCCGTCTCATACGGCTGGTAATTCTCACGCGTCGCGTATACGCGGTGTTCCCCAACGCCGATACTGTCAATCTGCAAAACGGGACCGGTCATGTTGTATTGCTGGTCATCGATAAGTACCGCCGCATCAGGAACGTTTAGTTTCATCCTCAAAGAGGCCGGCTTCTCTTCGCTCAACGCTTTGGCCAGTCTGGATTCTCCGTTCGATTGCGTAAAAATCATGGAGAGGCAAACGATCGTTGCAGTAACGGCCCAGAAAAAAGAAATCATTGAAAAGATACGATTGCCGAACCAGTTGTAAAATTTCCCAAAAAGAGACTGTAAGATAATTTGCTCGCCGGTGCGAAACAGCAATTTGGTTCTGGATAACGCAACGGTGCGGTTTGCTTTGATATGCTTTAGTACTTCTTCCAATTCGCCTATACTTTGAAAACGCTCATCAGCGTTCTTGGACAGGCTCTTCAATATCACGTCGTTCAGGCCGTCTTGCAATCCGGGATTTACAATGGAAGGCGGTATTGGGTTTTCGTTAACAACCCGGTACAATATTTCTGTGAGATTTTTTCCGGGAAACGCCTTTTCGCCTGTGAGAAATTCGTAAAATACCGTTCCAAGCGAAAAAATATCGGAACGGTGGTCTACTGATTTTCCGGTTATCTGTTCCGGCGACATGTAGCCCGGAGTGCCGAGGATCGTCCCCATAACTGTCGTGGTTGACGCCACGGCTTTTGCAATACCAAAATCCGTTATTTTGGGGCGTCCGTCCTGGGTGATAATAATGTTGCCCGGTTTGATATCGCGGTGAATTATCCCGTGTTTATGCGCATAACTTAATCCATCGCAGATTTGAATGATAATATCTAATTTTTGTGCGGGCGTGTATTCAACCGATTTCTGGATAATCTCTTCGAGCGATTTACCATTCACGAATTCCATTGCAATATACGAAATTCCCTGGTCCTCTTCCGCGTCGTATACGGCTACGATATTCGGATGCATGAGCTTTCCGGCCAGTTTTGACTCGTAGATAAAACGTTCCTGAAATTGCCTGGCCTGTTCTTCGCTGAGTCCGGAATGGATGTTCAATGCCTTAATCGCGACGGCGCGATCGATTCTCGGGTCAACGGCCTTGTATACAATCGCCATCGCTCCTTGCCCAAGCACATCCTCTATTTGATAACGTCCGAGGCTCGATAGTTTAGTCTCTGTGGTCATGAAAATTAATCCTGTATCAATCGAATAATATAATCTACCTGTTCTTCCGGTGTCATATTTGAATTATCAATTACCATCGCATCGGCAGGCTTGACAAGCGGGCTTTCATCCCGGCCTTCATCAAAAGTATCACGGGCGTGAATTTCTTCCGCCATTTTATTAAAAGGAACGATTACATTATTTGCTTCCAGTTCCTTCTGACGCCTGCGCGCCCGTGTCTCAATGTCTGCTGTTAGAAAGAATTTCTTATCTGCGTCCGGAAAAATTACTGTGCCGGCATCACGCCCGTCGATCACATATCCGCCCGGTTTGCCGATTGCCTGCTGCTGCTTGACGAGAAACTGCCTTACCTCCCGGATGCTGGATACGGCGCTGACGTGGTTTGTCACGTCTATATTGCGAATATCTTCGGAAACGTCTTTACCGTTTAAAATAGTTTTTTGTATCCCGTCGATGTAGGTAAGTTCAATTTTGATTTCCGGGAGCAAAGAAACAACATCAGCGGGGATTGAAGGATTGACATTTCTTGAAAGAACCATTAACGTTATCGCCCTGTACATGGCGCCTGTGTCGAGGTAAGCATAACCCAGGCGCTGCGCCAATTGTTTGGCCGTTGTGCTTTTACCGGAGCCCGCGGGCCCATCTAATGTGATAATAAGTTTTCGTGCAGACATCAATTGTTAATCTAATCCAACCGCTTTCTTTAAGGCTTGAACTTCCGGCGGGCGTAAATTTCGCCATTGTCCATATTTAAGTTTGGCAAGATGAAGCGGGCCGTATTGTGTACGATGCAGTTCTCGGACTTTAAAGCCAAGTTTCCGGAACATCCGTTTGACTTGTTTGTTTTTGCCCTCATGTATTGTTATCTGGACAACTTCTTTACTAAGTTTAATCGCTTTGCATGGCGCCGTTTTCCCGTCGATAAGCACGACCCCTTTTCGTAAATGGATGAGTTCCTGTTCCGTAATCTTTTTGTTGAGTACCGCGACGTACGTTTTTTCCACTCCAAATTTCGGATGAGAAAGTCGAAAGGTCAGTTCGCCGTCATTGGTCATTAAAAGTAATCCTGTTGTATCATAATCAAGGCGGCCCACGGGAAATACGCGATCGGATATGCGAACTAGGTCGATGACAGAATCTCGTCCTTTTTCATCTTTCACTGTTGTAACATAATTCAGCGGCTTGTGAAGGAGAATGTAAACATCTTTTGTCTTCACATGGACAGGTCTTCCGTCCACCTCCACTTTATCAAGTTCTACATCAACAAACGTGGACAGATCACTTACGGTATTGCCATTTACGGTGACACGGCCTTCTTTAATGACTTCATCGCAACTGCGCCGGCTGGCGACGCCCGCAGTTGCAAGATATTTATTTAATCTCATAGTGCAATGCGTAAACTGTTTATTCTAAAATGGTTCTGCGGCATTTTTATTTTTTTCCGTGAATTCAGGCTCCTTGCCGCCCGTTTTTGCGATTAATGTTCCCAGGTCCGGTTTGGCGGACAAGGCTTTCTTGAATGAATCCTGCCAGCGGAAACCAAATTCCGCAATTTCGCCGGGTTCCTTGATCGATTTAATATGAATAATACACTCTGTAAGAATTTCCTTCTGTGAAGAAACGTCAAAAGGCGCGCCGAATACCTGGCCGAATGGAAATCGGACTAATACGGTCCGCGGCGGCTTTACATTCTTAAGTACCGTTCGCAATGATCCGATGACGATGGTGCTGATTTCGGCTTCTTCGATTTCCCGGGCTAACAAACCTGCCGTTTGATGACTAAGAGGCCCGACTGCCGATATGATAACCACGTCGACCAGAAATTTTTGCAGTGTTTTAATAATTCTTGGAACCGTATCGTCAAGAAACCCCTTCGGGTCTTTTATCTCGCCCATCACGCTGAAATGGATTTCTGAAACGGAGCTTATCCTCTTTTCTTTTTCCATCTCCAACAATCTGTCCAGAGGAAATATACAATTATAATCGAGACCGGCGCTGTTCTTTAACTCAATTACTTTGTGTGAAACACGAATATCCTGCTGGGTTACGTCCTTCCTAATCTCACGGTACGATGCATCGCCGTTGTCGTCCCCCAAATTATAGTGTTTCGCCTGCTTCCAATTGTATAGACCGGCCGTCGTTATCAAAGCCACCTTGGCATCGCTTAGATTCTTCGACAAATGTTTCCATGGCGCGTCATTGTTGACGATCCATGTATAATCTCTCAAAAATCTAGTGTCCATAATTGCCCCGCTTGTTGTCTTACTGTTTAATGATTAGTGGGATCCGAATATTGTTCCGGATCAAATTTGTTTTCTTTTAACAAAGTATCGATTTCTTTATAGTCTTCTCTGAGCGAATCATCCTTTGAATTCATATCGCCTTGGTTATTATCATCGTTCGTTTGCTGCTTTTCAGTGAAATCGAGTTCGAGCGTTTCTGCAAATTCCTTATCTTCTTTAAGGATGTCTTCAATCTCTTTTAATTTAGGAAGTTCTGCGATCTCAAACAAACCAAAATGTTCCAAAAAAGCCTTCGTTGTTCCAAAAAGCAGCGGCCTTCCTGGTGCATCTTCGCGGCCGACTACGGTGATAAGATTTTTTTCCATTAAGGAACGTAATGTCCAGTCGGCGTTGACGCCGCGAATTTTTTCAATTTCTGCGCGGGTGATCGGCTGACGGTATGCCACGATGGCAAGGACCTCTAGCGAGGATTGTGACAGCTTTTTTTCAGCCTTGGCCTTAAACAGACGGCTCACCCATTTATCGTACTGCGGATGAGTTGCATATTGGTATCCGCCCGCTAATTTGACTATACGGAGCGTGTGATTGACGTTTTGATAATGCTTGTTCAGTTGGTCGATCGCCTCTTCGACGGATTTGGAGCCTATTTCTTCTTTTTGAATACACTCTACAATTCGTTCAATGGGCAATGGCTCGGTTGACGCAAAGATAATCGCTTCAATGATGTTTTGTAATTCAATCCCATCAACAGTAATTTGTTCGGAACTCAACGTTTTTCGTACCTCCGTATTAGAACTATTTGGAAAAAATCTTTCGTACTATCGACACGATTATATGAAAAAAACTCTTCCATCGCGTCACTTTCTTTTCAGGCTCTTTTTCTTTTTCAACCGCTTCCGGCTCTTCAACCAACGATACCCTGCCGGCGGCAGATTCCGCAATCTCAGGTACAGCCTTCTCATCTCGTACTGCTAAATGATCATCTTCAGAAAATTTGGTATCAAATATTTTTTGTTCCACAGTATGAGAGCCTGCAACTTCTGTTCTTTCGACGTTGCTCTCTTCGGTAACTATGTTTTCTTCGGACACTATTCTTTGGGATAACAGCTCTTCTGCCCCAGCTTGTTCGTCAGCATGCGCATCATCAAATTTAGTTTCAATAACGTCAATCACTGCATTACTGCTTTCATCTTCAGGCCGTGTTTCGTCAACATTATCAGTGTTGGTTTCTTCTTTCTCGAGATCACTCACTATCCGATGATCTTCGTCGTCGCGATTCAGCTCTGCTAAACTCTTTTTTTCTTCAACTGCTGCGTTAGTCGTGGTTTCATCGTCATAAGAGTTCCGGCCAAACTCCTGACCCTCTTTATTCGATTTTTCAATAACCGGTACCTGTCGATCATTTAAGCGTTCAGTTGCGTCCGTTGTTGATTTGGTTAATTCAGTCTCCATTAATGCCGCTGCGTATTCAGTGTCCGATGGGTCGTGATTATCCTGCACGTCCGACGCCCTAATGCCGTTCTCTGCAAATTCGGCCTTTATCTCCGTTGGCGTAGTCAGCGTCTCCGGCGAAACGTCATCCTGACTCGCATCGTCAACTATCGGCACCGCTTCGGCGGTGGATTCAGTTTCAGCTGTAACATGAGAAACGTTTTCACCAATTATCGATTCCGTCAATTCATGCAGGTCCGTTTCAACGCGTTCTGCTGTTGGAATCACATCCTCTTTGAATTCTGAGGCTTTGTATATCCAGATATCATCAAAAATAGACGCCTGTTTAATGGCGATATCAGCCCTCTTCACAAGATCAAGCAAGGCAAGAAACGTAACGACAATCTCGACCTTTGCCATATCATCGCAAAGTTCAGTAAATAAATAACAACTACGATCCCTGAAAAAATCCATGATGTATTTTTGCTGATCTTCAACCGTCACATTGAGCCTCTCAATGCTGTGAAAAACAGCTATCGGCTTCTTTTCAAGGGCCTTCTTATAGGCAGCCAATAAATCAAAAAAAGATATATCTTTTAGCCCAATAACTTCTTCTTCGTTTTGCGGCAAAAGGTCAAAATTGAAATAACTACGTCGATAGACCTGGCGCCAGTATTCGTCCAATTCCGACAGTGACTTGGAGGCTTCCTTAAATTGACGATACTCGATCAGGCGGCGGGACAACTCTTCTCGTGGATCCATCATATCTTCCTCGTCCTCAGGCACAGGATCTTTAGGAAGCATCGTCCGAACTTTAATACGCATCAGCGTCGCCGCCATGAGAATAAATTCCGAAGCAATATCGAGGTTCAAGTCGTGCATTAATTGGAGGTACTCGAGATATGATTTTGTGATTCGCGCCAGAGGAATGTCATAGATATTCAATTCGTCTTTACGAACAAAAAAAAGCAGGAGATCCAACGGACCTTCGAAATTTTGTAATTTTATTTTATACAAAGTGCTCATACTATTTTCTTCTGCGTCGATTCATTTCGTCCAAACGGTCCGAGATGTCGCACATAAAGTTGATTTTCTCTTCAAAACGTAGCATGTGTTTTTCCCCCACGATCGTCTCAGGCGCCTCATAGTAAAACTGATCGCCCTTCAATTCAACCCCAAATGCAGTGTAACGCGCCGCAAATTCCATGAATTTTGCAGCAACCGGTGGAGATAGCATGGCGCGAACTTTTTCTTCGTTATTAGATTTTACGATAAATTCTCTATCAAACGCTTCGTCGCCTGTTAAAATATCCTGCATGCCAAATTTAGTTAGCAACGTTGAAAAAAAACCCTGTTCATAAATATTAAACTGAAAACCATCCGGATTGTCGACGTGAAGCGTGAATGCCGTATACGTCTTCGATTTCCGGTTCTTGCCGGATCCTGATGCACGTCTGAACATATATACCCGCAATGTACGTTCTCGATATACGCCGTTGAGCGAAGGAAAACCGCCAAAAAACCCTGTCGGAATAGATGCCGGACAACCAAGCCTTTCTGCAAAAACTGTAAATCCTTCAAGCAGTTTTTTCCGTTGTCGGACAGCAAGATAGACAATCAAACCAAAAATACAACCAAATAATAAAATAACGAATGCGAATAACAACAGTTCATCGCCAAACAATACATCCATGTGTCTATTCCATCAAGTTCATCGACCGGCGAACTTGTTTGAGCGTATCAGACGCTATCGCGCGGGCTTTATCGGAACCATCTTTTATGATCTTCTCAACTACGTCAAGGTTATCTGCCAATTCCTTACGTTTTTGCCTAAAAGGGTCTATCCTTGTCGTAATCTTTTCTCCCAGATTCCTCTTACATGCAACACAGCCCAGTTCGCCTGATCTGCAGTTCTTTCCTATTTCATCAACCTCACTCTTATTAAACACGGTGTGATACGTAAAAACGGAACAAATTTCCGGACGACCGGGATCGTTTTTTCGCACTTTATTCGGATCGGTCACCATTTTCCTGACCTGCGATTGCACCGTAGCATCGTCATCGGACAGATAAATACAATTGTTTAAGCTCTTACTCATCTTCATACTGCCGTCAACACCGGGCAAACGCGGAGTAACGGTGAGTTTATGCTGTGGCTCGGGAAATTGGAAACCGGATTCACTAAACAAAAAATTAAACCGCCGTGCGATCTCCCGGCATAACTCGATGTGAGGAATCTGATCCTCACCTACAGGAACCGTATCGGCCTGATATACCAATATGTCAGCAGTCTGTAACACCGGATATCCTAAATGACCAAAATCAATTTTAGTCATTTCGTCATCGCTGGCGTTTTCTATTAGTCCCATTTCTCTGGCTTGTTGTTTGACTGCGGGATTGCGAATGAGCCACGGAGTCGGTGTAATCATTGAAAAAAGGAGATGGAGTTCGGCATGCTCTTTAACCAACGATTGAAGCATGATAATACTTTTATTCGGATCAATGCCCACCGAGATCCAGTCGATTACCGCCTCCAGAATGTATTCTTTTAATCTGGAAGTATCTTTATAACCGGTGGTTAATGAATGCCAATCAACAATACCATATATCGTTTCATATTCACTTTGAAATCTAGTCCAGTTTTCTAAAGCCCCCACCAGGTGTCCTAAATGCAATTTTCCCGTTGGACGCATCCCGCTGAATATTCTTGGCAAATGTTTTTGCTCCTTTATTGTAAAAGACCTTATTCAAATTAATAAAATTACTCGATCACTTCATAAATAAATACTGCTTCCAGCGTTCATCCCGGACTCCCACGTGTTTTTGTATGAAACTCAAATGGTGAGGCTTACGCGGATTGGTCATTAAGCGCATCTGAGCTTCTTCCGGGGTCATGTCCCCTTTTCGATTGTTGCAGTGAATGCATGCCGTTATCATATTTTCCCAAGTGTCTTTTCCACCGCGAACTTTCGGCATAATATGATCCACTGTCATCGAGTGCGTCTTACTGCCGCAGTATTGACATTCAAATCCGTCCCGCTTTAAGATGTTTTTTCTGGAAAGCATTATGCCTTTATTTTTTTTATGTATATAGGCATATATCCGCACAATGCTCGGAAATGGAAAAGACGAACGCACGGATCGTATCGCTTGGCCTTCGATCACTTCAATAATCTCTGCCTTGCCCAAGAATATCAATACAATGGCCTTTTTTACGTGACAAATGGTCATCGGCTCATAATTCTGATTCAGAACGAGCACGTGGCCGCTTAGGGACATAAAAAAATCACACTCGCTTTCGATGGTTTATACATTAAGTAGAGTTTTTACTAATGTTTAAGATACTGTAAAAAGAATCGTATGTCAAGAAAATGTTTTTTTGTAACTCCCACGAAATGCTGATTTTATGCCTGTCTACGATCATTCGCCTAACTCTTTACCGGAAGTATACTTGATGATCTCCACACGCTCTAAAGTCATCAACACACCGCACTTAGATTCATTAATCATATTTTCAAAAACCGGTAGCGCTTCCTTAATCCTCTCGTCCGAATCGACGATCTCGATCAGCACGGGCAAATCTTCGGATAACCGCAGGATTTTCGCTGTGTGAATTCTGGAATTTGCTCCAAAACCTTCTATGCCCCGCAAGACGGTTGACCCTGCCATACCTATTTCCTTCGCCTTTTCAACCAGCGCCTCAAAAAGCGGTCTGGAATGGAATTTATCCGATTCCCCGACAAATATTCTGAGCAATTTTCCTTCATCATCAATCTTCATTATAAACTCCCTCTCATAAAATACGCGCTGTTATAAAACCCAACCAAACCGCCGCAAGGCCTATCAAGACGCTGCTGACAATATTGTACGAAGCGCGCATGAATTCTCCGTCTCTCAGTAACGAGAACGTTTCATAACCGAACGTGGAAAAGGTTGTAAATCCGCCCAGAATCCCGACTGTAATAAATATCCTGATCTGCGGGTCGACATAATACCGATTGTCAGTCAACTCCACGAAAAGCCCGATTAAAAAGCAGCCAATCATGTTCACCACCCATGTGCCGTATGGAAAACCCGTTCCTGTAAACTGATAGACAATACCCTGCAGAGTATACCGACCAATGGCTCCAATTGCGCCGCCGATTCCTATAAGTAAATATTTCATAGCTGCACCGCCCTCATAATAACCAAACATCCGCTGCAGTAAATAAGAAGTAGATCATACTAATAATTCCATTCATGTTAAAAAAAGCCGTATTGATTTTCGATAGATCATGCACGCGGATAAGGTTTTGTTCGTATACAAGAATAATTCCAACGATCACAACCCCGGTGAAATAAAGCCAAGACAGCGCAAGCCACAACCCAATAATAATTAGAATTAGAAAAGCCATTGCGTGCAAAAGCCGGGAAATTCGAAGTGCATTTACAAGGCCAAATGTTTTTGGAATCGAGAACAGTTTCGCTTTTTTGTCAAATTCATAATCCTGACACGCGTAGATGACATCGAATCCCGCAACCCAGAATACAACGCCCCATCCTAATACAAATGCCTGCCAACTCCATTCCCCGGTAATGGCGATCCATGCACCTAAAGGCGCCACGCCTAAGGCCGCTCCCAAAAACAAATGTGCAAGCGAAGTAAAACGTTTTGTGTAAGAATAAAAAAAAACGATCGCCAGCGCAACCGGCGACAATCTGAAACACAGATCGTTCAGACAATACGATGCGATTACAAGAACAAGCGACGATGCGAGAACGAACAGGACAGCCTGGGTTTTTGAAACAACCCCGGTTGGTATCTCGCGGTTAGCCGTTCGCGGATTTTGTGAATCAATGCGGGCGTCGACAATCCGATTGAACCCCATGGCGGCGCTCCGTGCGCCCACCGTGGCAACGATGATCCAGAAAATTTTTTCAATTGAGAGGTGAAAATATCGTGACGCGAGTACAGCCGAGGTCAATGCAAACGGCAGGGCAAAAATTGTATGCGAAAACTTAATCATACGTCCAAAACGCAGGATCGCCGAAATAACAGATTTCATATTATAAAGATGGGGCTAGTTGGATGCGGTAAATTCGTCTTGAATATACGCATGGAGGTTTTCATATTTCATTTTTGGATACCCGTTTTCCTTCGCTGCATCAAAATAACGCCGTGCCGTGATCTCGTCCTTTCTTATTGCATAGACCACCGCAAGATTAAAAAAAGCAACCGGATACTTTGAGTCGGTTTGGAGTGCCCGATTAAGAAATTGTTCAGCTTGCTCCAAGTTCTTTTTATATATATTGCATTTCCCCAGATAGGCCAATGCCACGGCTTCCACCTTGAATGAATACAGCCCGTAGGAGAAGAACATCAACCATTTTATCCATGGCGATTCCTCGACGTCTTTGAGAAATAATTCGAATCTTTGAATGGCTTTGTCGTAATTTTTCCTTTCCAGGCTTTTGCGGCCTTTGAAAAAATCACGCCAATAATACTGAACTAATCTTCCCGGAATCAAAAAAACAAGCGCGATGATCAGAAGTTGGTACAGTTCCCAGTGAAAATTCGTTATTAAATATGCAAAAGCGATAAGTACAAGCAACAAGACCATAAAATATAGAACCCGGTTGCGTGCGACACGATGGGTAAACATAAATTTCTCTCCGTTTTTACATTATCATATACAAATATTTTCGACTCTTTTCAAGAAATTTTGTTGTTAAACAAACTCTTGCATGGAAAAATGCAGTACCCTACATTATTTTGTTTTTATTCAAACTATATGCCTCATTGACTATGATTATTTTATCGTGGAATGTTAACGGACTGCGCGCCGTTTCCAAAAAGGGTTTCCTCCAGTGGTTTGCTCAGGCTTCGCCTGATGTGTTATGTTTGCAGGAAATCAAGGCTCAAACAGACCAACTTGACGAGTCCCTGCTTCATCCGAACGGTTATGAGGGTTATTTCAATAGCGCCGAAAAAAAAGGGTACAGCGGCGTGGCAACCTACAGCGCAAAAAAACCCTTGGATGTTAAGAACGGATTCGGCATTGCAAAATTTGATTCTGAGGGACGCGTTTTGATGACCGACCATGGGGATTTTTTGCTTTTCAACATCTATTTTCCAAATGGAAAGATGCGCCAGGAGCGCCTTGACTATAAAATGGAATTTTATGAAGAGGTTTTGAAGTATTTTGAATCGCTCAGGAAAAAGGGCAGGAAACTGGTTATTTGCGGGGATTACAATACCGCCCACAAGGAAATTGATCTCGCCCGGCCTAAAGAAAATGAGAAGATTTCCGGATTCCTTCCCATGGAACGCGCCTGGATGGATAAATTAGTGGCCCGCGGATTTGTCGACACGTTCAGGCAATTTAATCAGGAGCCCGAACACTACACGTGGTGGGATATGCAAACTTACGCAAGGCAGAGAAATGTCGGCTGGCGAATTGATTACCATTTTATATCTGAAGATCTTCTACCGCACCTGAAAAATGCCTGGATAATGCCCGACGTATTGGGATCGGATCATTGTCCGGTTGGTATTGAACTCGTTTTCTGATGCCGATTACTGCTCTCAATCTAACCACAAAAATCCAATTTTCACCTTGCAATTTTTGATATCAATCTGTATATTTTTTTTCAATTTATACGGTACATAATACAATACTTTTTGGAGTGTTCCACACCGTGTCTGCCCGCAATACTGATAAGTCCTCACGCAAGTCGGTCTTCCACGCCCTTACCCGAAATTTCTCTAAATCTAAAAAGGAAAAATTATTAGCGGAGGTGCAAGAAGCTGGTAATTTGCCGCGGCACATTGCGATCATTATGGATGGCAACGGCCGTTGGGCTAAAGAACGCGGTATGCCGCGAATTGCCGGGCATAATCAGGGCGTAAAATCAGTGAAGGAAATCGTTGAAGCCTGCGGTGAATTAGGCATTGAGGCTCTGACCCTGTACGCTTTCAGCCAGGAGAACTGGAAAAGGCCTACCTGGGAGGTTTCAGCGCTGATGAAACTGCTTATGCGCACGATTAGCAACGAGATAGACAACCTTAATTCGAACAATGTTCGCATCAAGACAATAGGCCATATTGAACTCCTGCCGCCTGAAACGCTTAAACAAGTTCAAACCGCGATCAACATTACTAAGAACAATACGGGCTTGATATTAAATCTTGCATTAAGCTACAGTGCAAGAATTGAAATACTGGATGCGGTCAAAAAGATTTCAAGGAACATAATTCAAAATTCGATCAACATTGAAAAGATTGATGAAGATTTCTTTTCAAAAAACCTGGACACTTGGGATCTGCCCGACCCCGACCTGGTTATTCGAACGAGCGGCGAATACAGGATAAGTAACTTCCTCTTATGGCAAATTGCTTATTCTGAAATTTACATAACGGACACGTACTGGCCTGATTTCAGGAAACCGCAACTGTATGAAGCCATTCGCAATTATCAGAAACGGGAACGCCGTTTCGGCAAAGTAAGCGAACAGATCAGCATCGAAAAAAAACACGTAAAAAAATCGGTTCGCGGAAATAAATAAGATTGTTTACATCAGTATATTCAAAATCATTCACTCAACAACGGAACGGAAATTCTCATTAATGAAAAAATTGTTTTTGCATCGTCTGCCTAGTGTGCTTGTTATGGTCCTGATCATATGTCTTTTCACTGTGCACATGGCAGCGCAGACGCGAGGCCTGGCAGAGCGTCCAAAAATCGCTGCGATTAAAGTTGAAGGTAATCTCAAATCGGATGCTGAACTTATTATCATAGCCTCTGGCCTTTCTGTAAGTCAGGAATTCAATGCTGATGATATTACCAAAGCCATTGAAAACTTATGGGAAATGAACGTCTTCAAAGATATCCAGGTTTATGGCGAGCAGATCGAAGACGGTATTGAGGTGGTAATCATAGTGAAAGAATATCCAAGACTCGAATCGATGGACTTGGAGGGCCAGGATAAGATCGACGAAGAGGACATTAGAGGTAAAATGGGGCTTTATACATCGCAAACAGTAAGCCCCCAGCATATCAAAAAAGCAATCGAACGTATAAAAAGAAAATATGCGGAAGAGGGTTATTTAAATGCCGAGGTGGAGATCACATCCTATGCTTCACAAAATGATTCCAACAAAGTTATGCTAAAGATAAAAATCACCGAAGGATCAAAAGTCAAAATTCGGGGAATCAATTTTTTTGGCAACTACTCCTTTGCCGACGGAAAACTTGAAGGTACGTTTGACGACACCAAATCCAAGTCCGGCGTTTTTCGGTGGTTCAAAGGAGGAGATTTCGATGAAAAAAAATACAGAGAAGACGTTAAGAAGTTAATTGCTTATTATAAGAAAAAGGGGTACCGGGATTTCCAAATAGTTAAAGACACTACGTACTATGCGAAGAACAAGAAGGATTTTTACATTGACATTTACGTTGAAGAAGGCGTTAAATACAGAATTGGAGATGTTACGTGGACTGGCAATACTCTTTTCTCCAATGAAGAATTAAGCCATGCTTTTGGGTTCAGTCGCGGTGAAATTTTCAATCAGGAAAAATACGACAAAAACATGCAGGAACAGGTCAATGCGATGTATTACGATCGCGGCTATATCTTCGCTCAGATCGTTCCAATTGAAAAACCGGTCAGTAAAGATACGCTCGACCTCGAGTTTATCGTAACCGAAGGTAACCAGGTATACATCGAGAAAGTTGAAATAAGAAATAACACCAAGACCAAAGAAAAAGTTATTCGGCGCGACGTCGTTGCATTTCCCGGTGAAAAATTCAGTCGTGAAGCGTTGATACGTTCACAACGAAACCTTATGGTTCTCAATTATTTTGAAAACGTGATTCCTGATGTACAGCCGATAAGCCAAGACAAGGTCAATGTCATCATGACGGTCACTGAGAAACCTACGGATACGGCAAATTTATCGATGGGATACAGCGCGCAAGACGGACTAATCGGATCTGCAGGCGTTGCATTTAACAATTTCCTTGGCAATGGACAGATAGTGAGCTTGAATCTCCAATTAGGCGGTGCCGGATACAGGGTGTTTTCCGTAGGTTTTTCCGAGCCTTACCTTTTTGACACGCGTACATCCTTCGGCGCCAGTTTCTACTTTTCACTTGACGGCAATCGTCGCGCGCAGTACGTTGGATATAAACAAAGAAGTTATGGAGGCTCAATCAGTTTCGGACGCAGGCTTAAATGGCCCGATGATTATTTCCTGGCAAACTGGTCGGTTGGATACGCTAATTCAACTTTGAAACCGTTGAGTTTATCGAATTTATACCCCCAGTTTACTTATGGCCAACAGCAGAGCCTCACTTTGACGCAAGTTATTCAACGTAACAGCAAGGATGCCGCTGAATTTCCAAAATCCGGTTCAGTTTATACATTGACAACCGACTTTGGTTTCGTCAGTATTGACACCTCTGGATACGCAAATGCAGTACGTGTATTGCCGCAGAATTACACGCGTCATACTTTCCGGGCAGAAAATTATTACCCTACTTTATGGTCATTTGTTCTTTACACGGATTTTACCATGGGTTACTCGCGAACATTTAAGCGAAATCCTTTAGTTGAAGAAATACCTCAACTCGATCGTTTTTATATGGGCGGAAGCGCTTTGGATATAGGTTCAATTCAGTTGCGAGGTTACGGCGGCCGCGGCGTTGGACCCCAAGAGAGCGGTTTTGCCGCCGGCGGAGCTTCGATGGTGAAATACTCAGCAGAAATACGATTACCTGTCATTCCAAGCCCGACTATGTATATTCTTGGATTCGCCGAAGCAGGCAATGTCTTTCGTTCACTGAGCGAGACTGACCCGTTTAAGGTGAAAAGATCCTTTGGATATGGGTTTAGGCTCTTTATGCCGCTGGTAGGAGTT
The DNA here is from genome assembly GCA_016787925.1 of bacterium. Classification (GTDB taxonomy): domain Bacteria; phylum CLD3; class CLD3; order SB21; family SB21; genus SB21. The sequence continues at coordinate 12,715 of JAEUSK010000248.1, read as the reverse complement.
ATCGGATTGGACGTGGCTTATGGATTAGATAAAACAAATAAGAATCGTAATTTCCCGCGTTTTCATTTCCAGTTAGGACAACAATTCTAATCACAGGAGTCTAACGTGAAAAAAATTATATTCATCTTTCTATGCGGCATCGTCTTGTACTGTCCGAATACGTATGCACAGAATAAGATCGCTTATATCGATTTTCAATATATAATATCCCAAGTTAGGTCAGCGGAAGATGTTCAGGTCGAGATTCAGAAGCTGGCATCCGATTGGACGAACGAAATTGTCGCCATGACGGACACTCTTACAAGTCTTGAAAAAGACATCGAAACGGTCAGCCTGACGCTGAGCAAATCAGGAAGAGAAATTCTCGAAAAAAGAATCAGCGACAAGCGTCAGAAGATTGCAGCATTTCAGGAACAAAAATTTTCGCCGGTCACGGGTGAGTTATACAAGAAGCAGCAGGAATTACTCCAGCCGCTTATCGACAGAGTTCGCCGCGCCATTGATAATGTAAGACTCCGTGAAAAAATAGATGTTATATTTGATGTGTCGGCGGGAAATCCGGTTTCTATCGACAAAAAATACGACGTCACTGTTCTGGTAATAGATGAACTGGGCGCAGTTGGCCTGACTGTTAAGGAACAAGCCGTCAGCACCGAGTCGCGCACAAATATCCCCTCCGGTGGGCAACGAGAAATTCAGTCCGGTACAAGAAAAGTGCAGCCTGGCAAGGTGGAAGAAAAAGGCAAAACTCAACAAATTGACGAAGCCAACAAACAAGAAAAAATAGAAGACAAATAGTAGTTTGCATCATACATTTAACATCCAAAAGGAGACGATGAAGTGAAACGATTAATTATGATACTCAGTGTTGTTCTGCTGGGAATGACGGCAAAATCAACCAACGCGCAAAGCAAGATCGGTTATGTCGATTCTCAAAAGATCATGCAGTCTTTAAAAGAAACGCAAGCCGTTCAAGCTAAACTGCAGGTGGAACAGGAAAAAATGGCCAAACAATTCCAATATCTGCAGGATTCTCTGGCAAATGCTCAGGACGACTTTGTAAATAATTATAAGAATAATCCTCTTATAAAAGAGAATATCAGACAATCCATTCAGAAAGGGATTGAAGAATTGGCGTATTATGTGCAGACTGCAGGCCAACGCTATAATGAAGAATTGGGTAAGAAGCAGCAAGAACTGATGCAGCCTATTTTTGACAAAGTTAAAAAGGCATTAGAAAATGTACGTAAAGCCGAAGGCATGGACTTTATTCTGGATTCTGCATCAGGTATTTTGTTGGCTGAAGATACCAAATACGACCTGACAGAAAAAGCCATAAATGAATTGATAAAAATGGCCGGAACAACAACCAAAGATACCGGGGTAAAAGAAACCAAAGACACGGGCAAGAAATAGTAATTTTCCAATACGTTTGATAAATGGAAACTCTTCTCCTGGAGTTTCCATTTTTTATTCACATGCATTATTATGATTTCATTTAGTCAAATTGCTACTGAAATAAACTTAGAAATTGTTGGCAGCGATATGCCAATCTCCAATATTTCAGACCCTGATAAAGCGCTTGAGAGTGAAGTCGTTTTTGTTATCCAAAAAAAGTCACTACACCAAAAGCGTAATATTCGTTCAAAAGCCTGGATCATAAATAAGACGCTGTTCAATGCGGAACTTTCACAATTCTTAGAGCGCTCGCAGATCAGCCACATCGTTTCAGATGATATTTACGATGCATTTGCCAAAGTAATCAGGTTATTCTATCCAAATATACATCCGGAACCGTTGATTCATCCGTCGGCAGTCATAGATAAATTGGCGGATTGTGAAAAAACGGTGCATATAGGCCCGCACGTTAACATTGGCGCTCGTTCTCGTATCGGAAGTTGGGTCACGATCATGGCAAATTCTTTTGTTGGAAACAATGTCCAAATCGGCGACAACACAGTTATTTATCCAAATGTGACTATTTATGATAACTCATTGATCGGAAAGAACGTAATCATTCATGCGGGGACAGTTATCGGTTCCGACGGATTTGGCTATTATAAAAAAAATGATCGTCACCAAAAAATTCCGCATGTAGGAAAAGTAGTGATCGAAGATGATGTGGAGGTTGGTTCCAACTGTGCGATTGACCGAGGTACGTTGAGTGAAACACGCATTATGAGAGGATCAAAACTGGATAATTTGGTACAAATCGCGCACAATGTAGTCATTGGCGAGAATACGCTGATTGCCGCCCAGTCAGGCATCGCCGGAAGTACAATCATCGGCGACAATGTTACGATAGCGGGACAGGTTGGCATCGTGGGACATATTACTGTAGGAAATAATGTTACCATTGGTGCACAGTCAGGGGTTATTTCTTCTATTGGGGATGGAGAAACAGTTTCCGGATATCCCGCACGGAACCATGCGGAATCATTGAGAAAAGAAGCCTATATTCGCAAGATTCCGGATATAGTTAAGAAACTAAAACAAAAACCTGATAAATAGTTTTGTGTATTGATTCACGCGTAAAATCTAATTAAATTTTAATAAATTTTCTGGAGATTGTTTTGGCGCTGCAAAAAGAATCCGACGACATCATTCGCCCAAAGAAATCCTATGAGGATGTGGATCTTGATCTGTCATTGAGGCCGTCAAAATTCAACGAATTTGTTGGACAGAACAAAATCATTCAGAATCTGAAAGTATTTATCGAGGCGGCAAAACTTCGCGGAGATTCTCTGGATCACGTTTTGCTTTCAGGGCCACCAGGATTGGGCAAGACCACGTTGTCTCATATCATAGCCCATGAATTGGGCGTCCAAATTCGGGTTACTTCCGGGCCGGTACTCGACAAAGCCGGTGATCTCGCAGGTATTTTAACCAATCTTGAAGAACGAGACGTGCTGTTCATAGACGAAATACACCGGCTGAATCCGATCGTCGAAGAATATCTGTATTCAGCGATGGAGGATTTCCAGCTGGATATTGTAATCGACAAAGGCCCCAGCGCGCGGACTATTCAGCTGACTCTCCCCCATTTCACATTGATTGGCGCAACGACCCGCGCCGGACTGATAACCGCGCCTTTACGGTCGCGATTCGGCATCAGCTGTCGGCTTGATTACTACAATGATGAGAATCTTACGGATATTGTAACACGATCCGCAGATATTTTAAATACGGAAATCAACAAAAAAGGGGCAGAAGAAATAGCAAAACGCTCCAGAGGGACGCCGCGTATAGCGAATCGGCTTCTGAAAAGAACGCGTGATTTTGCGCAAGTTCAGCAGCAAGCCGTTATAGATAAGGCTATCGCCGACTATTCGTTACTCGCATTGGAGGTGGACGAACATGGACTGGATGATATGGATAAGCGAATACTGACAACGATCATCGAAAAATTCAACGGCGGACCGGTTGGCGTAGACAACATCGCCATTTCCGTAGGGGAAGAGGCGGGAACTATCGAAGAGGTATATGAGCCGTTCCTGATTCAAAAAGGGCTTTTAAAAAGAACTCCTCGAGGAAGAGAAGTTACAAATCTGGCATACGATCACCTGAAAATAAAGCCAAGACGCAGCACCAATCAGACCGGCCTGGATATTTAATGTTTTATTCTTGTGCAAGTTCCACTGCAGACGTTTTCATACAATAACGTCTCCCACTACTCTTTCTTCTGTCGATCAATGATTATACGAAAACGTTCAGCAGTTTCTCGCGGAGTGTCCGATCTCATAATAGATGAGATAACGGCGACGCCGGTTACTCCGGTTTCCATTACAGCCAATGCATTTGAGACGTCAATTCCGCCGATAGCGACAACCGGCAGTTTAGCGTGCAGAGTTATTTTTCTTAGCCCTTCCACTCCAATGATTCCAGTAATATCATCTTTTGACGCAGTTGGAAATACTGTTCCGGCTCCGATATAATCTGCGCCTTTTTTTTCCGCTTCTTGAGCTTCTTTCGGATTATGTGTAGAAATTCCTATTAACTTCTTATGCCCAAGAATTTTTCTGGCCTCTTCAATCGGTAAATCGCCTTGCCCAAGATGAACCCCGTCAGCGTCAATCTCACGAGCCGCCTGAATGTCATCGTTAATGATGAAAGGAACCCGATACTTCGATGTAAGGGCACGCACGGCATGGGCAATTTTCAATAATTCATGAAAGAGATAATGCTTGGAGCGAAGTTGCACTATGGTGACGCCCCCTATTAATGCCTCTTCAATTGTCTGAAGAAAGGGAAGACGCGTTGGGGCTTCCGCATCAGCGACAAGATATAATGACAAGTTTGGTTTCATATAATGAAAAACTCCCGATCTTATGTCGGGAGTTTTAATGTGCAGAATATTTCTTAGAAATTAAAGAGGCGTATTCATATCAAAGTTCTCAAGATACTGTGTAACCCTTTGCAGGAATGCGCCGCCGAGCGCTCCATCCACGACGCGATGATCATACGACAATGACGCAAACATAATCGAGCGGATCGCAATTGTATCATCGCCATCCTGAGATTCGATAACCACCGGACGTTTTTTGATCATCCCGACGCCCATGATCGCAACCTGCGGCTGATTGATGATCGGAAAACCGGCCGTACTTCCAAAAACGCCCATATTTGTCAGCGTTATAGTGCCATCCTGAATTTCATCCAGTTTAAGTTTTTTCGTACGTGCCCGCATCGCCATATCATTGGCGGCGCGGCAAATGCCCGTCAGATTCAACGTGTCTGCATCTTTGATTACAGGAACAATGAGTCCGGTGTTATTCTCTATTGAAACAGCCATGCCGATATTGATATAATTTTTCTTGATAATTGTGGTGCCTTCGACAGACACGTTGACCATCGGCAGGTCTTTCAGAGTTTTTGCCATAGCGTCAATCAAAAATGGCGTGTAAGTCAGCTTAAATCCCTCGCGTTTTTCAAATGCGTCTTTGTGCTTCGTTCTGAATTTGACAATATTTGTCATGTCCACTTCCGTCATCGTATATACATGGGCAGAGGTGTCTACGCTTCTGCGCATATGTTCCGCAGTCAACTTTCGGACGTTGTTCATTTCAATAAATTCAACACGCTCTTTATTGAAGCCGTACTTTATTTCCGCCGGCTGTTTTGCAATGGCCGACGTGACTGCCGATCCTCTTGAAGCTTGAGGAGTAAAAACACCTTTACGACGAGTACTCAAATACGCCATAATATCATTCTTCGTCACACGATGGTTTAATCCGCTTCCGGGAACGGTTTCAAGTTCCTGCATCGTGATACCTTCTGTTTTGGCAATATTTCTAACCAAAGGCGAATAAAACCTATCGCCGTTGCCGCCACTCAGCAACGCGCCGGATTGAACTGTTGCCTTTGCTGCGGGAGTATGAATCTGATGCTGTTTCTGAAAATCTTCAATTGAACTGGAAAAGTGCATGGCTTCTTCTTTTTTTGATTCCGTTTTAGTTCCGGCAGCCACTGGCGCGCCGGCTTCACTTCCGATTCGAGCGACTAATGTTCCAACCAATACTGTTTCACCTTCCGGCACAAGGATTTCTGTAATGATCCCTGATACAGGCGATGGAATTTCTGAATCAACTTTATCCGTACTTATTTCTAAGACGGTTTCATCCTTTACAACGTGGTCTCCGGCTTTTTTGTGCCATTTTAAAATTTTACCCTCGGTAATGCTTTCGCCCATCTGCGGCATTACCATATCCACAGAACCTGCGGAGCCGGGCGAAGCCGGTTTCGCCGGAGTTACACCCGCAGATTTATGATCTTCCTTTTTCTGGACCGGAGGAGTAGAAAGGGGCTTTGAAGACACACTCACAGACGCATCCGTTTCGATACGCGCGATCAAAGTTCCAACCGACACGGTCTCCCCTTCTGCAATCACTAATTCTGTGATGATCCCAGCGGTAGGAGAAGGGATCTCAGAATCCACCTTGTCCGTGCTGATCTCAAGAACGGTCTCATCTTTGGCAACTTTGTCGCCGACTTTTTTATGCCACTTTAGGATTTTGCCTTCGACAATACTTTCCCCCATTTGCGGCATGACCATGTCAACTTTCATAGGTCGCCTCCTTACGTTATGTTACTTTTATAAAACTTGAAGCGGAGAGAGTGAGATTCGAACTCACGGCACGGGGTTAGCCGCACACACGCTTTCCAGGCGAGCCAGTTAAACCACTCCTGCATCTCTCCTAAGACAATTTATTTTCGACACTATTCAACAAAAATCCACTCATTAAAAGCCGTGCAAGATAAAAAATATCGTTAAGACCTGCAAGCAATTTTTCCTCTAGGCATACTTCTTCAGCTTCTCTTTCAATATATCATTAGTCATACCGGGATTAGCTTTGCCCTGTGACAATTTCATCACTTGCCCCACAAAATGCCCAAATAGCGCTTCCTTGCCGCTCAGATATTCCTTGAGCTGGGATTGGTTGGACTCTAACATTTTATCTACTAATTTTTCGATTTCGTCACGATTCGTGATTTGCAGTAATCCTTTTTCTTTCACGATAGTATTTGGATCAGCGCCCTCTTTGCACATTTCTTCAAATACGTTTTTAGCTATTTTGCCGCTGATAGTTCCCTTAACAATGAGATCAAGCAACCTACCGAGATTTTTGGGCGTAACGATGAACTGATCCGCCTCTTGTTTATTTTCTTTCATGACAGCCATCATCTCGCTCATGATCCAGTTGCTTACGAGTTTTGCATCCTTCACAAATTTCAGAGTTTCTTCAAAATAATTTGCCAAAGATTTGTTTAACGTCAACACTTCAGCATCGTATTTTGGAATTCCATACTCTCTGACAAAACGGTCACGCCGCGCCTGCGGTAATTCAGATAAATTTTCAGAAACGGATTCAATCCACTCCTTTGAAACCTTTAACGGCACGAGATCCGGTTCCGGAAAATATCGATAGTCATGCGCTTCCTCTTTGCTGCGCATAGCCCTGGATTCCCCTGCATTGTCATCCCACAAAAGAGTCTGTTGAATGATCTCCCCGCCTTCCCTGAGCACTTTCGCCTGTCTTGCCATTTCATAGGCCAAAGCTCTTTCAACCGCCTTAAACGAATTCATGTTCTTGAGTTCAGTCTTTGTTCCAAGTTTTTCAGCGCCGACAGGTCGCATGGATATATTTGCATCACACCGAAGACTGCCCTCCTCCATATTTCCATCGCAAATTTCGAGGTACTGGACGATCTGGCGTATTTTGGTAAGATAGGCGGTCACCTCTGCGGCAGATCGAAAATCCGGTTCAGATACAATTTCAATTAACGGCGTGCCGCAACGATTCAGATCTATAAATGTTGCATTTCCCCCCGTTACCGCGTCATCATGAATTGATTTGCCGGCATCTTCCTCGAGGTGAATACGTTTAATGCCGATGCGTTTAGTCGCTTCCCCAACTTCAATTTCAATCCATCCGTGTTCACATAGGGGTTTATCGAATTGTGAAATTTGATACCCTTTTGGCAAATCAGGATAAAAATAGTTTTTCCGAGCAAATATAGATTCAGCGGCAATAACGCAGTGCGAGGCGAGTCCCATGCGGATCGCAAATTCCACAACCTGCTTATTCAGCACGGGAAGAGCGCCTGGAAGGCCCAGGCAAACCGGACAAGTTTGTGAGTTGGGCGTTCCGCCGTACGCGGCACTGCAGGTGCAAAACGCCTTTGTACGGGTCAGCAGTTGACAATGAACTTCCAGTCCCATGACCGGTTCAAATAATTTATCGCTCATAAAAACCTTGAATCAAATTATATCATAAGTGTACGGTCCCGTTCCTGACCGACTGAAACAATTTTTATTTTAGCGTCTCCCATGAAATCTTCAATAAACTTCAAGTACGTTCTGGCATTCTCCGGAAGATCTGTATATTTTTTTGCATTACCGGTATCCGATAACCAACCTTTAAAGGCTGTATAAACAGGCTCAACTTTCGCTAGTTCCCCTGCATCCGTTATGGGATAGTCTATTTTCACGCCATTTACTTTATAGGCCATACATATTTTCAATTCGTCTAAAGTATCAAGTACGTCTAATTTTGTTATGGCCAACTCGTCAATACCATTAACCACCATTGCATACTTAAGCTGCACAAGATCAAGCCACCCGCAGCGACGCGGACGCCCCGTTACCGCGCCATATTCGCCGCCCAATTTTCTAATTTTCTCAGAAAATATTTCATCAAACTCTGTAGGAAACGGCCCGTTGCCAACCCTGGTGGTATACGCCTTTGCCACGCCCATGACGTGATCGATTTTTGTCGGCCCTAAACCCAAACCCGTGCTGGCGCCGCCGCTGCTTGAATTCGACGAAGTCACAAACGGATACGTGCCATGATCAATATCGAGCAGGGTACCTTGGGCGCCTTCGAGCAGGACTTCTTTGTTATATTTAACTGCCTCGTATAAATAAACGGCCGTGTCTTTTACATATTCACGCAGCCGATTTCCCAGTTCATGGAACTGTTTGATCATTGGCTCCGCGGCCAACTCCTCAGCGCCAAAAGCTTTCAGTATCTTATTTTTTTCAGATATGTTTTTCTGCAGCTTTTCCGTTAACGTATCATGGTTCATTAAATCGATGGCTCGGATTCCGCAACGATCGATTTTGTCCAAATAAGCCGGCCCGATACCGCGCTGCGTAGTTCCCACCTGATTCTTTCCGAGATATTTTTCCTTCGCCTGGTCAATAAGCTTGTGATATGGGAAAATAATGTGCGCATGAGGACTCACCATGACCCGGCCGTCCATCCTAATACCTCCTTTTGCAAGGCCATCCAACTCCGTAAAGAACGCTATCGGGTCAATAACAACGCCGTTGCCAAGAATACACATCACGCCGTCGTGCAATATGCCCGAGGGTATAAGCCTCAGTATATACTTCTTATCCCCGTCCCATATCGTGTGGCCGGCATTTGCGCCGCCTTGATACCGTGCAACGACCTGAACTTTGCTTGCGAGCAAATCGACAATTTTTCCTTTGCCTTCGTCTCCCCATTGGGCTCCAATAATAACTCTAACCGGCATGTTTTTTTCCCTTAAATGGATAATATGCAAAAAATAACCCAAAACCTGTTGGCAGATCTTGGGTTTTGTGCTGTCATCGAATCATTAAGCTCTACATCATGAAAAACTTTTTACCGCGTCGTCAACAGTTTCAAATTGTTTAAAAACGGATGTCAATTTCGTAATTTGAAATATTTGCCTGATCTTCTGAGATAGATTGCTCAAGCGCAAATCACCGCCGTTGTTCTTAACATTGGTCAGGTTACTGATCAGTATACCCAGTCCGGAGCTGTTAATCAAATCCACCGACTGCAAATTCACAATAAAATTCTTTTTGCCTTCCTTGATCCACCGATGAACTTCGTCGTTGAGCTGCGTCGCATCCGGGCCGCCCATAATGCTTCCGCGAACTTCCATCACCACAATTCCGTTCTTTTCAAGCGTATTGAATTCCATTTGAATTCTTTCCTCTGATTTAGGCAACCGAATCAAAATACTTTATTTTCAGAAGCCAGTCAAGTTCAGAAAATTATTTTGCTTTAGCCTTCAGATCCTCGCCGGCCTGCCATTCAATTAGTACAGGGCTTGCAACAAAAACAGAAGAATAGGTTCCAACGAGGATCCCGGTCAGTAGCGCCCAGGCAAAAGGCCGGATGACTTCACCGCCAAGCAGCAGCAGTACAATTACCGACAGCAAAGTCATTAATGACGTCATGATCGTTCGGCTCAGCGTTTCATTTATGCTTTTGTCTACCACCTGTTCAAACGTCAATCCCCTCTTAAGTAATCGAAGGTTTTCGCGAATACGGTCAAAAACGACGATAGTATCATTGACTGAATATCCGACAATGGTAAGAAACGCAGCAACCGCTCCGAGCGAAAACTCCAATCGCAAAACCACAAAAACACCCAGGGTGATCAAAACGTCATGCGATAAAGCAACTACGGCAGCCAGTCCCCACTTCCAGTGAAATCGGATTGCCAAATAAACTACAATGAAGAACAATCCCCACAGAGTAGCCCAAACGGCGGAGCTTTTCAGTTCTTCACCAATCTTCGGACCAACCTGGCTAACCGAACGTATTTCGGCCTGGTTAGTCGCAAAATTGGCATTTAATAAATTCAGAACTTCGCCGGCAACTTTGTCATTTTGTTCAATAACGTGTATCAATACGTCGTTGGGAGATCCAAAATTCTGTATGCGATCGGCGCCAAATTTACTGGACACAACCGTGCGGACTTTTTCCAGCTCAACCGGGTCCTTGAATTTGACTTCGAGTGAAGTTCCGCCAACAAAGTCGACACCGTAGTTCAGATCCATAACAAAAAACAAAAGCAAACTCAATATGATCAAGCTCCCTGAGACCAGATAGGCTTTGCTTCGCAGCGCCACAAAGGCATAATTCTTATTAACCAAAAACTCCATTATAAATGCTCCTTATACTTTCGCGTATTATTTTTCTTAAACCTTTTGAGTTGCAATACGGTCATAATCCACGCCGATACTGATGCGTTGCTCCGTCGTTGCGCGATCGTAGATCAAATCCATAAGGACCCGTGTTACAAACACTCCACAGAAAATTGTCGTAATAATTCCAATCATAAGCGTCAACGCAAAACCCTTGATCGGGCCGGTACCAAACTGAAATAGTACTAAGCCGGTTCCAAACGTGGTCAAATTAGCGTCAAGAATGGTGACAAACGCTTTTGAAAAACCCGTTTCAATAGATGCTCGAACTGTCTTGCCCAGACGTATCTCCTCGCGGATACGTTCGTATATGAGCACGTTGGCATCTACAGCCATACCCATGGTTAGAATCATACCTGCGATGCCCGGCAATGTCAGCGTAAATCCGAACCCGGTTAGAATTCCCATCAAAAATAATACATTCAGAACCAGCGCCATGTCGGCAACGCCGCCTGAATTTCGATAATATACAATCATCGCAATTGCCACGACGATGAATGCAACCCAAAAAGCTAATTTTCCGCTGTCTATCGAATCTGCGCCGAGCGATGGGCCAATGGTGCGTTCTTCAATAATGTGAACAGGGGCCGGCAGAGAACCTGCGCGCAGCGCGATTGCAAGGCTCTTTGCTTCTTCCATATTATCCATACCTGTAATCTGCGTATTACCGCCCGAGATTTTTTCAATGATATTCGGAGCCGACTGCACTTTGTCATCCAAAACGACAGCAATACGCTTGTTAATATTCGCCCCGGTCACAACTGCCCAACGTTTGCTGCCGTCCGGAGTCATTTTCAAAGTAACGATCGGTCTGCCCGCCATGCCGGGATCCATTCCCTGATAAATATCCTGCTTCGCTTCGGTTACGACTGCGCCCGATAACTCTGCCGCTTTTTTTACCACATAGGCGGCGTAAAAACCTTCATGAACTTCCTTATTGCTGAATAGAATTTCATTCGATTCACCGATGGCGGCTTGCACGCCGGGTTTGATCTTCGTGCGGTCGCCGACTTTCATAAACAGCAATGACTTTACGAATTCCAGGTTTTGCGCTGCAACATAAAAATCATAACCCGTTTGGCCGATCTGTTGTCCGATAATGTATTGCGTAAATGGTTTGTTCCCGGATTGGACGGCCGCAGTATCCGTTGTCGCAGTATCGCTTTCAGGCTTAAGCAGTTCAGCCGAAAGGCCGCTTAACTTGGCGGTATCTTTAGCTGCATTTGTAATTGAATCTGTTGTCATCTTTTGCGCATTGAGAGTATCAATACGCGCAAAATACGTGTCTAGTCTTTCGAATATGTTACCGGCGTCCTGCGGATCACGGAGCAGTTTGAATTCGAGCAGCGCCGTTTGCTGGATAAGATTTTTTGCAATTACAGGATCGTCAATTCCGGGCAATTCAACAATGATACGATGGTCGCCCTGTTTCTGAATTGTGGGTTCACTCACGCCAAACTGGTCCACACGGTTCCTAATAATCGATTGGGCGCGATCAACGGCATCTTTAGCTTCGTCATTGAGAAATCTGACCACGCCTGCATCGTCTTTATGCTTTTCGCCCCAGTAATTAATCATCGGCAGGCCGGCTTCGGAAAAATGATTCTCCAAAACCCCGGCAAAATTGGACTCCTGATCGGTGCGGTATTCGGCCGCCGCTTTCTCAAATATTCTTACAAATTCGTTATCTTTGGTTTTTACGAGATTCTCAAACAGCGTCACCACATCCGCTTCCAATACAAGATGAATACCGCCTTTAAGATCGAGCCCGAGATTGATAGATTTGCCCTGAAGGTCGTTCAGTTCTTTAGTTCCCTCTGCCGATTCGCGCATCTTCGCCTTATCGTCATTAGATAATCCGTAGAATTTGAACGTCGGCCACAGTGCAACCAGCGACAACGCTATGCAAACGAGGATGATTCCCAGCCTGACATTTTTGTTCTTAACCATTCCTTAAAACCCTCCAAGTAAACAAATAATTAACTATTTAATAGTTGATTATCCTATGTGATGTTTAAAACTCAAGTTCTTCAAAAAGAGAGCCCAATATAGTTTGCGGTATCAAAAAAGTCAAGGGATTATTAGGCAGTTGTCAAGCCAAAATAGAAATGTCCGGTTTCTACCAAAGTAGAAATGTCCGGTTTTCATGTTGTCAACCAACCCGAGGGTTGGTTGTAACATTCATAGAATTTCATTGGGCGATTGGTAATTTCAGTGTATCGTAGGAAC
>JAEUSK010000246.1 GCA_016787925.1 bacterium | reverse complement strand
GTTGCCGTGCAGTTTGGAAAAGACATCAAGCGCATAGATATGTCGCGCGGTTATGCGGAGATTGCCATTCCAAAAAACACGCACCCCGTAATCGATCCAGACCAATGGATATTAATGGATGTATCAAAATAATTATTCACTTAATCCGGAGAATAACTCATGAAAAAATTTGTAATGTTGCTCATTTCAATCATCCTCTCTCTCCAAAATGTTTCGGGTCAGATTGATCCCGAGAACAAGTTGGCCCATACCTACTCGATCGTCGCGCGTGATCCGCAGACAGGAGAGATGGGTGTAGCCGTTCAGTCCAATTGGTTTTCCGTCGGTTCGCTCGTTTCCTGGGCCGAGGCGGGTGTGGGCGCAATCGCAACGCAATCTTTTGTGAATGTCTCTTTCGGCCCGCGCGGATTGGAATTATTGAAATCAGGAAAGACGGCGCAGGAAGTTCTGAAAGAACTGATCGATGCCGATGAAGGGCGAGACGTGCGTCAATTGGCCATCGTGGACGCAAAAGGAAATGTCGCCGCGCATACGGGGAAAAAGTGTATTCCAGCCGCAGGACATTACGTCGGAGATAATTTCTCCGTTGAAGCCAATCTGATGCTTAACGATAAAGTCTGGCCGGCCATGGCGAAGGCATTTCAAGAATCAACCGGACCGCTCGCGGAAAGAATGGTAACCGCATTAGAAGCGGCGCAATCGGTTGGCGGCGATATCCGCGGAAAACAATCCGCCGCGATATTGGTCGTACGCGCAAAATCTACCGGAAAGATCTGGGAAGACCGGGTCATCGATCTGCGCATCGAAGATCATGCGGAACCTATCAAAGAGATCCGCCGTCTGCTCAAACTTTACCGCGCGTATGAGTTTATGAACAAAGGCGATTACGCCGTAGAAAAAAATGACATGAAATCTGCAATGGAGCTCTATGGCAGCGCTGAAAAATTGTTCCCGGATAATCAGGAAATGAAATACTGGCATGCCGTTGCGCTTGCCAATAACGGAATGGTCAATGAATCGCTTCCGATCTTTAGAGAAGTATTCAAAGCCAACTCAAATTGGCGAATTCTGACTGAACGCCTTCCCGGCGTGGGACAACTCACCGTGAGTAAGGAGGATTTGCAGAAGATATTGAAGCAGCAATAAAAGGTAAAATGAGTCAACGTGTTATTTTTAAAAATGATGAAAATAACTCTTGCTCTTAAACTGTTTTTTTTTTCTACACTTACATTGTAGATTGATCTGAATAATTTTTTCTTAAATTTCGAAAACATGACGCAGGTCATTGTTTTCAAAAAAGTCTTCCTTAACTTTATTATCAGTAGGAATAAAAGTAGCTGATCTGTAGGGGTGTCTGTGAAACTATCTTCATCCCCGTAATCGCACACCGTTTCTAATGAACTTCAACTGCTGAACAAGCAGTTATCGGAGGAGGTGTTGATATATATGACTGAATCGTAGCTGATTTAATCCGTCTTAAATAATGAAATTCTGAATCCGGAGACAAAAAAGGGAAGAACAATATTACCGAATTCTAGGCTCGGGAGCTTTGAATTTATTAGTAATACTGCCTTCCCTGATTGTTAATCTAAGAAATGAAACGAGGATTAGCAATCGTTTGTTTCTATAAACTGGAGTAAGCTATGAAACTTATAGTTTTTATTGGCGCTCTATTTGGTTTTTTCTTGCTGACCACATTCAATTCGTGTTCAGACAATGAGAGATTATTCAACTCTACTGAGGACAATGCCATTTTTCCTCAACTTAATATGAGTTCCCGGTCAGAGTTGTTTGAAAAAAAGGGCGACCTTGCCAAACGAAAAGCAAATGTAAGTATTGAGGACTTAGCTCGTTTTTTTGCCGCAGATAAGAAATGGCTCAAAAAGCCGTACTTAGATGCCACCAAAAAGACCGGCGTACCTATTGGCCAATTAGCTGACGAAGCTACAACGTCTCAGATAATATTAGACGGAGCAGAATATACGATTAAGGTTGAACTTCTTAATGCAAATCAAGCTTCCACATTGGACCGCAATGATAAGAAATTCAGCTATGGCGTGGGACTCGATCCGGACTTTTTCCATGCGAATGAATCTGATATTCCGGTTTATTATTGGAATGAGGATTCAAAGTTCGTCGAGGAAAGAATGATTTCTTTGGTGCCGCCATCGGATACTGAAGAACGTGGAGAGGCGATGAAAGCGGCCAAGGATGCGATCGGGTATCCTGTATTTTTGATTTCATTCGAACAAACCGGTGATGATCCGATGATTGAAAATGAATTCCGGAGTATAATTCAAAAGCGGATTGCTGATTTTTATAAAAAAATGAAGTATGATATTTTGCCGCAATTGCCGCCCGGTGAATGTGAAGGTGAGGATTGCCCTCCTCCCCCACCTCCTCCACCGCCTCCGCCACCACCACCGTTGGTGCCGTATTTTGTTGTTAAGCAGATCAATCTTTTTGATAAGAAAGATAGCGGAAATGATGAATTTGAGATGTATTATGGTGAATCCACTAATTATGATGGCCGAATTTACAAGACAACGATTCATAAGTTTAATGGTAATACAAGGAACGATGCAGCAGGTCGACCTGTTTATTATCGTGATGTCAATGGCGATCAAGGCTGGGAGATAATGCCAGATGACATCGCCATTTTTCCCGTCGTTTGGGCTGATCCAAATGCTACTCTTAGGGTCTGTGCTATAGAAGACGACTGGACTGCTGGACAATACGATAAAGTTGGCGAACTTAATGGTCCTTCCAGTTGGACTTATACTGCTAGTACCAAATTCTACAGAATTACGGCTCAGACCAGGTTAACCACCGACTGGGAATACAGGGCTTCCAATACAGGCTTCTGGGACGAAGACGATCGTTATGGCCAGTCGGGAATTGATCAGATCAATGAGAGTACTGTAACGGCTCATATTGGGCCAAACTATTTAAATGATTATATCAAACTTGAGAATCGAATTCTTAATGACCTTGACTACTGGGTTGGAGTTAGAAAATACTAAACAACGGAACGCAGAGCCGGAGACGTTTCGTTGCGTCTCCGGAAGTTTTTTATCAAAAAGCGAAAACAATAAA
Organism: bacterium; assembly: GCA_016787925.1. Classification (GTDB taxonomy): domain Bacteria; phylum CLD3; class CLD3; order SB21; family SB21; genus SB21. The sequence continues at coordinate 27,547 of JAEUSK010000246.1, read as the reverse complement.
TGAAAACAATTTATTCATACATCACAATAATTGCATTTCTCGTAGTCTCTTGTTCTTGTGGTGATGACGAACGAAGAGACTCACCATATTTAGATCAGGATTACGCCTACATTACTGGTATCCTTGTTCCGGATTCATTCCGAACATACCGTCAGGAAATTTTTGTAGGCAAAATACTTGACATAAGAGTTGGCAGTGATGAAGTAGACACAACTCGATACGGTGAAGACCCTGTACTATATACTCAAAATCTAGTTACATGGCATGATTACCGAGGTAAAATAGTAGGTGCTGTGGACACAAAAGTTGAACTCATTGATGTGACGGATAATAAGACAGTTATTCTTCAGGAGAAAGGAAATGGAGTTTATCAGGATATTAATAATGAACTCAAAATCATAGCCATGCATAACTATCGATTAAAGGTTACTACAAATGGAGAAATGTTCACTGCAGAAACTGTTATTCCCAATAATTTTCAAATTTCAAACATAAGTGAAGGTGATACAGTTATTGCCTTTGCAACGCGGCAAAGCTATTTTTACTTAGCTGATTATCCACCATATTGGACCAGCAGTCAGAATACTTTTTTTTATCGAACCGACCATTTAACTAGCCAATTTTACAATTCTAATCCAATCATTAACCATGTTTATAATCCTCCAGGCTTTTTTACTGTAACTCCGGATACCGTTAATTACCAACTTCCATTCACTTTTAGCGGATGGATTCAGGTGACAGCATTAGATACAAATTATGGGCGAATGTACAGTCCTGAAGCAACATCCACAGCTCCCCTTGACTTGTTAACTTATATTAGTAATCAAGAAACAACACCGCTACCCAAGAGGACGAATATCAAAGGAAAAGATGTGGTTGGAGTATTTGGTTCTCTGAATCGAACAAAACGAGTTAATTTTTATATGCGGGCTAAGTTTCAAGAATCACGAATTAACCAAAAGTTAAACATTCTTCTCAATGTCAAATGAAAAGAGTCTACCATGTGGAATAGAAATACAGTTCGCAACTATTACTTACTTCTGAGTGTCATCTTTATCATCAATACCGGTGATATCTTTGGACAAGAAATGAGCTCAGAACAAACCCAAACACTTTCTCGCCGTCATCAAATCATTTTTCAGCTTTTTCCAACACAGTTAGGATTATCATATACAATACCCGTGACCCAAAAATTTAATCCACGCGTGCTCGTTACTTCAGTTCCGTCAGTAGGCGGAGGGTTAGGAAACATCTGCCCCATGATAAGTAGTAACGAAACGTATGTTTATAACTATATGGGTGTGGAGGCTAGTCGCAATGACGGAGGAGCGGTGCTTGGCCTTGGAATAATCCATTACATCTCAAAACATTTTGTTATACAATTTCAGACCGACCTGATTTTTAGAATAGGACTATTTAGATCTTCATCTTATGAACGCAGCATCAAAGACGGCGTGCGGTTGCGGGGCGGCCTGGGATATGCATTTTAATGACTTGTAATTTCTCTTGAATCAATTCTGAAAACGGGCTTGCGGTAGATATTATCCAACTTATTGATTAGCGCCAATATTTTTTCGGTTCTCAGATTAACATTTCATTCGACCGACTTCCTGATGCCTTCAATGATCTGTTTTGAAATTCGGATATTTTCATCATCCGTTTTCATGTCATGCCAGAACAAAATATAGGCGGAGAAATTGGCGTCGCTGACCGGATCGATAAATCCAAGTACCACGAAGATCATATCGCTTCCTTCCTGTTTACCCGCGCCGATGATCTCATATCCCTCAAATCCGTCCATGTCTACTTTGTCACGGATAGTGATTGAGGCCTCGTCGGCATCGAGCTGTTCAAGCGCTTTTGCAGCCACTTGCTCCAAACTCAGGGTTGAATCTCGCCACGGTTGTATTGCAAAACTGAATCCGTCGCCTTCTGCGACAAAAAATTCCGTCGAGCTCTCCTTGGTTTTGAAATTCTCCGGCAGCATAAAATCCATTCCGTATGCAGGCCAGGTCATTTCTTTCCATCCGGTCTGGCCATATATGGAACCGGATAAAATCGTCCATCCGTAGATCAGGACTATTTTTTTTATCATAAAACCACCTTTAATTTACTCAACTATTCAATACCGCTGCATAGGCGCGATTTCTTTTGATACAGAAGAAATGAAAAACATATAACAAGAAATACGTAATGAAAAAAGAGATATCATAAAACACTTTAACATTGTCTGTTTTTAGTTTAGTGTTATTCATTGAAATTAAGTTGTTCAATAGGTTGAGTGGCTGCAAACATCATGCATATTGCCCTGCAGCAAATCCCGACGCCCACGCCCATTGAAAATTATGCCCACCGAGATGGCCGGTCACATCAACCGCTTCACCGATATAATACAGACCCGGAACTTTTTTAGATTCCATCGTCTTGGACGATAACTCATTCGTATCGATCCCGCCGCAGGTTACTTCAGCCTTGTCGTAGCCCTCCGTTCCAATCGGTGTAACTCTCCAGTGATGAATCGCGTTAGCAATTTTTTTCAGATCTTTGTCCACGTATTGATAAATGGGTTTTACCTCAAAAAATGTTTCGCAAAATTTCTCAATAAATCTTTTGGAAAAAAACTGCGCTAGAAAATTATCGAGTTTCATCCTGCTCAGCGCGTTAGTTTTGAGAATGCTATACAAGTCGGTATTCGGCAGCAAGTTAATTTCGACACTATCGCCGGCTTTCCAATAAGAAGAGATTTGTAATATAGCCGGTCCGCTTAGTCCGCGATGGGTAAAGAGAATGTTTTCTCTGAAGGAAACGCCATTACATAAAACCTCAGCGTCTACAGAAATTCCGCTTAAGGCGCCGAATACAGACAAGAATTTCTGATCGCAGACCAGCGGAACAAGTCCTGGCGCCGTCGGCGTAACGGTGAGTTTAAATTGCCTTGCAATTTGGTACGCGATGTCCGTGGCGCCCATTTTAGGAATCGACAATCCCCCCGACGCTATCACAAGAGAATCTGACGTGAATAAATCACGCACGGTTTGAATCCGGAACTCTTGTCCTTTTTGAATTTCCGATACGTTACAATTCAATACGATCTCAACTCCCGCCGCCCTGCATTCTTTCTGAAGCATGGCAACCACCTCACGCGCGCTTTTGTCGCAAAACAGTTGGCCTAGTTTTTTTTCGTGGTACGCAATGCCGTGTTTTTCGATCAGTCGAATGAAGTCAGCCGGCGTGAACCGCGACAGCGCGGACTTACAAAAATGGCCGTTTTGAGACAGGAAATTCTGCGGATTAGAATAGAGATTGGTAAAATTACAACGCCCGCCGCCGGAGATCAGAATTTTTTTTCCGATTTTCTCGGCATGTTCCAGCAATGCGACGCTGCGTCCGCGTTTCCCTGCTTCGATCGCACACATCAGCCCCGCTGCGCCGGCGCCAATAATGATCACGTCCTTTTTTGCGGTTGACATACGAAATGTGTGTTGATAAAATAGCCCTAATGAGATACATTAAGTGTATATTTAATATGTCCTTTTTTTTGTTTGAAATCTATGAAGATTTTTTGCTATTCGTTTCTTCTCGTTTTTCTGTCCGGCTGCAGCTCTAAAAACACAACCTTGATTGAAGATCTACCTCCGAAAAAACCGGGAGTATTCAGAGTTGCCTTCGGTTCATGTAACAAACACAATCGTCCGCAGCCTTTGTGGAAACATGTTGTCCAAAGTAATCCCGACCTTTGGGTTTGGCTCGGCGATGTGATTTACGCCGATACAAAGAATATGAAACGAATGGCGCGGAAGTATCAATTGCAAAAAACCAACCCGGATTATCAAAAACTTCTCGAGACCACACCCGTCATCGGCGTTTGGGATGACCATGATTACGGGAAAAACGGCGCAAACAGAACTTATTCGCTAAAAAGAGAAAGTCAGCTTTTGTTTCTGGATTTTATAGACGAACCTGCCGATAGTCCGCGCCGTTCTCAAGAAGGAGTTTACGGTTCTTACTTTTTTGGATCTGAGAACAAACAAATCAAAATCATTTTACTCGACGAGCGTTATTTCCGCGAACGGAAAGGTGAAAACTCAGACATTCTGGGAGAGACTCAATGGCTGTGGCTTGAAAAAGAACTAACCGACAGTCCGGCTCAAATTCATCTCATCGGATCCTCCACTCAAATCGTTGGGCGCGATCATTTCCATGACAAGTGGGCTGACTTTCCAAAATCTGAAAAACGTTTGTATGAACTGATCAGAAAAACACAGGTAAAAAACGTCGTAATACTCGCCGGCGACCGGCATTTTAGCGAAATTTCTAAATATCAGGATGCGCCGATCGGTTATCCTTTGTATGAAATAACATCCAGCGGCATGACGCACAACAAAACCGGTTTTTGGCAAAGTCTGTTCCGTCTGGAACAAAACCGTTATCGTATCAGCGGGCCCCTGTATGAACTTAATTACGGCATCGTCGATATTGATCTCGTTGGCCAATTAATTACTTTCTACATCTGCGATAAAACCGGAAAAGTTCGATTAAAACAAGAAATTCATCTGGAGGAAATTCAGCCTCATGAGTAACGATATTTCATGAAAGTCAGCATGAACCAAATAGAAATCAAAAACGCCCAAGAGAATGACATCCCGCTTATCCTAACGTTCATAAAAGAATTGGCCCACTACGAAAAGCTCGCGCACGTGGTTGTTGCAACCGAAGAAAATCTACGGGAACACTTGTTCGGCGCGAATCCGAAGGCGGAAGTCGTTCTCGCTTATTTCGAGAATGAGCCGGTTGGGTTCGCGCTATTCTTTCATAATTTTTCCACGTTCGTTGGCCGGCCCGGTATTTATTTGGAAGATCTGTTTGTGCGAGAATCTATGCGCGGCAAAGGTATTGGCAAAGCTTTGCTTGTTCACCTTGCCAAAATTGCCGTTGAGCGAAATTGCGGACGATTTGAGTGGGCGGTATTGGATTGGAATTCACCCGCAATCGAATTTTATAAAAGCTTAGGCGCACTTCCCGTAGACGATTGGACCATATTCCGCCTCGCCGGAGACTCCTTACAGAATCTAGCCAGGCAAAAATAGCTGTTGAAAGGCAATGTATCATGACCTCACGTTGGACGTTATCCGGAAAAAGAGCGCTGATCACCGGCGCAACTAAAGGGATTGGAAAAGCGATCGCCGAAGAATTTATGAGCCTTGGCGCGGAGATCACTATCGTCGCCCGTAAAACCAAGGAAATAGACCTCCTTCTTCAAACATGGAAAGACATGGGCTATACTGCCGACGGCATTACATGTGACGTCAGCCAGGACAGCGACAGAAAAATGATGTTTAAAGTCTTGGAAACGAAATGGCAGCAATTTGACATTTTGGTCAACAACGTAGGTACGAATATTCGTAAAAAAGCTACGGAGTATTCGTCCGAAGACTATGACCAAATCCTTAGTACCAACATGCGTTCGGCGTTTGATATATGCGTTTTGTCCCATTCCTTTCTGAAAAGATCCGGGTCGGGTAGTATCGTCAATATATCCTCTGTCGGCGGTTTAACTGCGCTGAAAACAGGCGCCATCTATGCAATGACCAAAGCCGCCTTGATTCAACTTTCAAAAAACCTGGCCCTAGAATGGGCGGCTGACAACATTCGCGTCAATGCCATCGCACCGTGGTATATTCGAACCCCTTTGGCCGAGACGGTTCTTCAAAATCAGGACTATTTGAAATCCGTATTGTCCCGAACACCGATGAATCGTATCGGTGAGCCAATTGAAGTTGCCTCGGCAGCCGCTTTTTTTTGCATGCCGGCCGGGTCATATATCACCGGACAATGCCTTGCCGTTGATGGAGGATTCAGTATTTTCGGTTTTTAGGATTCTTTCCTGTATTATTTGACGTTTGAATCCCTCCCGCTTTATCTGGCTTTCCACCGCCTCTAAAACCAAAAAAATCCTTGATATATAACGATTTATAATCTATATTTTTGTTTAAATTGGGTCTTTATAACTGAAATTTTGTCAGTGGAAAACTTATGGCACAATTACGATCAGTTGCGGGTAAACTCATAGTTTTTAGCGCTCCATCCGGAACGGGGAAAACGGCGATCAAGAACGCATTGGTCAAAAAAGACCCGACCCTGGTTTTTTCAATTTCGGCGACTACGCGTGAGAAGAGGGAGGGGGAACATGACGGCAAAGACTATTATTTTATAAGTGAAGCGGAGTTCAAAGACCATATTGAGCACAATGATTTTATCGAATACGATCACCACTTCGGGAGTTATTACGGCACATTGCGAATGGCCGTGGAACCGGATCTAAAGGTCGGTTGTAATGTAATTATGGACATTGACGTCAACGGTGCGCTCACAGTTAAGAAAAATTTTCCGGATCAGTCGGTCTTGATTTTTATCAAACCGCCTTCCATGGAAGAACTTAAGAAACGACTCATAGCGCGTGGAACTGAAAATGACGAAAACCTGAAAGTACGCCTTGCGCGGGTTGCCGAAGAAATGGACAAAGCGCATCATTTTGATTATGTCGTGGTTAATGATACCATTGAACGCGCAGCAAACGAGATATTAGACATTATTCGTAAGTGAAGGAATGAACCAGACTCCGATACAGGCCGAGAATTTAAGAAATTTTATATTGGCCAATGACGAAACAGAGATTGAAAACAACCTTGATGAAATAGGCGATACTATCGGCCTGATTGGGCGTTCAGCTTCGATTAAATCGGTTGTTCGTGACATTTGCAAAATTGCTCCATCCGATGTTGCCGTTCTCATCATTGGTGAAAGCGGCACCGGCAAAGATATATCGGCGAAAGCCATTCATCAGCTTAGCCACCGCCGAAACCGCCCTCTCGTCATCGTCAATAGCGGCGCGATCGCTGAAGGTATACTCGAGAGCGAACTTTTCGGACATGAACGCGGCGCGTTTACTGGCGCGGTTTCGGAACGTAAAGGATATTTTGAAACGGCTAACGGCGGAACCGTTTTTTTGGATGAGATTGGTGATATGCCGCTTGTGACACAGGTGAAACTCCTGCGTGTATTGGAATCGGGTGAATTTATTAAGGTTGGCGGCTCGGTTGTCAAAAAGTCAGATGTTCGTGTTATCGCGGCGACTAACCGAAATCTGGAGCAAATGGTTCGGCGTGGCGAGTTTCGTAAAGACCTGTACTACCGGCTTAAGGCGATTACATTGAACATAGCGCCCTTGCGCGCGCGGCGTGAAGATATTCCGATACTTGTCGAAAAATTCATTCGGTCTTTCAGTCTGCAGACGCACGGTTCTTTTAAAGGATTTTCGCCGGAAGCCATGGATATCATTACCCAGTACCGATGGCCCGGAAACGTAAGGGAATTGAAGAATTTTGTTGAAAGTTTGATCACCCTCAAAAGGGGTGACATCGTCACGCCGTCTGATGTGACCAGTAATTTGCAGAATTTCAGAGATATTGACGCGCTCAACGAAGACGAACCGGACAATGCGCACCTGCCGGTGGCCATGCATTTGACGCCTGAACAGGCGGAACGTGAATTATTATATCGGACCTTGCTGTCGCTCAAACAGGACATTACGGATATTAAGCACTTTCTGGCGGCAAAATTTGGCAGTTCTGCCTCCGGGTTATCAAGCCGCGCGTCTTCGCCTGTGATCTTTGACAAAAAGATTTCTGAAAGTAAAGTGGTCGAACCGGAAATTTATAATGTAGATGAATCGTCCGAACGAGAAACGATGGACGTCGGGCAGGCGGAGAAGGAACTTATTATTAAAGCGTTGAAAAGATTTGACAGCAAAAGAAGCGCCGCGGCCAAAGCCCTCGGACTATCCGAACGAACGCTGTATCGCAAGATCAAAGAATATAACCTGGACTTATAATGAATTCGATCCGGCTCAAATTTTATTTTGACTTGACGACGGCAACCCGTTCCTTTGTGACGTCACGAGTGATCCTGCGAAAGTTTGTGATTTTTGCGCTGATGGTGTGCATGACGGGTTGCGCCTATTCGTTCAGCGGCGCCAATCTGGGAGGAATTAAAACAGTGGCCGTTCCGGTTTTTGATAACATTACGTCCGAGCCAGGAATCCGCGAACGCGTTACGAACGAACTTGTCCGCGCAATTCTGGATGATAATAATTTCAAGATTGCCGACCTGAAATTGGCGGATGCAGTGATCGCAGGAAAGATTACAAAAATTGATGACGTCCCGTTTTCTTTCGAAGGCAGCGGCAATACCTTCTCTACGACCGATTATAAGATCACGATCACGACCACTATCCGCTTCGAAAACAAGAAAGAAAAGAAAACCCTTTGGGAGGAGTCCATCACAGGATGGGGACGTTATACTCTGCAAGGCGATAAACGGCGTAATGACGGCATTGATGAAGCGGTCAAAATGATAACCCAAAACGTTTTAAATAAAGTTGTTTCTGACTGGTAAAACAAAACCCGGAGATATTCAAAAACCCTAAACCCTATTAAACCCAAGGACCCTTATGCTTCTCTCGTTCGACGGCGGATTGCTTTTATTCTACGCCTATCTTTTTTGTATGTTTGTATTGTTCGTTTTCAGTACGCATAATTTCGTGATGATCTATTATTTTCTCAAGCATCGTCATAAAAATAATCTCGAAAAATTTGATCTGGAAAAAGTTCCAACACAGAACTGGCCGCGCGTGACGGTCCAGCTTCCGATCTTCAATGAACAAAATGTTGCCGAACGCCTGATTCTGTCAACAAGCAACCTCAGTTGGCCAAAGGATAGATTGGAAATTCAGGTTCTCGACGACTCAACAGATGACACGCTTAAACTAACTTCAGCGGTTGTTGACAGATTATCAAAAGAAGGGTTTTGCGTCAGGATGTTTCACCGAACAAACCGCACAGGATACAAGGCCGGCGCCCTCCGCGAAGCTTTGGAAAGTGCGAGCGGCGAATACGTCGCTATCTTTGATGCCGATTTTATTCCTGATAAGGACTTTCTGAAAAATACAATCCCCTATTTTGCTAATCCGAAGATCGGTATGGTTCAAACGCGTTGGGGTCATTTGAATGAAGATTATTCTATCCTTACGCAAACGCAATCCATCGGGCTGAACGGCCACTTTGTCATTCAGCAGCTCGCAAGGAATCGCGCGGGATTTCTCATCAATTTCAACGGCACGGGCGGAGTTTGGAAAAAAGACTGTATCCATGATGCAGGAAATTGGCACGACGATACGCTGACCGAAGACCTCGACCTCAGTTATCGCGCACAACTCAAAGGATGGAATTTTGTATTCTTGAATGACGTCGTTTCTCCGGGTGAATTGCCGGCAGAGATCAACGCATTAAAATCGCAGCAATTTCGTTGGACTAAAGGTTCAGTCGAAACGGCAAAAAAATTAGTTCCTAAGATTCTGAAATCCGAGTTATCGTTATGGGTCAAAATACAATCGTTGTTTCACCTTACAGCCAATTTTTCGTATATATTTGTTGTGGCCTCTTGTTTACTCAATTCGTCGGTTTTGTTCCTTCATAATGAAAATGGACGATTTAATATTATCATGGATATTATGATGGTGTTTGTTCTAACAATCATTGGTTTATTTATTTTCTACTTCTATTCTGAAAAGATGATCAACCCGAATTGGAAAAAAAGGATGCTGCTTTTTCCCATCTTTATGATGGGAAGCATCGGGCTGTCGCTCAGCAACGCCAAAGCAGTTCTGGAAGGGTTTTTTAATATCAAATCGGCATTCATCCGCACGCCGAAATTGGGATTTCTGCATCGTGATCTGAACAAACAGCATCATACAAAATACGTCATAAAAATCGACAAACTTGTTTTTCTGGAATTACTTATGATCTTGTACGTCGTATGGTCGTCGTACGTCGGTATTCATAACTATATGACCGCTAAATCTAATTTTATCGGAATGATCTTTTTCAATTTCTGGACTTTGATCGGATTTTCGATGGTCACGTTTCTTTCTCTAAAACACGTATACCAAAGCCGCAACTAACTTAATGGGTCGTTTATGGCAAGAGAAAATAAAGCTTCCGTAGCCGCTGTGATCAGCAATCAGGAGATCCTGGCCGAGATCAACCTGATTTCACAGATACAGCAGATAGAAACGCGCTTCGCTACAGAGCCTGATAGCATAAGGTTTGCACAACTCGCCGACGCCTATCTCGGAATCGGTGATTTTGAACATGCAATTAAGCTCTGCGAGCAGGGCCTGATCAAGCATCCGCAATACGACACCGGTTCCTTGGTACTGGCAAAATCGCATTATCTCAGCGGCAATAAGAAAAAAGCGCGTGAAGTGCTGCAAGATTTTCTTATCACGCATCCTGCAAGTTTATCAGGACATAAATTACTTGGCGACTTGGCACTTGAAGAGGACGACGTTGCGGGCACGGTTTCGCACTACCGCATCGCATTGCGATTTGATCCGATTAACAGACAGATCATTCAGACTCTTGTTGATTTGAAAGATAAATATCAAAAGATAAAGGAATCTAAATCCCCGGATGACGAAGAGGAAGAGGTTGTCAAGACGGTGGCTAAAAAAGAAGAACCTAAAGCCGTTTCTACCGATACGCAGGTAAAGAAAACTTCTCCGGCCAGTGTGGAGAAGCCTGCGGTAAAACCGGCGCCGGTTAAGGAAGACAACAAACTGGATTCTTTCATTGAAGATGCGATTCAGCCGATTGAGGATCAGGCTGAGTTTAAAGCTTTCGACGTTAAACCCTCAAAAACAGAGCCGGTTACCGCAAAAACTCAGGAAAAACCAAAAGTTGAAGAGAAACCAAGCGAATTCTCTCCTGCGTACACCGACAATAACGGCATCATGTACTTCTATGATGACGATGAAGTGTCATTTGAACAATACAAAAAACGCCTTGATTTACAAAAAGCCGGAAAGGCACTTATTCTTGAACGGGCATTGCTTGATCAGAAATTGGCCGAAAAAGGCCTAAAAGCTGTTGCTAAAGCACGAAAAGCGGAAGACGATGCATTTGCTGCTCAGGCTGAATCTGCAATTGACATGGAGATTACAGCTAAAGGGTTTGAATTCGAAGCTAAGAAAGAGAAACCGGAGAAAATCGCTACGTTTGAGGAACATATTGATGCGTCGATGGCAAAAGAAGAAGAAGAGCTTCTTACTGCAGCAGAACAAGAAGCCGCGCTTTCGGAAATCGAAATGTCTTATAAAGATTATCTCGACATTTTGACCAATGAAGAAGATTTGTTAGAGGCTTTGTTTCAAGAAGAACACGAAGCGGGTATCGAAGAAGAAAAAGAGGATAAGGCAGGTCGCATTCTCGCAACCGCTGTTGAAAAAGAGAAACCTACAAGTTTGCCTGTAGAAGCCGACCGGCCGATTCACTATTTGGATTATCTCCAGGGTCTTCAAAGCGATTCGGATATTGCGGAAGCGAGTTTCATAGCTCAGTCTGCCGTTTCGGACAAGGAGGAAATGATCGGATTTACTGAATTTTCATCCTATCTCGATGATTCGGACGACACCATTGATTATGCATCCTATGCTATGCTGCTTGAGGCTGAAGGTATCTCCGCAAATACATTTTGGGATGATGCGACGGCGGCCGCGATTGAAGTTGAAAGCTACAGCGACTACGTGGAATCTGCTCCTGCAGCTGAGAAAGCAGAAGCTGTATTTGAAACTCCTGATGATGGCGGGAAACAAGAAAAAGCAAGGATAGAGTCTGCTCCGGAGCCCGTCGTCGAAGCAGCCGTCAATGAGGTCAAAACGATTGTAGAATCGCCTGCGAAGGTGGAAGCGGCTAAGACAACAGAAAAATCAAAAGCTGTCTTACAGCCTGAGATCAAAGAAGAGATAGCGGAAGAATCAGACGACAGCCAGGAAGACGGATTTGAAGAAGAAATTAATCCTCAGAATGCAACGCCTGAATTGGTAGAAAAACTTGCGGCCCGTGGGCAGTACGGCTCGGCCTATAAAGTATGCAAAATGCTTAAAGTGAAAAATCCTACCGACGCTAAAGTAGATAGAAAAATTTTGGAACTTAAACGTCTTTACGTATGGAGCAGTCAGATGGTTGGATAGAATTTAACCTGCATTTTTATTGAAACTCTGCTTCGATCTTGTTATTTTATTCCGCGTTTTTGAAAGACCCTCGCATACCGCAAGAACTGCTGATATGCGGTTTCTACGATATATTATAGAAGGAGACATTGGACATGAATTTCCCTGAAGATCTGCTTTACAGCACCAGTCACGAATGGATCAAGCTCAATGGCGATGAAGCGACCATCGGCATTACTGAATATGCGCAATCTGAATTAGGCGATATTATTTTTGTGGAAACTCCCGAAGTTGGGCGAAAGATCCAGCCCGGTCAGCCTTTCGGATCCATCGAAGCCGTGAAAACTGTCAGTGACTTGTACGGCCCGCTCACCGGTGAAGTAACTGACGTGAATAGCAAGCTCACCGATACTCCTGAAGTCATTAATTCCGATCCGTACGGCGAAGGATGGATCATCAAGATGAAGGTGACTGACGCTTCTGCAAAAGCACAATTGTTATCGGTTCAAAAGTACAAAGAAACTACCGCGCACTAAAATAGCGTGAATTATCTTCCGCGATATTTTAGAAACTATCATGGCAATGGCAAAAAAAAAACCGTCCCTGAAGTCTACCGTTTCAAAAACTTCCCCGCATCATAAGCCGGTTCGCCAAAAAAACATCCCGAAGAAAGGCCGCGCTAAAAAAGAAGCTGGCCCGGCCGGTTTTATTTTGGACACAATAATTCAAAGTTCACCCGACGCTCTTTTGATCATTGGTCCGGATAAAAAAGTCATCCGACATAATAAAAAATTTGCGGCGCTGCTCGCGGTAAATTCCGGTGCGGCACTGATAACTGAAGAAGACATTATTGCTCAATTAAGAAGCTATGTGCCGTCATACCTGCTTCAAAAGATTGAATCCGAAAATGGTCCGAATTTTTCATGTACGGAAGACGTTGAATTTAATCACCCGGATGTGAAATACGTTCAATGCCAGATCCAGCCGATGCAGGATGCCTCCGGAAACTATGCGGGAAAATTGTGGGTGATTCGGGACAGAACCGACCTTGTTCAGAATCAAAAGTCCGTGGAACATGCCTCGCGTGATATAGAAAAGCGAAAATTCGATTTCGAGAAGAAAAACCAGGACCTGGGAAAGGCTTACCGCGAGGTCGAAGAACTAAATAAGAGCGTGACGGAAGCCAATCGCCTCAAGTCCGAATTCTTGTCTAACATGAGCCATGAATTACGTACGCCCTTGAACTCCATTCTTGCGCTTTCAAGTATTTTACTGGCGCGAATGGACGGCGATCTCAATGAGGAACAGGAAAAACAACTGAAGATCATTGAAAAAAGCGGAAAGAATCTATTGCGATTGATTAATGATATCTTGGATCTTTCCAAGATCGACTCCGGACGCATGGATATTTTCAACTCCGAATACGCCGTACACGATTTCACCGAATCCCTGCGTATGACCATCATGCCGATGCTGAAAGAGACCGATCTCGCATTCAACATCAATGTGGAAGAAGGAATCGATATTCATAGTTCAGACGAAAACAAGCTCAAACAAATATTACTTAATCTTATTTCAAACGCTATTAAGTTCACTCATAAAGGCAGCGTCACGCTTCGCGTTAAGCATACCAAGTTTGATGATGTGCTTGAATATTCAGTCACAGATACCGGGATAGGGATCGATCCTTCAAATTTCGAGACGATTTTTGATCCGTTCAGACAACTTGACGGGTCCGCCACACGCAAGTACGGCGGAACCGGATTAGGTTTGGCCGTAACAAGAAAACTGGTGGATTTGCTGGGCGGCAAAATCTGGGTTGAAAGCGAGCCGGGTAAAGGTTCATCATTTAAATTCATACTCCCGGCTAAATTGCGCGGTACAACTTCATCCGTATTGTCTGACTCTGAGATCGCCGGAATGATATCAAAAGAAAAAAAACCAACTGAGCTTTCAGATGAGAAGGATATTCAGCTTGATCCGAGCAAAAAGAGTATTATGGTTGTTGATGATGATCATGAGTTTCTGTATGTCATGAAAAAGTATTTAAGCGAAGGTAACTATCAAATAATTCCGGTGCAAGACGGCGAAGCGGCGATCAAAACAGCGATCAAATACAATCCGGATGTTATTACTTTGGATATCATGATGCCGAAAAAAGACGGTTGGGAGATTTTGCAGGAACTAAAGCGCACACCCCAAACCAAAGATACTCCGGTTGCAATCATATCTATGATCGACAACAAGAAACTTGGCTACAGCCTTGGCACGGCAGATTATATTGTCAAACCCGTAATTCAGGATATGCTGTTAAAAAGGCTGAATAAATTAAGTGAAGAACGCGGTCTAAGAAAAATCCTGATCGTTGACGACGACCTGTCCCAGGCTGAGCTGGTTGAAGAGATTCTTGAAAGCGATGATTTTGTTTCTGAAGTTGCTACCAGCGGTGAAATGGCGATTCAATTGGCCAAACGAAAACCCTATGATCTGGTGATCCTTGATCTGCTGATGCCGCAAATTGACGGCTTTGCCGTGCTGAAAAATTTGCAAAACGACCCCCTCACGGAAGAAATGCCTGTTCTTATCCTGACGGGGAAATTATTGACGCAGGAAGATCAAAAAAAATTGACCGGCCGTCATTATTATGTATTTCAAAAAAGCATGTTCTCAAGGGAAAAACTTCTGGAACAGATCCATGTGATTCTGAAAAAGGACACCCAGCGCATTTAGGATGAGCAATCAATACAAAATTCTAATCGTAGATGATAATGAGCATAACCGCTATTCGCTCCAAAAGACGCTCCAAAGAGCTGAATATCAGTTTATTGAAGCCCATGATGGTCCTTCGGCTATCCAGCTGGTCCAATCGATTAAACCTGATTTAATTCTGCTTGATGTCCGCCTTCCGGGCATTGACGGTTTTCAAATATGCGAATCCATTCGTCAGTTTGAAAAACATGTCCCGATAGTGTTTGTCACGGCCAACCTCAAGGAATTCGTTGATCAAGTGCACGGATTTGAAAAAGGCGGCGATGATTATATTATCCAGCCGTATGATCCGAAAGAATTGATCATAAAAATTAAAGTCTTACTGCGTAATAAGAAACTCTACGATGAATTGCTTGAAGAAGTTCAGAAATTAGATAAAATGAAGTCGGACTTAAATTCATCCAACGAGAAATTAAAAGAAGTGAATTCGCAGTTGGCAGAAAAAAACGACTTTCTTGTATCTCTTACTATTACTGATCCGCTCACGTCGTTATTCAACCGAAAATACTTCCATCAGCGAATCGAAAAGGAAATAAGCGCGGTAAAGCGTTATAAACACGATTCAAGTGCAGCCATCTTGAATATCGACCATTATAAAAAAGTTAATGAGCATTTCAGCCGGCAACAAGGAGACGTCGTTCTAAAGGAACTTTCCAGTATATTGGTCAACAGCGTGCGTAATTCGGATGTGGTTACTCGTTTTGACGGAGGTAAGTTTGCAATAATCTTTACCCACACGCCGGAAGAGAATGCGCTCACAAAAGCGCGAATGATTCATGAGTCCATAATGGCATACCCATTTCCGGTATATGAAGATCTTATTTCGGAAGATGTTTGGAATTCCTTGTCGACCAAGACAATTCAACTGACGGCAAGTATTGCCGTCGCCGGGTTATCGCGCGACTGGATCAAGAATGAAGCCGACCTGATTGGAGCATTGAATGATTCCATCGATCAGGCAAAACGCCAGGGCGGTAACCGGGTCTTAACAGTAACTCAAAATATACAGCAGCCATAGGAGAATAGAATTACCATGAATACGGAACATGATGGGAGTTTTGAAACGCGCCATATAGGGCCGAATCCGGATGAAACAAAAGAAATGCTGGATGTGATCGGTGTATCTTCGCTGGACGATTTGATAGATCAAACAGTCCCTAAACCCATACGCCTAACCAAGGAAATGAATCTTCCGTCTGCTTTGGGCGAGTTCGAGGTATTGAAGGAAATGAAGAGCATTGCATCTAAGAATAAGATGTACAAGTCTTACATCGGAATGGGATATTACGGATGCATAACGCCGACGGTTATCCTGAGAAATATTTTGGAAAACCCCAGTTGGTATACGCAGTACACTCCATATCAGGCTGAAATCGCCCAGGGACGGCTGGAGGCGCTGCTCAATTATCAGACGATGATATCCGATCTGACGGCTTTACCGGTTGCCAACGCGTCACTGCTCGATGAAGGAACCGCCGCGGCTGAGGCCATGCATATGTTCCACGCCTCACAAACCGATTCGAAACGAAACAGGTTTTTTGTATCACAAAACTGCTTTCCGCAAACTATCGATATTCTGAAAACGCGCGCGAATCCCCTTGGGATTAAGATCATCGTGGGCGATCACACACAGTTTGATTACACGAAAAATTTCTTCGGAGCGCTTGTGCAATATCCTGACTGCGACGGCGAGATTTTTGACTACAAAGATTTTTGTTGTAAGATCCACAATCAAGGCGGATATGTCGCAGTAGCCGCAGACCTGCTCAGTCTGGCACTTCTGACGCCGCCGGGTGAGTGGGGCGCAGACGTCGTTGTAGGGTCTTCGCAGCGTTTTGGAATACCAATGGGTTACGGCGGACCCCATGCAGGATATTTTTCAACTAAGGACGAGTTCAAACGAAAGATCCCGGGGCGCATAATAGGCGTAACCATTGATTCGCACGGAAAACGGGCGCTGCGTATGGCGTTACAGACACGCGAGCAGCATATTCGACGAGAAAAAGCCACGAGCAATATTTGCACTGCACAGGTCCTATTGGCCAATATGGCCGGCATGTATGCCGTATATCACGGCCCAAAGGGTATTAAAAATATTGCATCCCGCGTTAATCATTTAGCAGCGGTCTTGAATAAGGGCCTGGCTGAACTTGGATTCGAGCAACTCAATCAAATCTATTTTGATACGCTTAAGATTATCATAGAAGATGCCGCGCTGTTTAAGAGGGTAAAAAAGGCGGCTCTAGCGATTCAAGTTAATTTGAGATACATCGACAAAAAAACGATAGGTATTTCTGTGGACGAAACGACGTCCGCATTCGATATTAGCAGGATTATCAATTTGTTTGCGAGAGCAAAGGGTATTCAGACGACCTCAACGGATATGAATGTTCAGAATACTCTGCCGCAGTCTCTGATGAGGTCGAGCGCTTATTTACAGCATCCCGTTTTCAATTCTCATCATTCGGAAGCGGAAATGCTGCGCTATATCAAGTCACTTGAAAACAAGGATCTGTCCCTCGCTAATTCCATGATTCCGCTTGGCTCATGTACGATGAAGCTGAACGCCACGACAGAAATGATACCCGTCAGTTGGCCGGAATTTGCGGCGCTTCATCCTTTTGCGCCGGTTAGTCAGACAGCAGGTTATCAACAAATATTCGCTGAGCTTGAAAAGTATCTTAATGAAATCACAGGTTTTGCTGCCACGTCGCTTCAGCCGAATGCCGGCGCCCAGGGAGAGTATACCGGATTAATGGTTATTAGGGCTTATTTAAAAAGCATGAAGCAATCTCACCGGAATATCGCATTAATTCCGTCATCTGCACACGGAACTAATCCCGCAAGCGCCGTTATGGCGGGCATGCAGGTTGTCGTAGTCCGATGCGATGACCATGGAAATATTGATGTCAATGACCTGAAAGAAAAGGCGGATCAGCATAAAGAAAACCTCGCGGCATTAATGGTAACGTATCCGTCAACGCATGGCGTTTTCGAAGAGAGTATTTATGAGATATGCGCGATCATTCATCAGAATGGCGGCCAGGTTTACATGGACGGCGCCAATATGAATGCGCAAGTTGGATTGACCAATCCGGCAATGATCGGAGCGGACGTATGCCATTTGAATTTACATAAGACATTTTGTATTCCGCATGGCGGCGGCGGTCCAGGTATGGGGCCTATTTGTGTTGCGAGCCACCTTGCCCCTTTCCTGCCCGGACACACGGTTGTGAAGACGGGCGGCCGGCAGGCTATCACGGCTGTTTCTGCCGCCCCGTGGGGCAGCGCCAGTATTTTGTTAATTTCCTATATCTACATTCGGATGATGGGCGCAGACGGACTTACCAATGCAACAAAGTACGCAATTCTCAATGCGAACTATATCAAATCCAGGTTGCAAGGATTTTATGAGGCGTTGTACTCCGGCAAGAACGGCCGGAGTGCGCACGAAATGATTCTTGATACCCGCGTTTTTAAATCCACGGCCAATGTCGAAGTGATCGATATTGCCAAACGACTGATGGACTATGGTTTTCACGCGCCAACGGTTTCATTTCCCGTTCCGGGAACCTTGATGGTAGAGCCTACGGAAAGCGAACCGAAGCCTGAACTCGACCGTTTCTGCGACGCGTTGATCTCTATTCGTAAAGAAATTGAAGAAATCGAAAAGGGTGCGTCAGACAGAGAAAACAATGTCTTAAAGAATGCGCCGCATACCATCGAAACACTTGTTGCGGATTCTTGGAAATATCCCTATTTGCGCGAAAAAGCGGCATATCCATTGCCTTTCTTAAGGACCGCTAAATTCTGGCCAAGCGTTGGACGAGTTAACGATGCTCACGGCGACCGCAATCTTATCTGTAGCTGCCCGCCGGTTGAAAGTTATACTTAAGAAAACTGTTGCGTCGCTCGTTTAAATGCTTTATATTTGCAGCCCAATTGAGAATAAGATATTGTTTATAAAAAATATAAGGAGAGTCTTTCATGCCCGTAAAAGCATTTCCATTTGACAAACTGGATGAAAAGATCGAAAACGTATACGAAGCGGTGATCATTGCCGCTCGGCGCGCACGGCAGATCAATGACGAACAAATGATTCAGGTTCGCACTCTTATGGAAGGCGAGGATGCTGAGGATGACGAGACGCCGCGTATCAATCGCGAAGACATTCTCGATCTTGAAAAATTACCAAAACCGGTCGCGACAGCTCTCAAAGAAATACTGGAACAAAAACTCGAACACGAGTATCTGGATAAAGAGGAAAAATAGATCTCTGTTCTCAGCAGAATTTTATTCTAATTCCAAATAACAAACTTTATCCGAAAAGTCTGTTCTTTGGAATTTCTTATTTTACCCGCAGGAAAATGTTATGCTGCCAGGCAATCCAAAATATACCGGAAAAAAAATATTAATTGGGATGACCGGAGGAATTGCTTGCTACAAAATTTGTGAATTAGTACGTTCTCTGAAAACAAATGGAGCTGAAGTGCGCGTCATCATGACGCGACATGCGACGGAATTTATTTCTCCACTTACACTAGAAACGCTCTCCGGCAATAAAGTTACAACAGAGATCTTCCCGTCTTACGATTCTGCACATACGGAAATAACCGGCACCCACCATATTGATACAGCAAATTGGCCAGATATTTTTCTTATTGCGCCGGCCGGCGGAAATATCGTTGGCAAGATCGCCAATGGTATAGCAGATGAGATACTATCTACCGTCGTCATGGCATGTCCTAAACCGATTTTGTTAGCGCTGGCAATGAATGACAAAATGTACCTGAATCCGATCGTTCAGAAAAATATCCAAACTTTGCGCGAGTTTCATTTTGGCATTGTTGATCCTGAAACGGGCTTTTTGGCTGAAGGTTATGAAGGGGTTGGCCGTTTGGCAGACATGGAAAAGATCATTTGGAAAATAGATAAGGCGCTTTTTGGAAACAACTCGCTGACTAATAAAAAAATCTTAGTGACAGCGGGGCCAACGCATGAATCTTTCGATCCCGTGCGATTTCTGACAAATCATTCTTCCGGTCGAATGGGATACGCTGTTGCAAAAGAAGCCGCTCTGCAGGGAGCCGGCGTAACTCTTATTTCAGGCCCTACTCACTTACCTCCGCCGCAGGATGTACGTTTAGTTCCGGCTACTTCTGCAGAAGATATGGCCAGTGCGGTTAATCACAATATTTCTGATCACGATGTGCTGATCATGACGGCTGCGGTTGCGGATTTCACTCCATGTACTCAAGAAGATCAAAAGATAAAAAAATCTGATGAGCTGGTACTCAAACTTAAAAAGACAACAGATATTCTGTCAGACGTTGCCGGTAAAAAAGGAAATAAGATCTTTGTTGGGTTTGCTCTGGAAACTGAAAATGAAATCCAAAATGCGCAAAAAAAATTAAGAGCCAAGAATTTAGATTTTATTGTTCTCAACAACCCGAAGGACATCGGAGCGGGATTTAATACGGAAACAAACAGCGTGACAATCATAGATACTAATCATATTGACAGACTGCCGCTGATGTCCAAAGAGGATGTTGCAAAAATAATTCTGAATCGAATAAAGAAATTATTATAACAGGAGTTCTCATGTCAGATACGGTCAGAGTCCGCTACGCACCAAGCCCAACGGGATTTCTACATATTGGAGGGCTGCGCACCGCTTTGTATAATTATCTTTTTGCAAGACACCATGGCGGAAAATTTATACTGCGAGTGGAAGATACGGACCGCGCGCGTTTCGTAGAAGGTGCAGTCGAAGACTTTATGCATATGCTAAATTGGGCGGGAATTGAAATTGATGAAGGCCCGGGTAGAGACGGTCCATACGGCCCCTACTATCAATCTCAGCGGCTTGACCTATATACCAACCATGCGCAGAAGCTGTTGAACGAAGGCCATGCCTATTATTGTTTTTGCAGCTCAGACCGGTTGGATCAAATGCGAAAGTTCCAGGAAAAATCCAAATTACCGCCCAAGTATGACCGTACCTGCCTGCGTTTATCTCCCGAAGCGATTAAGAAAAATTTAGACGATCATATTCCGTTCGTTCTGCGAATGAAAGTCCCTCATGATTCGACGGTCCAATTTACAGACCTAATCCGAGGTGAAGTTGAGTTTGCCGGTTCTAATATAGACGATCAGGTTTTGGTCAAGTCGGACGGATACCCCACGTACCATCTCGCCAATGTCATCGATGATCATTACATGAAGATCACTCATGTTATACGCGGCGAAGAGTGGGTTTCCAGCACACCTAAACATATCCTGCTGTACCGGTATTTCGGCTGGGATGTTCCTCAGTTTGCACATTTGCCTTTACTGCTCAACGCCGATAGAAGCAAAATGAGTAAACGCCAGGGTGATGTTGAAGCACGCGCCTATCCGCCCAAGGGTTACTTAACAGAAGCCGTTGTCAATTTTATATCTCTTCTGGGATGGAACCCGGGCGATGAACGTGAAATATTCACTATGGATGAACTGATTAAGGAATTCTCAATTGAACGGATACACAAAGCCGGCGCTATTTTTAATATTGAAAAACTTAATTGGATCAATACGCAGCATATACGACGAAAATCCGATGAAGAAATATACAACATGCTGAAGTCAGATCTTGAGAAATCCGGCTACTCCGATTTTCCAAAACAATATGTCATGAGCGCTATAGGTCTTATGAAGGAACGCATTAATTTTATTCACGAATTACTTACTTTTTCGTCGTATTTCTTTAGAGATCCGGATACGTTTGATCCCGACGGCGTTAAGAAGCGTATGCTGCCCCCTGCTAAGAAACACCTTTCTGAGCTGGCGGACCGCCTTGAAAAATTAGATGTTTTTCAGCATAACGAAATTGAGAATGTGTTCCGTACGTATGCTGAAGAAAATAAGATAAAAGCCAGTGAACTTATCCATCCTACCCGTTTAGCTATTTCAGGTGTGACGTTGGGCCCCGGACTATTTGATTTAATAGCGGTGATCGGCAAGGAAACCGTTGTTCGCCGAATGCGCTACGTTGTGTCACATTTTGATCAGATCACCAAACTCCCGGCATAATTTCAGATGGGTTTTATTCGGATCATTCATTAAATATGATAAAAGTATTCAAAAATGTAACGACACCTCGATGACTTCTTTAGAGACGCCCATACACAAGCCGCAAACCGACACATCATCGGCGGCAGTTTCTGATTCGCCGCAGGCCCATCATGATAACAAGATTGCCATGCGATGGTCTCTTGGCCTAGGCTTGTCGATGTTTTTTATGAAAATGTATGCATTCTACATTACGCAGTCCGCGGCTATCTTGTCGGACGCCGCCGAGTCCGTCGTACATGTACTTGCTGTTTCATTTGCTGCATACAGCCTGTGGCTGAGCACAAAACCTGCCGACAAAACCCATCTATACGGCCACGATCGCATTAGTTTTTTTTCTGCAGGTTTTGAAGGCGCTATGATCATTATGGCGGCCTTTTATATCATATATGAATCCGTCATGAAATGGATCCGAGGTCTGTATTTGGAAAATATCGAAGTCGGCACTATTTTTATTGTTGCAGCTACGCTGATTAACGGTTTGTTGGGATGGTACCTTGTCAGCAAGGGAAAAAAGAATAATTCATTGATTCTGATCGCAAACGGTAAACATGTTTTAACCGACAGCTGGACAAGTTTTGGGGTCATCGCAGGACTTGTATTGACCATCATTACCGGGTGGCTTCCTTTTGACCCGATCGTCGCAATTCTTGTAGCTCTTAATATTCTATGGTCGGGCGGCAAGCTCATTCGTCAGTCCGTTGGCGGGCTGATGGATGAAGCGGATCCTGAGGTCCACAAAAAAATCACGTCGGTACTCGAACAGGAAACGAAAAAGCATTCAATCGTATTTCATGATGTGAGGCATCGTAACGCCGGTAACAAGCTTCATATAGAATTTCATCTGCTTTTCCACAAAGATCTGACGATTGCCGCAGCGCATGAAAAGGCAACCTTGATCGAACAGGTTCTGGCCAAATCATTTCCTATGGTAACTGAAATAACAACACACCTGGAGCCGATCGAAGGACACAATGAAGTGCACATGATTTGGATGGAAGAAAAAAAAAATAAGCCCTGATGATCAGGGCTCAATTTGTGTGTGTAAACCAATTTCTTCTAAAACGGCGCTTACTTTTAGACATTCTCCCAGATCGCCTTCATAACATACCGCCTTCCCTGTCGAATGAACCTCCCAGGCAATGGCTTCTGCCCGCGCAGATGTACAGCCAATCGCTTTAATCAACTGTGCAATTACTTCGTCGAAGGAATGAATATTGTCATTGAACAGAATTACTTTAAGCGGAGCGTCCAGCGATGTAACGTCTGAAGTTTCCTTGTCAAATTCGATCTGGTCAGCCAAACAATAAATGGACCCTGATTCCCTATTTCTCATCGTCCACTCACCTCGCCAGCTTTTTGATCCTCTATAAATTAAATTCAGCTCTGAAATCTTCGATCGACGTTCCTTTACGGTACGCTTCCAGCCAGTCTCGGTATGCGCGTTGTTGTTTGTTATTGATCAATTGGCGTTTCAACTCTTCGCGCGCCTCCTGATATTTCGACTCATTGAATTCATCGCGTGTAAATATTTGAACCAGATATGCCCCTCGGGTCCCTTTTACCGGCTCACTTAATAATGATAATGGTAATTGGAATAACGCACCAGCGAGCTTTGCATCACGCCCTACTCCGGGAATAGAATTATTTATCGTAAAATTGTTCAGATCCCTGATATAAAACGTTGTGTCAATCCTTTTAATATCCGCCATGGTAGTCATTTTAGCGCGATATTCTTGAGCCCTGGAAAATGCCATTTCTTTGCGTTTTTCATCCAGCACGGCGTTTTTGACGCGGTCTTTTACAGCCTCCAGCGATTTTGTCTCCACATTGCTTCGACTGACTGTCTTGAAAATAGTAAACCCGAGGCTTGTGCGATGCGGCTTTGAGGTCGTTCCTATTTTTTCGTTGAAAGCAAAACGTACCACATTTTTGAGACGGTCCGGAAATCCTGCGACCATGCCGAATTCATTGTTGAGCATTTCCGCCGTGGTGTCCACTTTCAGGCCGTGTTTGACAGAATATTTTTCGACAGCTTCATCGAATTCTCCGTCTTTAGCCAACTCGTAAAACGCATTGGCATTTTCGCGAACTGTTTCAATTGTAGTGGGGCTGGCTTCCATTTTAATCAGTATATGGCTTGCTTTTACGCTGTCCTGTTGACCTGCTTCAGACTTTTTATTTTTGTCTTTGAACTTTGTTTCTTCGATCTTGATGATATGATAACCGAACTGCGTTAAAATCGGCCCCACGATGTCGCCGGCCTTGGCGTTAAAACATGCCGCTTCAAATTCTGCAGCCGTTCTACCGCGTGTAAACCAGCCTAATTCGCCTCCGCTCTTGGATGCGCCCGGTTCCGTCGAGTACATTTTCGCGAGATCCGAAAAGTCTTTGCCGTCTTTTATCTGTTTGCTGATATCGTCCAGGCGCGCAAATACTTCTGCGGAGTCGTCCTTGGTTGCCGCATCACTAAAACTGACGTAGGCAAGGCGCGCTTTTTCCGGTTCCTTATATTCGTCTAAATGAGCTTCGTAATAGGCCTTCAACTCATCATCTGAAACATCGATCGTATTCGCTGAAAATTCTGAGGGGCTGAAGAATATCAGTTGTCCGTTTATTTTCAGATTACGCCGCGCATATTCTTGCCGAAGTTCTGCATCGCTTACGCGCGCAGAAAGCACGATCATGCTCTGTAATTTTGAATAAGGCAATTGCATGCGAAGAATATTTTCGATCTGAGCCCATTCTTTGGCGTATGCCGGGTTGCTTAATGCCTGAACATATTTGTTCGCGTCAAAAGTACCGTCGGTTTGAAATGAAGGACTTTGTTTCAAAAAGTCCGGCGGATTGTTTCGTAAATGAAATACGACTTCGGAATCGCCGACAGCTATATCGTTCTTGATGATGAAATTGCGTAACAGGGTTTCCTCGATCATTTGATTCCATAGCTGATCGCTTATCATTTCCATTTCCGATTCAGACAGGGACTCGCCGTCTTTTTTCTGCTGCGCTTGCTGAATTTGATTATAATACGCGGTCTGAAAATCGGCATAACGGATGTCATCGCCGTCGATTTTACCGATAACACCGCGCGTGGCGCGGGCCGTATCGGAGTAATTAGCGCCCCATTCGATCACGATAAGTCCCACAAAACAAAAGATCAAAACGTATAAGAGAAGATGGGTCTTCTCCCTGATTTTCGTCATCATAACAAGATTCTCCTGAAATTCGATTTATAAAAAAGTATTCATATTCCTTTTAGGATGGCAAAATTACAATAATTCACGTAAAAAAGCAACTGTTTATATAGGATTTTCCGATAAAAAACAAAGGCTGTAAACCTTACATTTACAGCCTTTGCAACAGAAGGAGGAGAGAGATGCTTTATCAAAAGTGATAGGTCAGATTGATCTGAGGCCCGCGGATCGGCTTATCGCCAAAACCGAACGCATCATCGTGTTCCCTTTTCTGATAGCTGGCGCCGATACCTATGAAATTGAGATCTACTCCAAGCCGGCCATCGAAAAATAAAGCTTCGATACCAAGGCCTGCGCCGAGTTTCAAGTATTTGCGAACTCTATCCAGACTGTATGAGCCCGTTGTTTCATCATAGATGCCGTTGATCTTGCGATCATAGAAGTAACTTCCGCCTACAACCGTGTACACCGCGATGCGATTTGTAATACGGCTAAATGCATATTTTAATGATAATCCTGTATTAAAATCGCTGTTGCTTTTTTGAGCAACTCCGCCGATAACAAAAAGAGTTGAAAAATTTCGTGAGATATTCCTTTCATATGATATGCCGATGCCGCTCACGTTACCGGCTGCAAATCCTATTCTGTTATGTAAAACCAAAGCATGCGGCTTTTCTGATAAACCCAATTCATCTTCCTGAGAAAAAGCAATTTCAGAAACGAAGGCCAGCGCTACTACGGCCATTGTTAATTTGATTAAACTTTTCATAAAACTTTTCCTTCTTAAAGTAGTTAAGTCGTTTTCTTAGCTTAAATGAGGGCAAAGCCTCTGCCAAAGTTATTTCTATAATTTACAATGGATTATACGTTACGAGTAAATGTGATTTAGGTCACAGTGTGAAATCTAACTACAGTAGGAGTTCGCTAGGAATGGATAAATCAAGAGGAGTGTTGCACGATCAGAACGCTATTTAAGCCATTATAATGGTCATTTTCTTTCAAAGGATTCAGCGGATCTTCTGCCCAGCGCTTGTCATCGATAAGAAACTTGTATTGGTAACTGCCCTCGGACAATAAAGGAATATCAATTCGCCAGAATCCCTCTTCTACTTTATGAAGTACGATCATATCTTTTTGCCAAGCGGTGAAATCGCCGACCAGTGTAACTTTTTTCGCATGATGATCATGATAATAAAATACGATCCGGTGCTTCAAAATCTTCGGCGACACTTCGACCAAATGAAGATGTGTTTCTTCCAAAGCTCTTTGAACGCAGGCGCGCGCAGTGATCAGACCATAGCCTTGTTTTTCCGGAACAATATCAGGTAACCTTCGCGCCGTGGTTGTCAGAATCATTTTGATTAGGGAAGGTGTGAGTTTGGGATTAGCCTCCAGCATTTGCGCAATGATCGACGAAACGATCGGCGCTGCAAAACTGGTTCCGTCCACATGCTGGTAATGCGGCGCAAAGAATTTTTCAACTCTCAGTCGCTCAATTATTGCTTTTTTTATTTCTTTCGGCTTTTTATTAATCAAAGTTTGGTCTAACTTTGTCTTCTTAATTTGCTTTTTGAACTTTACCTTGAGTTCGTTTAACGGTAATTTTAACAACGCATGCAGAGTTTGCGACTCCTCATATATTTCATTTTGTAATAACATCGGCGCGGGCAGTAGTCTGCTCGGCGCAACGATCTCGGGTTTCATAAACCCGTCTGACGTTCTACCGAACGATGACCCATAGTCCGTAATCATTTTTTCTTCGTTTGAATTATTATCATCAATTCCGCCGACCGTGATAACATCAGGACAACTGGCCGGCGGGATAACTCCTTTCGTCGGATTATTCCCGGCAGCAGCAACTACGGTAATCCCAAGTTGATTTAGTTTTTTTATAGTTTTGCAAATACGGCTTCGTTTACTCGATTCATTCCGGTCGCCACCCAGTGAAATATTGACAATACGAATACGGTATTCCTTATGATGCTTGAGAATCCATTGTAACGCTTTCAATATTGCCGCAGATCGGATGGTCTTGCCGTCAAAGGCTTTGATTAACACGACCGAAGCAGCGCTGGCAATTCCACGGTAATATCCTTTTGAAGAATTGCCGTTGCCGCAAGCAACACAGGCCACCATCGTTCCGTGCCAACTCGAAGCGCGAACCCATTCGAAATCCGATTCCTTAAATTTTTCCGGCGTCACATCCGTCATTGTCAGAATACGGGAATCGGGTTTCTCCAGTTCGGGATGTGGATAGAATCCGCTATCAATAAATGCGATGGTCACGCCTTTACCGGTGTATGCCGTGTCTGCGTTAACACGAAGATAAACAGGAATAATGACGTAGTCTTTACGCGGAGGTTTTTTGCGAGGCATGGTGCAACGGGATTAAAATAAAAAACCATGG
>JAEUSK010000132.1 GCA_016787925.1 bacterium | reverse complement strand
TGTTGTGCCGAAAGAGGGTTTCAATATCGGCGGGACGATTTACAGTGCAACGTCATTGTGGGGATTTGTCATCAGCAGTTCCGCCTTATTCGTTTTTCTCTGCGCACCGGTACTGGGCGCGATTGCGGATTTCAGTTCGTCTAAGAAAAAATTTCTAATGGCATTTTGTTATACCGGAAGTTTGTTTACCGTACTGCTCTACTTTTGCGGGACCGGCGACGTCTGGATGACGATGATCATATTGGCCCTTGCGCAGATCGGATTTGTGGGCGGCAATGTTTTTTATGATTCACTTTTGACCAAGATCGCGTCACCCGACAAAATGGACTGGGTTTCGGGAAAGGGATTTGCCTATGGTTATATCGGAAGCGATATCCAGTTCCTGATCTCTCTCGGGCTCATTATGGGGAATGAAAGTTTGGGTTTATCGCAAAACGAAGCTGTGAGAATTGTTCTGGTTTTCTCAGGAATCTGGTGGGCCGGTTTTTCCATATTTACATGGACGCTGGTACATGAAGAAAAGTCTGTGGAAGTATTGCCTGAGGCGTATCGGAATAAACCGATTATCATCGCGTATATTTTGACCGGACTTCAAAGAACAGTGATCACAACGAGAAAAGTAGGCAAATTAAAACATCTGATTTTATTTTTACTCGCTTTCATGTTGTATAACGAAGGTATTCAAACGGTCATCGTCATGGCGACCATATACGGAAAAGAGGAATTACAGTTATCAACCGCTGTTCTCATGATCACGCTTCTTATCATACAACTCGTAGCGACGGGCGGAGCTTTGGGGTTCAGCAAATTAGCGGAACGTTTCGGAACTAAGAATACGATCATGCTGACGCTTTTGTTATGGTCATGCGTCGTGGTATACGCGTTTTATATGACGACGTCGGCTGAGTATATGGTTCTTGGAATTGTGGTAGGCATTATACTCGGCGCGTCGCAGTCTCTGAGCCGTTCGTATTACGGGGCGATGATCCCCGAAGGCGCCGCTGCGGAATTTTACGGTTTTTATTCCGTATTTACGAAATTTTCTGCGATCTGGGGTCCGCTGGCCTTTGCGGTCATTCGGCAGGTAACGGGATCTTCACGATTATCTATTTTATCGCTCATTGTTTTTTTTATAGCAGGAATGGTTTTGTTGTTCTTTGTGGATGAAGCAAAAGCAAGAGAAGCGAAACAGATTACATTGAACAGTTAACGATAAATAATGAATAATCGGTAATCGAATACGGCTCGATGAATTTAGTCAAACTTTGAATTTCAAAAAGAACAAAACCGGATAGTGCAGGATATTCATGAAACGCTCTCCTTTGCTGGTGGTTTTTATTACGGTCTTTATTGATCTGGTCAGTTTTGGAATTGTGATTCCTCTACTGCCGTTCTATGCGCAGAATTTCGGTGCATCAGGCGTAGTCATCGGGCTTCTGCTCAGCGTGTTTTCACTTATGTCCTTCGTGTTCATGCCGCTGTGGGGAAGGCTGTCGGACCGGTATGGACGCAGGCCTATACTTTTGATCACTATCGGCGGATCGTTTATTGCTTATTTAATTTTTTCAACCGCTTTCTCTTTGTGGATGCTTTTTCTATCGCGCATCCTTGCCGGGATTGCCAATGCAAATATTTCCGTAGCGCAGGCGTATATCAGCGATGTCACGACCGTGGAGAACCGTTCCAAAGGAATGGGAATGATCGGCGCGGCATTCGGGCTTGGATTTATTTTCGGACCGTTGATCAGCGGCGTGTTTTCAGCCGATTATTTCGGCGAAATGAAATACGCCTTGCCGGGATATATCGCCGCCGGATTATGTTTGGTCAATTTTGTTTCCGCCTATTTTTTATTACCGGAATCTTTGCGCGCCGATCTGAGAACGACGCATTCAGATAAGGCGTTGATTGACGTCAAAGCATTACATACAGCCCTGCAGACGCCGCAATTAGGGCTGATCATCCTGCTGCTCTTTATTGCGACCGTTGCATTTTCGAACATATATGCATCGTTCCCTCTCTTTATTATGGAAGAACCTTTCAAGTTGTCTACTTCAGGTATGGGATGGTTTTTTGCGGAAATTGGTGTTTTCAGCGTAGTCATCCAAGGCGCTTTGATCGGCAGATTAACTCGGCTATTTGTCGAGCGAAACCTGGTTTTTGCCGGTGCGACGATGATGTGTATTGGGTTTATCGGGTTTCCAATTTTATCGGCATTGCCTGTTGGCGGACTGATGTCACTTGGCATTTTCGTTGCGCTTTTGGCAGTTGGGAGCAGTTGCATGACGCCGACGATCATGAGTTTGAGTTCGCAGTTAGCCGATCCGACGGAACAAGGCTCTATTCTCGGTGTGGTACAGAGTTTTGCCAGTCTCGCGCGAATGCTTGGTCCGGCGATCGGCGGCGTGGCGTATGATTTTGCCGGACATGATATGCCGTATTATGTGGCGTTTGTCCTGATGCTTTTTTCAGTGGGGATAGCCGCTGCGCTGCTCAGAAGGCACGGGTCAAGGCTCTAGTTTTCTATTTTGCCAAAAGGTGGTTCGTTCTTTTTCAGAATTATGTTTCGAAGCCCGGCACGACGAGGGATCCCGTCACGGCAAAGGTGTAAACGGTTCTGTGAGAGAACTGAAAAAAATCTTTTTTACTTCCACTGCCGATCTTGCCGCTTCTTCCAGAGCGAATGCCTCCAGAACTTGCCGGCTGCCGACGTCATCCAGAGTAAATGAGTGAGGGCCGCTTAGCTGAAACTGGATCCGGTGATAATGCTCCCCGCAAATGAGTTTAACGATGTTATTCGAACTCTCCGATTGCACTTGCATCGACAGGTCAATCATCGCGTTGTACATACCTACCAGACCGTATCCCCATTTTGGTTTTATTTTTTTGAAGCCTTTGGTGCCGGTTCCTATGGACAATATTCTGACCTCTTCGACGGGAATCCCCATGTGCAGAGCTTCCGTCAACGCGGCGACGCTCGGGTTATTTGCCCATAAGCCTCCGTCCACATTGGTTCTGTCCGCGTCAACTTCAAAAGGCGAAAAGAACACCGGCGCTGCAGCGGTAGAAGCGGCTACTTTCCATGCGGGCATATTCTGATCGCGCACGTAGTCTTCGCGGTGCCGCGTCTTATAAACCTTGGCTCTGCCTTCGGCCAGGTCAACATACGGTATGCACACCCGCCTGCGCGCATCGTGCAGAATAGCCGTTTCGCCGATCATCAGCTTGATCTCCGAAATGAGCGCTTCGGTTCTGTACTTAGGCTTCAGATAACCTCTGGACAGTTTTTTAAAGAGGCGTGGGGAACCTTCCCGCAAAACCTTGATGACATGATCGATTGGAACCCCAAGCGCAATGGCGAGCCCGATGACGCCGCCGGTGGAGGTCCCGGCGATCATATCGAAATATTCGTAGAGCGGGTGATCGAGGGATTGTTGAATATGATCCAGATAGATGGCCGGGCAAATACCTCGGATGCCGCCGCCGTCGATGGAAAGGATTTTGAATTCTTTGGTCATACAAACCTATAAGGCCTATTGAGTTTTGTTTTGGTTTCTTACGTATTTACGAACCGTTATTCTTCATCAGTAATTCAATTCATTTGAGA
>JAEUSK010000129.1 GCA_016787925.1 bacterium | reverse complement strand
ACAGAGATCAGAAAACTTTTTCTCATGCGATCTTATTTTCTAATGGAAAAGTCATGATAAAGCGTGTCCCGCCGCCCTGATGACTTTGCGCCTCGATCTTTCCTCCATGGGCATCTACGATATTTTTTACAATTGCAAGCCCTAGCCCGGTGCCGTGCGATTTGGTTGTAACAAAAGGGTCGAAAATACGCGGCAGAACTTGCTGCGAAATTCCCGATCCATTGTCCGATATGATGATCGTCAGCGTTTTGCCTTCCGCCTTAGCGTCGATGACGACGGCGCCTTTTGATTTCGGAACTGCATCGCACGCGTTAATGAGCAGATTGTAGAACGCGCGACTGATCTTATCAGAATCGAATGTGCAATTCATTGACGGCGGAACATTTACTGTCAGAGAAATATGGTTGGCCTTCAATCGGTTTTCAATCAGCTGTATCACCGTATTAAAAATATCCAGTAAAGGCCATTCCCTTCGATTCAATTTAACTTCACCCTGAGCATAGAACAGAACTTCATGGGACATTGAAATCATCAGGTTCGAACTCGTAAGAATTTTGTCGACATAGGCCTTAACATCGTTGAGATGGTCTGCTTTTAGAATGAATTTGGCGTAATTATCGATCACCGATAATAAATTTTTGAAATCGTGCAGAATAGAACTGGATACTTTCCCAACTGCCGATAGTTTTTCAGTAACCAACATTTGTTTTCGCAGGCTGATATTTCTAAGGGATATAGCAACATACGATGACAGCATGGCGACAAACGCTTCATCATCCTCCGGCCATTTTCGGGCTATATTGCTCTTGACGATGATACACCCTTTTACTAAACGGTCCTCTATGATGGGCGCCACCAGAACACTTGCCGTGTTTTTCCAGAAAGACACGGGTTCGGCGTTACGGTAATGCTCCAATGAAGTGAAATCATGGATCTGCAAGGTCTTCTTAATCTGAATAAGATTGGTGTAGACGGAGCCAATTGCTGACTCCTGCTGAAGAGTCCCGCGTTCGTCAAGCGACGATACTTCTTCCGCCGTTTTATCGTACAGGAAAAGCTTCACGTTATCGCAACTCAACTGATCTTTTAGAATGACCGGCGCTAGTTTGAAAAGAGTGCGTTCTTCGCAGTCGGCCGTGATGGCTTTGCTAAATTCAAATAAAGCCTGAAAACGTTCCGTCTGTTTTTGGCCGGCTTTTTCACGCTCTAAAAAGCTTTCGATGATCTGGTCATTTGTTTGCCTTAGCCTGGCGCTGACGGTTTTTAGAATATTTAGAGCAACCTGCGGCTCCTCAAGCATCATTTTTGTAAAGTCTTTTTTGGCAATTAATCCGGCTTCACAGTCTTCTATGGCCATAATACGCGCCGATCGCGGGGCATCTTCCAATAGGGACATTTCACCAAAAAAATCGCCGCCGCTCCGAATTGCCAGGACTAGTTCTTTGCCGTTGTCGGAAGTTTTTGAAACTTTAACTTTTCCGGATATCAAAAGATATAACGTTTCTCCGTGAACCCCCTCCTCAATAAGCGCGGAGTCTTTGGGGTATTTTTTGATTTTGATGAAACTCTCCAGGCGCTCAAAATGAGAATCCGACAGGCCTTCAAATAATTTGTTCGAGAGTAATCGATCCATAGTCTAATTCCTGCTAAAAGAAGCCAGATTCACCAGTATGGCATCCTGAACTTTTTGCACTTCCAAATTATCAATATTAAAATTATTGCACATAATACTGAAAACCATTTCTTCGCCGTCTGCCGTTTTTACGAAACCCGAGATGGTCGACACATTGTCCAGCGTTCCTGTCTTCGCGCGCACATTGCCTTCGGCTGGCGTATTCTTCATACGATGATTCAGTGATCGCTCGATTCCCGCCTTTGGAAGCGATTCATAAAATACTTTCCAATACTTGTGCTGTCTGATAAATTTAAGGAGAGCCACGATGCTCTCCGGCGTAACCAAATTGGTGCGCGAATACCCGGAGCCATCCATGATATACATTTGGTCGGGATTGATCCCTATTTCTTTAAGAAACTCTTTTTCGCTTTTCAGCGCCCTCCGTCCGGTTCCGTCGGAATCGATTACGGCACCAACCGTTCTCAGCAACTGCTCGGCAAATAAGTTTTGGCTTCGTTTATTTACAATTTTTAGAATCTCGTCGAGTTTTGGCGACTGATAAATGGCAATACGCATTACCGTCGTATCGCTATCATGATACGTATAAGCCGTCAAGTTGTCAATATCTGCCGATGCGCTGTCAACCTGTATACCTCTTCTTTGTAAAACCTCTTTCATAACTGTTGCCGTATAGAGCGTTGGGTTTTCAACAGTGACAAAACCAGCCTGAACATCAGAGTTAGCCGCGATTTTTCCGGTCGCACGAATGAAGTTGGAACTGCGCTCTCTTGTAAATTCGATCTCCTGCGATTCAGACGTACCCGCTACAGTTGTAATTAGGTTATCAATGGTCACATAACTTGTTCCGGGCGCAAGTTGAATCTTTGCAGGTTGACCAATCCGAGTAGGCGTGACGTACCAATTCACACAGTTGTCGTTAAATGACAAACCGCTTACCTGCGCAGAATACCAATAAGATTCCTCATCCCACTCCCAGTGTTTGCCGAGCACCTCATCGCCGAAAAAATTGTCGTCTCCGATAATTCTGCCGTGAACTATTCTTATTTTTTTTGCAGCAATGCTGTCTGCCCAGTCTTCCAAAACTTTGGTTACTTTATTATCAAAAAATCTTCCCGAAATTGTAGGATCGCCCATTCCGCGTAGAATCACGTTTCCCGTAAACGTCGTATCGTCTTCAAAACGGCCATGCAGATATACTGTTGTAGTGTACTGAAAATCCGGGCCCAGCTTGTCCAATGCAAAGACCGAAGTAAAAAGTTTCATATTGGACGCCGGAATCATGTTTTTTTTTGCGTGATGGGAGTAGAGTATGTCACCGTTTTTAAGCGATTGAATCTGAATTCCCCAAAACGCGTTATCCAAAAACTTTTGATTAATAAGCCGGTCCGTTTCCTTTTGAAATCTTTGTACACTCAGCGTGTTGTTCTGTGAAAAGATGGAGAGACCATGGAAAACCAGAAGCCCTGAAACGATCAGACAAAATTTAATAATGGTCTTCCTTTCTGGTTTATTTTTTGACAACACGCGCAACCACCACTCCGCCAAGTTTATAATAAAAAACATATTTTCCATCCGGCATTGCGGCGTCATTTTCGTCTAACCCGTTCCACTCCAGCGCAAACTGCTGTTCGTCCGGCAGGTCGGAATCAAATTCGAAATATTTTCGAACGGGTTTGGCCGCCTCATTGTAGATGATCATGCTTGCTTTCTTGTAGGACGACATCATTCCCATATCAAACGAATTCGGTTTGGAAGAATCGTTCTCATAAATGAGCGCCGCTTTTGCATCGCTGAACGAACTGGTGAATGCTCCCGTTGATTGATTCAAATAAATGACAACTTGGGTATTGGTGGAATCAAGAACTGCGATATCCGGTTTTTTATCATTATTAAAATCTCCTATTGCAAATATCCTGGCGCCTTCAGGAATTTTTACCGTGTGAATATCGTCCAAGATCAAACCGCCTGCCTCGGCAAGATGCACGGCTAATTCTTTTTCTCCGCTCTTTAGAATAACCGCGTCGTTAAATCCGTCTCCGTTAATATCGTTTAATTGAGCAAAATGCGGCGTAGTCAACATATCAAGTTTGACCTTATGAAAACGCCACTCTTTCGAACTGATTTCAGCAGGCGCGATCAGCGCCACATTTGAAAGCCCTTCAAAAGAAATCAGCATATGCGACAACCCGCTTCCGGCAAAATCTTTGGCAATTAAAGCAACCGGAGTCGATTCCAAAACGGTTGTTGCAGCCAACTTATAGGATGTCCCTTTGTAAATTAGCATCTCTTTGCTCGACGGCACTATGACGGCGATGTCCGGTTTACCGTCTTTTGTAAAATCACCAACACCGATAAAGCCGGGCTCTCCTTTAATTTTGATCGGATCTTTTATTTTAAATCCGCCGGATTTTTGATTCATAAAGATGGTGACAGTCTGCGATTCTCTGTTAGCGGTGACAATATCATCAAGGCCGTCGTTATCCATATCCGTTACAACTAAACTGACAGCATATTTGTCCGTGGACATGTCAATCTTGCTCTTAAAACCTCCATCCCCTTTTCCAAAAAGCACGGACATAATTCCGGAACCGTCAAGATCATTTTTTCCGCACACAACAATATCGGCAATGCCGTCTCTATTAAAATCACCCGAAGCCATGGCCATGGGCGTTAAATATATACTTGAATTAATTCCGCTTCCAAAAAGTTCTTGTGAATAAACCTTTAAGGGGATCATCATGCAGCCAATAAGAATACAAACGCACTTTTTCATGATTGATCACTCATTTTTATGGATGTAGCAACTCCCTGCGATCGCCGTTACGGGACGTAACTTGAATGGCGTCAAAATACTCTAAAAGCGATAGGGCAAATTTCCGGCTTGTGTGAAACCGATCTTTAAAATCTGTGATTTTAATATGACCCTTTTCACCAATAAAATCAATAATAAACTGTCTTGCTTCCCGCACTGCATCCCCATGAAAATAGAGATTTTTGTCCGTTTTCACTATTAATTCGAGCTGCACCATGATCCTCAGTAAGCGCTGAAGTTCCGAAGCCGGTAATTTCATTTCGGCTTCAATGACCTCGACCGAAGGCGGCGAAAAAGGGGTTTGTGCCAAGATGAATTTGATTTTCTCGATTAACTCCCGTTCATTGGTGTTGATTTGAATACGGTGCGACGAAAGGTAGACTATCTCCTTTTCGTCGGTCAACACGTTTTTACGAACCATTATTTTCAGAACTAAATCAAAAACATCACCCAGCATAGCCCCCGACAGTTTCATTCTCAACTCGCTTATTTTAAGCCCCTTGTCAGCTGGGCGCTCTTGATGAAACTTCTCAACCGCATTGACTAATTGTTTTTGTAAAGCAGAAAAATGATTAACGTCAAGCGCGGTTCCTTGTTCACCTACAATAACAATCTGATTTAATTTTTCTAATTTGTTTAACTCGTTTTTGATAATTGAATTCGATAACCCGAAAACTGAAATGATTTCCGTAACGCTGACAATCTTGTGATAAGTTATGAATTCGCGCATAGCTGTTGGCAAACTATCGTTCTCCATGACTCGAAGATATGGCAACTCCGGTATGATTTCAGGGTGAAGATGATCTAAGACCATACCTCCGCCCAGTGTCATCGAGGAATTAGTTTCCCTCACAATAAACCTCTCTCCGCGTATGCAGACCAGCGGATCTTCTGAAAATACACGAATATATCCGCTTTCGCCGCCCTTAATTGATTCTCCGACGATATGAACTTTGCAAAATAATTCGGCTGTACCCATATGTAAACGAACCCGTATTTGTTTTTCGATGGTTTTTTTTACGGATTTCAATATATACCATTTGGCAAAAAACGTATTTGTTGGCATCAAGTGGCCGGGTTCAGCCAAAACATTGCCGCGTTTTATCGGCTCATTATCAATTCCTGAAACATTAATTGCAGCACGGTCACCGATCATTACTTCTTCAACTGCCTGGGAATGCTTCTGCAGCCCGCGGATTCGTACCGCTTTCTTAGCTGGCAATA
Source organism: bacterium (assembly GCA_016787925.1). Taxonomy (GTDB): domain Bacteria; phylum CLD3; class CLD3; order SB21; family SB21; genus SB21. Next base: position 126 of record JAEUSK010000129.1, on the reverse strand, counting down.
ACTCAATCCATTGACCGTTACGAGCAGTTCCAGACAAAACGGTTCCCGTTAGTATGGTTCCAAAACCTTTTACCGAAAAACTTCTGTCGATGTTCATTCTGAAAAAACCTCGATCAAGTTTTTGTA
>JAEUSK010000100.1 GCA_016787925.1 bacterium | reverse complement strand
AACAAAACTCGCCAATGAATGGAAACGGATGAATGCAATGGACGTAAGCGATGTGTATTATGATAATTTCTTGATAAACGGGAGAAACCAAAATGAGCAGCCCCAATTTAAAGCGGGAGATAAGGTAAGATTGCGTATAGCAAACGGCGGTGCATCCGATTATTTTTGGCTTACGTATGCAGGCGGTAAAATAACGGTTGTAGCCAGCGATGGCAATGATGTTGAACCGATAGAAGTTGACAGACTAATTATAGCCGTCTCAGAAACCTATGATGTTGTTGTAACTATTCCCGACAACAAGAGCTATGAATTTTTAGTAACCCCGGAAGACCGTACCGGATCGGCTTCATTATGGTTAGGTAGCGGAGAAAAAGTGCCGGCAACAAAGCTACCAAAGCTAAAATACTTTGCCGGAATGAAAATGATGAACGACATGATGGATATGAACGGCAATATGATAGAAATGGATGGTATGGAAATGCGCAATCAGATCATGGACATGAATACTGTTATGTATCCGGAAATAACAGGGCCAGGAAACCCTGAAGATAACATTGAAACAGACAATATGAAGATGGATGGCCAGATGAAAGAGAAGGAGCACCGCCACACTCATCAAGGATCAGAAAATATTGAAACGCTCAATTATGACATGTTACGTTCGCCCGAAAAAACAACTTTGCCGGCGGGACCCTTAAAAGTATTAAAATTTGACCTGACTGGAAATATGAACCGTTATGTATGGACATTGGATAATAAAACGGTTTCAGAAGCAGATAAAATCCTTATTAAAAAAGGAGAAAACCTAAGAATTATTCTTTTTAATAATAGCATGATGCGGCACCCAATACACCTTCACGGACACGATTTTAGGGTGCTGAACGGACAAGGCGAATATGCCCCCATGAAAAATATAATAGACATCATGCCAATGGAGAGAGATACAATAGAATTTGCCGCTTCAGAGCCAGGCGGTGATTGGTTTTTTCATTGCCATATTTTATACCACATGATGAGCGGCATGGGCAGGGTTTTCAGTTATGAAAATTCACCCGCAAACCCAGATCTGCCCGATCCTCAGAAAGCGCTCCAGAAACTGTTTGATGACGACCGTGAATTTCACCCCATGGCCCGCGTAGGTTTGGAAAGCAACGGAAGTGATGGTGAAGCCATGTATGCTAATACCCGATGGAAACTGCAAACTTTATGGCATTTGGGTTATCACGATAAACATGGTTACGAGAGTGAAATTAATGTTGGGCGCTATCTTGACCGGATGCAATGGTTTTTCCCTTATGCTGGGTTTGACTATCATTATAAAAAGGTAACCTCTCAGGAAAAGAATTTTCTCGGTCAGATAAGCAACAAGAACAATAGAAAAGCATTTGTAGCGGGTGTGCAATATACTTTGCCGATGTTGGTAATTGCCGATACAAGAATTGATTCGGATGGTAAGTTTCGTTTTCAATTCAGCAGGGAAGACATTTCCATAACCAGCCGCTTGCGATTTAATTTTATGACAAATACGGATAAAGAATATATGGCCGGCTTCAGATATATTGTCACAAAATATTTTTCTTTCTCCACACATTATGACAGCGATATGGGTTTAGGAGCAGGAATAACGTTGAATTATTGAAACCTCAATTAATGGTCTGGTTTGACCGGGCGGGAACACATCAAATGTTATGGATTACTGGTCGATCAACCGATTCTTCCAGATAGAGTAATATACAACTAGAAAGGAGAAATGAAAATGGCATTTACGCAGGAATATATTGTTCCAATTATATTAATAATTGGATTGCTCGCTTTAGGGGTGTGGCGACTTAGGCGAAAACTTAAGTCCGATAAGAATTCCTGTTGTGATTAAAACGGAAATGGTTTTCCTAAATATCGAGAAAGCCAAATGAAAATAATCGTCTTCTTAATTGTTTGGAGAATTTATGAAAAGCTCTAAAGAATTCAAGCCAGCTTTAGGTTTTGATTGGCTAACAGGTTATTATGATCTGGCTATAAAACTTACTATGCCAGAACAAAAATTCAGAAGCCGTCTTGTGGATTTTGTTGATCCTCAAGATAAGGACCTCATTCTGGAGTTTGGATTTGGCACAGGTAAGAATTTGATTCTTATTAATGAACGAAATTCCAAGGCTAAATTATATGGGATCGATATCGATCCCAAAGTGAAAAAGATTGCGGAACGAAATCTTTCTAAATATTTTGTATCATCTTCGCTCGCGCTTTATGATGGTAATAACCTGCCTTTTGAAGATAATACATTTGATACATTGGTTAGCTCATTAGTGTTCCATCACCTGAACAAACCAGGCAAAATTGCAGTCCTCAAAGAAATGTATCGCGTTCTTAAACCCGAAGGAAAGCTTGTTATCGGAGATTGGGGAAAACCCAAGTCAAAATTTAGACGGTTGAATTTCTTTATGGTCCAACTTATTGACGGATTTACAACTACACAGGATAACGTTAGAGGGTTGTTACCGAGTTTGATTGAACAGTCGAACTTTAACGACGTGCATGAAGTAGATTACATCAATACTTCGATAGGCACCTATTGCTATTATTTAGCTTCTAAGTGATGATGATTTATGGATAGCTTTGTTTCAATTTACGAACACCTAATTTCATCTTACGGATCATTAGGGTTGCTTCTGTTATCATTCTTAGCCGCAACTCTTTTGCCGTTTAGCTCGGAAGTGATTTTGTTAACCGGAATCAAAACGGGCATATCGCAAGAATCGGCACTCATTGCGGCGTCCATCGGCAATTGTCTTGGTTGTTTATTGAATTATGGCTTAGGGTTTTTGTTTGCCGACAAAACGCAGGCTAAACTTAATTCATCTAGGGCTGGTCGTCTTGCACTGAAGTGGATGCGCGAGTATGGAACATGGAGTTTACTAGGATCATGGTTACCGGTTATTGGCGACCCGTTGACAATTGTTGGTGGATTACTGAGAGTACGGCTGCAATGGTTTGTTCTTATAGTCTTTACTCTCAGAATTTTTAGATATGTTTTAATAATAAGCGCTTTTTGATTGCAGTTATCCACAGGACTGTCGACAATGTATTAAATAACATAGACATATATAAAAAAACTATTTTTAAAAAAACGTAAAAACATGACAAAAGTCATTGTTTTGTGCTCGGTATCAGGTTACCTTAGTAGTAAGGGTGTTATATAATGTTATGAAAAAGCCAAAAAAAATAGCACGGAATGTAATCAGGGTTTTCGTATCGACCTCTGTGTTGGTATGGAATGTCGGTACTGCTAATCTATGCGCCTCCACGATGGCCTGCTGTATGGCAAGCCCGGCGGAAGCTGCTGCCGCCGACATGCATGAGATGAAGGAAACATCGTGCACGGAAACACCGGTAGGTTTTGAACTTTCGATCAAGAATGACGATGCGTGCTGTTGTTCGCCTACAAAGATTGTCAAAGATGAAGCTCGAGAGCTAACCCGAAATGTGAATTCGGAAAAAACAGAGGTTGGCAAAATTCAGACCCAGGTATTTTCAGGCATAGAAGAGACAGTTTTTGAATTTCAGGTACCTTTCAAATTTGCTCACGATCCAACCAATACTAAATATCCAGAATTTTCCTCACACGACCGCATCCTGTACTTACAGACCTTCCTTATTTAATCATTCCTATTTTTACGCAAGAATAGCTTTGTAAAGCATTTGCTCGATGTTTAAGTGTTGTCGGGCGCAATGTTATGAACTATTCTTCTTCTCAAAGGAAAGAAATTTTCTATGAGATTGTATTTATGGGCTGATATAATAAGAGAGGTACTGTACCATGAACCGAATCATCACTCAATTTATTCTATTTCTTTTGTTTGTTCCTGTCCTTCGGGCACAAGAAAAAGCTGTCAGCGACACCTTACATCTCGACATTCTGGTACGTATAGGACTTGAGAATAATCCGCAATTGCAATCACTGCGAGATCAGGCTAATGCCGCCAAGACACGATTTAATCAGGTAACGGCGTGGGACGCTCCCCAAGTTGGGATCGAGTTTTACCAAACACCCATCCAGTCTTTCCCCATTCCAACGCGTAAGGGTATGGAAACGGACTACTTCATACAACAAATGTTTCCATGGCCGGGTAAACTCTCAGCCATGGGCAAAGTTGCGATCAATAATGCCGACATGCTGGAACAAACTTATAAAGCGGCAGAGAAAAAATTCATTCTCGATCTGAAGACGGCTTATTACGAATTATATCTGATTCAACGGAAACTGGAAATCAATGAAGCTAATCAAAATCTTATGTCAAGCTTGATTGATATAGCGATGAAGCAATTAGAAGTTGGAATGGGAAAACAATCGGATGTTGTGCGTGCACAGACTGAGTTATCTAAGCTTATCGAAGAGGCCATCCAATTGAAAAGAGAAAAAAAGGTCGTCGAAGCGATGATTAACACGCTGATAAGTCAGCCAGCCAATAATGCGTTAGGGCTGGTTCCGGATTTGGATATCGCTATGCCACGGTACACGTATGAAGGTTTGATTGGTCTTGCTGACAACATTCGCTCGGAATTGAAAGCGATGAAGTTTGAAATTGAAATGAATCGTTCAGAATTAGTAGCGGCGAAAAAGGAGTTTTATCCGGATATCATGGTCAAAGGCCAGTACAAAAACATGTCCAACACTTCAAGTGATTTTTGGTCGTTAATGGTCGGCGTGAATATTCCCATTGCCTGGTGGTCAAAAGGTAAATATCAGGGCCGTGTTCAGGAAAACCGGCTTAACATCACGAAGGTTCAAAATCAATACAAAGATATGAGCAATATGGTTCGATTTGAAATTCAATCTTCGTTATCACGGATCGAGGGCGACTACAGCCGTATGATGATTTACAAAAACACGATCATCCCGCAAGCGCAACATTCGCTGGAACTTTTAATTGCCGAATATCAATCAAATAAAACTGAATTTCTTATGGTTCTTGACGCCTATCGTATGCTGCTGATGGCCAAGCAGGATTATTACATGGCTAACATGGAATTCGTATCCGATACCGCAAAGATCGAGCAGGCTGTCGGAATGAGCATAAATGAAATCAATGAAAAATTATCCCGTTAGGAGATTATTGTTATGAAAATCATATCCATTATTCTTATCAGCATTGTATTAGGCATAGGGGCTGGCTGGATCATTTTCAGCCCTAAAAGTCAGGACACAGCGACAGACACAAGTAAAGAACGAAAAATAATGTATTATCGCGACCCAATGAATCCGCAAAACACTTCGGAAACCCCGAAAAAGGCTCCTGACGGAATGGATTACGTTCCTGTTTATGAAGAAGAACCCTCCGGCGGCGAGAAAAAAATTGCATACTACCAAGATCCCATGCATCCGTGGTTTACATCCGATAAACCGGGTAAAGCGCCGGATTGCGGTATGGATCTTGTCCCGGTCTATGAAGGAGGCGGCGATACTAAAGGAGTCAAAATTGATCCGCGCATCATTCAAAATATCGGAGTCAAAACGGAGCCCGTTTTGATGCGAACACTGACAAAAGAAATTCGAGCCGTAGGTAGAATTGATTTCGATGAAACCCGCGTTTATAACGTGAACACCAAGTACATGGGTTGGATCGAAAAGCTATATGTGGATTACACAGGGCAATATGTAAGAAAAGGCGAGCCTCTCATGGAGCTGTATAGTCCAGACCTCTTCAATGCCCAGCAGGAATACTTGCAGGCATATCAATACAAAAAGCGGATGGAGCAGTCCAGCCTTGATGAGATGAAGAAAAGTTCTTCAACCTTACTCGAAGGCGCTAAACGCAAATTAATGTATTGGGACATTCCGGAGTCCGATATTGCTGAACTGGAAAATAGCGGCAAGGTCAAAAAAACGATGACGATCTACTCGCCATTCGAGGGGATAGTTATGGAAAAGATGGTCGTGAAAGGCCAAAATGTGATGGCCGGAATGGAAATGTATAAAATCGTTGATCTGTCGACTGTCTGGATTTATGCCGAAATTTATCAATTCGAATTACCCTGGATAAAAATGAATCAGGATGCGGAGATCGAAATATCCTACTATCCCGGTAAACCGATCAAGGGTAAGATTACCTATATCTATCCGTCTGTTAATATGGAATCCCGTACGGCAAAGGTACGTATTGAAGTGAAAAACACAGAGACGATTGCCCTTAAACCAGAAATGTTTGTAACGGTAAAAATTCAGTCTCCCATATCGGTTAAGACCATTGCTGTACCTGAACAAGCCATCATTCGAAGCGGGGAGCGGAATATTGCCGTAATTGCCTTAGGCGGCGGCTTTTTTGATCCGCGAGAAATAAAACTAGGCGTTAGCGCCGGAGGATATGTGCAAGTATTAGAAGGTATCCACGAAGATGAAAGCATCGTAGTGTCATCGCAGTTTTTGATCGACTCGGAAAGCAATCTTAAAGCAGCTATCAATCAAATGTCCGGAAAGACAACGATAGATACAAACCATGCTGCCATGCAGATGAAGATGGATGAACATAAAGGCCATAATATGGAAGATTCAAGTGGAATGTCCATGAAGGAAGACGGCAACATGGAATCAATGCATCATGACGGCCAGACAGAAAAAAAATCAGAAGGTAAACAGTTGTATACCTGTGAAATGCATCCTGATGTGATCATGGATAAACCTGGCGACTGTCCAAAGTGCGGCATGAAGCTCGTGCCAAAAAAATAAAGATTATTATTCAAGTCGCCCTTCGACTTCGCTCAGGGTGACGGAATGTAACGGAGAAAACTTATGTTAGAAAAAATCATTGAAGCCTCTATACGAAACAAGTTCATGGTTATACTCGCCACTGTTTTTTTAATCGGGTGGGGATTGTATGCTATGATGAATACATCCATCGATGCGATACCTGATCTGAGCGATGTTCAGGTTATTATATATACCCAATTCGAAGGCCAGTCACCGCGTATCGTGGAAGATCAGGTAACCTAT
>JAEUSK010000046.1 GCA_016787925.1 bacterium | reverse complement strand
GACGATGCGATCCGGTATTTTGAAAAAGCCATTTCTCTTAACCATAAAGATGTGCTTTCCATGAGCCTTTTGACGCCGCTCTATCAGGAAAAGAAATGGTTAGATAAATCGGATTCTCTGTTTGAGAAAATACTTACATTGGAGCCGGAAAATGACATCATTTTGAACAATTACAGTTACAGTCTGGCTGAGCGCGGTATCAATCTTGAAAAGGCTTTGCTGATGGTGCAAAAGGCGCTGAAAATAGCGCCAGCCAATGCGCATTTCCTGGATACCATGGGATGGGTGTATTATCAGATGGGTTTGTATGAACTGGCTTTAAAATACGTCCTTCAGGCGAACCAGACTAATGCCGGGAGCTGGGAAGTGGCTGACCATCTGGGAGACATACACGCCAAGCTGAAGAACGATTCTGAAGCAAAATCGTATTGGCAAAAGGCGCTTCAACTGAACCCCGAGAACGAAACTATCAAGAAAAAACTGAATTCAACTGACCACTAATCGGCAACGGAATTATTTGCAAAAACTACTCGCACTTGTTTTTATAACCGCACTCATCACAGGTACCGGCTGCGCGCCTCCAAAAGAGATCATTCGGCAACCGGTAACCGTCGAGGGAATTAAACCGATGGATCTGGTGCGCAAGAACAATGAGAACGGCAAGAACCTTCGTTACATGAAAGCTGTAACCACGCTGAATCTTGAATCGCCTAAGTCTGCCAATCAGCTCAGCGCGCAGATTGCCGTCAAATTTCCGGATTCCATTTATATCAAAATTGAAGGCATTCTTGGAATAGACGGGCTTAAAGCGTCGCTAAACAGACAGACTTTCGTCGTATATAATATTATTAATCGCTATGTGATTCAGGGTACGACCAGTTCCTCGGCGATCCGGAAGACGTTTGACTACGATATCGGTTTTGATGAAATGGTTGAATTACTGATTGGCCTGCCCAGGCTTAAAGAAAACGAACTGGTTCATCTATCTGAACTTTCAGCAGAGGAGTCATACTATGTTATGACGTTCCGTATGCCAAATGAAATTAAAAAGGTATGGATAGACCCTTATGCGCAATGTGCCGTTATGCGTATCCGGCATTTTGACATTAACGGAGATATATTTCTGGAAAAAGAATTTACACGATTTGAAAATATTGACGGTAATTTTTTGCCACGGTACGTTCGAATTGTCAAACCTAATGAAAAAGACCTGCTCAGTATTTTTTTTAACGTGCGTACTTTGAATAAATCATTTAACAGCAGCCTGTTTACAATCAAATATCCTGACGACGTCAAGATTATTGAACAAAACTAAGTCACTATGAATAAACCTTTTGAACCCGCTCATTCGTTAACGGGAAGCGAGCATGCGTCGCTCGATGTTTCTGTGATTATTCCGTTGCTCAACGAGGAAGAATCATTACCTGAATTAACCGACCGAATTCATGCGGCCATGTCAGGCGTGAATCGTTCGTTCGAAATAATCTACATTGATGACGGAAGCACCGACCGGTCTTTTGAAGTGATTCGTCAATTGAAATCGAAGCATGAATTCATCAAAGCGCTTCAATTTCGTAAGAATTATGGTAAATCGGCTGCCCTTGCGGAAGGATTTAAAATTGCTGCGGGGCGTTATGTTATCACAATGGATGCCGACCTTCAGGACGATCCCGCGGAAATTCCAAACCTTATTGCCAAGCTCGAAGAAGGATACGATCTCGTTTCCGGTTGGAAGAAAAGACGATTTGACCCTCTCAGCAAGACGATTCCGTCGAGGTTTTTTAATTTTGTTACGCGCGTGATGACGGGAATCACGCTGCACGATTTTAATTGCGGACTTAAAGGATACCGGCGCGAGGTGGTACGGGATGTCAGTTTATATGGAGAACTGCACCGCTACATTCCGGCGCTGGCCAAATGGGAAGGGTACCAGCGCATCACAGAAATCGTCGTTCAACACCATCCGCGAAAGTACGGCTATAGTAAATTCGGCCTGTCCCGTTTTGTGAAAGGTTTTTTGGACCTTGTTACCGTTGTATTTTTGACCCGTTATACGAAACGTCCACTTCATTTTTTTGGCTTGATAGGCACTTTTTTTCTTATGATCGGATTAGGCATCAACACCTATCTTACCGTTGAATGGTTTATGGGTTCGCCGATCGGAAGCCGCCCGATTCTCTTTTTGGGCATTCTTCTTGTGTTGGTTGGAATTCAGATCATAACCACAGGGCTTATCGGCGAAATGATCACGCACCATTTTCAGAAACAGCGGGAATTTCCTATACGGGAAAAAATCGATTAGACACACTTAACCTGTTCTTTCCCAATGCCTGAAAAAAAATCCGACATCAAAACTATTGCCACCAATCGAAAAGCGCGTCACGAATACGAAATCATCGACACGGTCGAAGCAGGTATCGCGTTGTTGGGCAGCGAGGTTAAGTCCCTGCGGGACGGCAAGGTGAATATGCAGGACAGCCACGCGCGTATCGAAAAGGGCGAAGTGATCCTCTATCACGTCCATATTCCGGAATATAAACAAGCCAATCTTAATAATCATCCGGAGTACCGACCCAAGAAACTACTGCTGCACCGCGCTCAGATTCGAAAACTTCAAAGACAGGTTGAGGAAAAAGGTATGACGCTGGTCCCGCTTTCATTGTATTTTAACGAAAAAAATATCGTCAAAGTCCAACTGGCCGTCGCACGCGGGAAACGCTTATACGATAAACGAGAATCTATCGCCAAACGAGATGCCGACCGCTCGCTGCAGAGGGAACTAAAGCGAAGATAACGTGTAGAATTTTCGTTGCATTCAAAAGTTTTGTACATTATTTTAGATTATCACTTCTACTATTTCATCCGCTTCCAAAACTAATTTCGATTATCTTATTCTTAATATATTCTGCTTTAAGTTAACAACTATTTTTGAAGGAGGTTGTTTATGAAAACAGTCAGCCATATTATCTCCGGGCGGGAACTGTATTGTATTGCGCTGGGGTCGTCTATCTATGATGCCATCCAATTCATGGCTTCAAAAAACATCGGCGCCGTCGTAATCGTAGATAATCTTCAGACAAAAAGATTACGCGGCATTTTTTCCGAGCGGGATCTGATGAAACGAGTGGTGCTGGAAGGTTTGGATGTGAAGACGACTAAGATTGACGATGTCATGACGAAGAATGTTGCGGTTGGCAATGCCGGCGAAGCTTACGACGCCTGCCTGGAAACAATGAAGAAGATCCGGTCGCGCCATCTCCCTATCGTGGATGGCGAAAAACTGATCGGCATGGTCTCCATGCGCGACTTGATGGAAATCAAGATCGCGGAGGGAACGGAAGAAATTAAAATGATGAACGCCTATATTCATGACATGCCCAACTCGATGCTGTAATGAGCATTGACCCCGTACTGTGGCAAAAGGCTTTGAGCCAATTCAACGAAGAGAAGTTTTTTGAATGTCACGAAACGCTTGAAGTTAACTGGCTGACTGAAAAGGATGAGGAACAAAGAAAATTATTACAGGGAATTATACACATGGCCGCCGCTCTGTTACATCGCCGCAAGAACAATAATGTCGGATACCGCAGGCAATTAGAGAAGGGGTTGATAAAACTAAGGGATGTACGATTGAGCGTGTATGATAAAAAATTAAAAACAGATCTCTCTGAGTTTTATAAAACTGTAGCCGCTGAGACTTTTACTCATTATCCGAAAATCAGTTTCACCGCGTCGGAAGCATTACTATAAATTTTGACCCGGCGCCGACCTCGCTGTCAACGTGAATATTTCCGTTATTTTCCGCAATTAGCCTGCTGCAAATAGATAACCCTAGTCCCATACCCTCATTTTTTGTCGTATAAAACGGATTAAATATTTTTTCAAGGCTCTCTTCCGGAATGCCGCAGCCGGTATCGGCGATTTCGATCGCTACAAAAGGAAGCTTTTTATCAAAAAGGTCATCAGACCAATGCAGATGCGGCAGATCGCCGATCGTCGTTGTGTAAGTTTTAACAGTCAGATTGCCGCCCTCGGGCATAGCCTGGATCGCATTTAAAAAAATATTCATTAAGACCTGCTCCACCTGATGCTGATCAGCATAGATCTGAGGAACTACATCCGAAAATTCTTCCCTGAAAATAATCTGTTTATTCGTTAGTTGAGTTGCTATCAACAGATAAATACTGTCAATGACCGTTTCCACATTAAAATAATTTCTCGCCGGTTTGACCGGTTTGGCAAATTTGAAGAAATCCATCAGCAAATTATTGACGCGGTCAATTTCACGGACGATGCGGCTGACCAGTTCCAGCCGCCGGTCATTTTCTTCAAACGATTCTTCCAGCACTTGGGCTGCGGCCTTGATTCCGCCGAGTGGATTTCTTACTTCATGGGCGATACCGGTTGCCAATTCGCCCATCGTGGCCAATCGATCCATGCGTTCCACCTGCTTGCGCATCAACTGCATTTCCGTCAAGTCACGGAAAGTAATAATGACGCCGATCTGCTCGGTTTTTTCATTCAACGGCGTGGTGCTGAATCCGATGGGTATTACGCTTCCGGATTTTGAAATTAATTTGACTTCTTTACTTTCAAATCTTTTGTTTTCGATCAGCATCAGGTCAATGATTTTACCGTTCTTCTCCGGTTCAGCTACGATGTCGATCATATTTCTTCCGAGCAGTTCTTCGATCTTATAATCCAGCGTTTTCGCCGCGTTTACGTTCAAAAAAGTGATGGCGCCTTTCATATCCATACAAATGATGCTGCTGCTCATGTTTTGTATGATATTGCGGTAAAACTTATAAACGCGCTCGATGAGTTTATATTTTTCATGCAGTGCGCGCTGCTCCTCAAGCCATTCTTTCGGAATACCCTTGGCCGGCGTGGGCGTCGAAGACGTTTGTGCATCGCCGGATTCTTTTTTCTCCGTCTTGCGATTTTGAATGCGCTGATCAAGGGGGATCAGATCGCTCAATTCCTTATTGAGTAATTCAAACGCTTCTTTTTTCTCTTCGAACCTTTTACTCATGCATTCGTCTTTCAAATCGCTTTATAAGAGGCTGTAGGGGTCCATCTCAATTCCAATTTGTACTTTAGCTTCGCGATATTGCGCATCATGGCGTGACAGGGTATCTGAGATTAGCCTGCGCGTGTGGACACCTGATTTATCGAACGACTTACTTACTTTGATCAAGATTTGCCAGCGGTAGTGATTTCTAATTTTCGCAATTGGCGCCGATACCGGACCCATGAGATCAAATTGATTTTTTGCCCATAACCTGCGCCCAATTTCGTCGCGGAGAATATCGCAAAAATGTCCGGCATGTTCAACAACTTTCTTCTCATCCTGGCTTTTGAATTGAATTAGAACCAGCCTGCCAAACGGCGGATACATCAGTTCCCTGCGAAAAGCGATTTCCTCTTTGTAAAATGAAGCGTAGTCGTGATTCTGAGCAAAGACGATCGCAGATCGTTTCGGGTTGTAGGTCTGAATAAAAACTCTACCCAACTTATCCTTTCTCCCGGCTCGTCCCGCAACCTGTGTGAGCAATTGGAACGTCTTTTCCGATGATCTGAAATCAGGGAGAAGTAAGCTTGTGTCCGCGGAAATGACCCCGACTACCGTCACGTTTTCAAAATCCAGGCCCTTTGCAACCATTTGGGTTCCTAGGAGAATAGGCGCTTCTCCGGTTTGAAATTTCTCCAAAATCTTGCCGTGCGCGCCTTTTGTGCCTGTTGTATCAAGATCCATGCGAACAACTGCATCGGGCCCAAACATGTCCTTAAGCTGTTCTTCAACTTTTTGAGTTCCGATGCCGTGATTCAATATATTGGCATTTCCGCAGGAAGGACATTCGCGGTATGCCGGGATTGTATGGCCGCAGTAATGACAGCGTAATTTAAATTGATGACTGTGAAAGGTGAGCGTGATGGAACAGTGCGGACACTCCCCGATGAATCCGCAATCGTAACACTCCACGTAATTTGCATAACCGCGGCGGTTCTGAAAAAGGATAATTTGCTGTTTATGCCGTAACGCCATCTGCATCGCTTCACGAAGCGGTCTTGAAAAAACCGGTTTCCATCTCTCCGTGTGAATGTTTTTTTCGTTACGTAAGTTAACGATCTCGACTTTGGGCATCGGAACGCCGTCAATTCGTTTTGTCAATTCCAACAACGTATATTTTCCGCTCTGGGCATTATAGTAAGATTCTATACTAGGCGTGGCCGAACCCAGAATAACGACGGCTTTATTCAGGTTTCCGCGAATGACGGCGTTGTCTCGGGCATGATATTTTGGAGCGGAATCGCTTTGTTTATACGTGTTTTCATGTTCCTCATCAATGACGATGAGGCCCGGATTCTGCATGGGCGCAAATATCGCCGAACGTGCGCCAATAACGATTTTGTAGTCTCCGCTTTGCAGCTTCCTCCAGGAATCAAACCGTTCTCCCATCGACATCCGGCTGTGAAGCACTGCCACAAGCTCTCCGAAATGCGCTTTGAAGCGCTGCACGGCTTGGGGCGTCAGTGAAATTTCAGGAACAAGCACGATAGCTGTTTTGCCTAATTCCAATACGCGTTTGATGGATTCAATATAGACTTGCGTTTTTCCGCTGCCGGTAACTCCATGCAGCAAAAAGGTTTTATATTCCCTTTTTTGAATCGCCTCGTCAATAATGTCAACGGCATTTTTTTGTTCAGCATTGAGCGTCAGATCTCTTGGTTTATCCGGAATGAAGTCATAGGGATTACGAATTTTTTCTTTTTCAAATATGACCACTAATTTTTTTTCCGATAGTCCTTTTAATGCGGAAAGCGGCGCATTATTGACCTGTAACAAATCTGATTGGCGTATTTCTGTTTCTTCCTCAGTAGAAATACGTTCTTCTGTCCAGCTCTTTAAGTAGGCCAATAGCTCCGCTTGTTTCGGTGACCGCTTCTCCAGTGATTCCATGGCAGCGTCAATCCGCTCCGGTTCGTCTGTCAATGCCGGCGAAAATCGAACGTATTTTTCAAATCGTATATTCACGTCCGAATCATGTAATACGTCTTGTTCGCTGATAATCTGCAGTTTTTTCAGTTCGTCGATGTTTTTTGCCAGATTCTTTGAGCCGACTTTCTTGACAAGAGCCTTCAGCGATAATTGTTTATAGACCAACAATGCTTTCAGGATCTTTGACTGCACCGGTTTGGCCTTCTTTAAAGTTTGAATTTCATATTCCCCGATAGATGCTGTCAGCGTGAATATTTTTTCGCTGCGTCTGTCCATTCCCGGCGGCAGCATACTGTCGAGCACTAGTCCAACCGGCGTCATGTAATATTCTGCTATCCATTGCGCCAATGAGAGAAGTTCTGCTGAAAAAACCGGCCATAGATCCAAAACATCAGAAATGAAAAGACATTTAGTCCCATCGGATGTTTTCAAAAGACGTGTAATGTATCCGGTTGTTTTCTTACTTCCCAGAGGAGCAATGACGCGGCTTCCCTCCTGAATGAGTCCCTGGAGGTTTTCAGGAATTTCATAAGTAAAATGTTTATTCAGCGGAATGGGAAAGACAATCTCGGCAAATAAGCGTGGTTCTGTCATGAAGCAATATATTTATCTGTCCGTGAAAATGCAAATAGCCGACGCAAATATCCATTGAAATGGATTTAAATATCTCTATATTTAGACGCGAATCAATTTTATCCACGTACCGAATCTTCATGTCTGCCTCCGTAAAAAACATCGAAATCGAACGCATTGAGGCTTTGCTGCGCCTCGACATACCGGGGCGTCCGCAGGATGATTTCATAAAGACGTTTCTCAGGCAAATCGAAGTTCTTTCTCCGGATCTTTTGCGAACGTTCCGGAAAAATATCAGTGAAATTCTCAGCGATCGCGAATCCAACCAAAAAGGCCATCTCAAGGTCGAAGCTATTCTTGAATTACTTGATGTAAGTAAACTTCATGCCTGGCTCATCGAGTCGGGCGTGCATGAACGCGCGGCAAAGAATATCATTCAAGGACTCAAAAGCCGATCTTCCGAGGAATTAAACCGTTTCATTCACGGATCTTTATATGCAGACAATGATGGGCGTTCGCTGACCGACATGCTGCTCGAATCTGGGATTACGGAAGGGGATACATCCAAATTCATCAGCATCATCGCTGAAATGGAATTAAGTGTCGACGAAATTCTTGAAATGGTTTTTCAACTCAATTATCTCGCTGAAAATGCGGCCCGGCAGGAAGCTCTCCGCGGGGAGATGAATCTAAAAGAATTGGTTACTTTGTATTTGTATACCGTCCTGCAGGTGGTGATCAGCGACTATGGCCTTGACGAAGACATGATCTCTGAAATCGCCAATCGTATCGGACTATGCAATAATATGAAACGTCAGTTCATAATCGTTCGACAACTCGAACGTTATTTTTTCAAATCCGCGTCTGTTGAAGAAACTAAAAACAAACCCAAAGAGTTTTGGCTGAAACTGATCAATGATACTGAACTTAAGATCGCCTTAGAGCAGTATGTGACCGATGAAAAATTGTCTAAGTCGGATATGGAATTGGCAGAACTGTATTCCGAGGCGCATCATATTTTCGATGACGTAAGCGAGCTTCAGGATGAGACGTTGGCTCTCATCTCGATCACCTACCGACTGGACAACCCAGAAGAGAGCGGCCACACGGTAGAAGAACTGCTGGCCATGATTGATCAGATTAAGTTACTTACGCAGGAATTTGCTCCGCTGACCATACTTCAACGCGATATTTTTTCCTTTTTTGAAATTTTGGGCGAATGCGACCACCGCAATCAGGTTTTCAGGAAAACCATTCTGACCTTCCGGCGCCAACTCAGAAAAGTGGTTGAGGCGAATGAGAAATCCGGCGATCGGGTCACGTTGGAACAATTAATACTTACGTATTTGTATTCACGATTAGATGCCTATTTAGAGGACTACGAAGGCGACAGGCCTTCGCTTCTCAATGGCATACGCAACAGGCTCTCGCAATGTCATGCATTCAACCGGCAATTTGCTATTGTAGATTTAGTCGAACAACATATTTATGAAAACCCCGGGCTTATTCAAATTGCTGACGAATCGTATTGGCCGGAATTGATCAATACGCTTGAGCTAAACATCATTTTGGAAATTTATATTAAACGGGAATATCTTGTATCCGGTGTAATGAGTTTGACAAAAAATCAGATTCTCGACCGCATACAGTCCAGGATTTATAGTATCGAAGATATTTCGATTAAAAGTTTAACCGTTGTTTTTCTTACAGCGCAACTTTCGGCTCTTCAAGATCAGTACAAAGGCAAAACGATTACGTTGGATGAACTCATTCACACTATTGACGTGCTGCAGAAGGACGCAACCATGGCGGCGGCGCAAATCAGCGTTCAAAGCAGGGTCAAGCGTGAATTACTCGGGATTCTAACTGAAAGATTATTCCGCCTGGAAGTGATCCAGCAATCTCTTAATTCTGAAACGCATCACGAACTATCAAGCAGACTTGATGAGGTGGTTGTAGGACTAAGAACTCGCAGGGATAACTTAATGGAAGGCAAAATGGATCCAGAGGAACTTCAATCGGATACGAATCAATATCTTACCGACTTAAAAGTGGTCAAACTGATCAACGATGCAGAGCTGGTTCACAAAAATTTTGTCGCTTCTTCGGCACGGGAGCCAAGAAAATAGCGATAAGGAGTTAATTTTTACGCGCAATTTTGATTTTCATGCCACTATATCCCGGAAATTTCCAACTCGGCCGCGCCGACTATCTCCATAGAAGACGAATGTTGAGCAAAAACTATGAGCGAAGCGTTCTTAACAACCATTTCCGGCGGAACGATGAGCGTCATTTCGCTTTGGTTCTTAACTTGAGTGTTTTGAAATGCGCGAACGACATTATGATGTTTGAGAGTTCTACCCGCATTTTCTCCGCGTCTTATCTCCCGTGACAGCCCGCGTTCAACAACGGCAAAATTCAGAACCATATCTGCAAAAAAATTGTCAACGGCATAGATTACCTTAACTGTGCTGTCATTTATGATAAAACATCCTTTTAGGTCGATTCGAACTTCGGCTTGTCTGCTTAATGCGGATTTGACGGCCGTTTCCGCTCGAGAGCGGTTGGAACCGACAAACTCCGTCGAGCCGTTAACGATCATTTGCGGGGTGTACACGCTTTGCAAGGCAAACGTTTCCCCATAGCGGGACTGGCGCTGAGTATACTCTTTCTTGCTATAATCGTCTTTCCAACCAAGATAATTCCAATAATCAACATGATAGGCCAAGAAATAAACCGGGAGAGCATTTTCTTTATATTCAGATAGAAGCTTTCCTAATAATTCATCTGCAGAAGGGCAGCTGGAACATCCCTCTGAAGTAAACAATTCGACAACCGCAAAGGATGGCGGAACAATTTCTGCGGCCTTGTCACTCTGTGGAGGCACAAAAACCATGCTGACATATATTGCTGACGTAACAAATAGTGCTATCGAGCCGATAAGCAAAAAATTGGTTTTCATGTAATTCTACTTTTAGAACGTAAGTGAATTACATGTCATAACGTGATCCGGAGCCAACTATTCCAAATAACTTATATATTTTCCTTTTTTATATTCTTGAGGTACCAGTCTTTTTGGTCTATTAGGGGTTCAATGGTCGAGCGAATGAAAACGGGATCCGCGCCTAATAAAACCCGTGTATCACCTTGGTCGGTCTTGACCTCCATAGGCAATTCATAATCAATATTCTTAATGCGGATCTCGTAAGTTACCTCATCGGCTTTGCGTAAATAGATCTCAGGTAATTCGGTTGTATACAAGAAATTGTGAATGAACTTAGTATAATCGACCGGTGAGTTTTTTTTCACCAAAGCGATGAAATCCTCCGTTACTACACGGTTACGATAAGTGTATGCGGAATCGGTGGCAAATTCCTTTGTAGTTTTAAAAAAAACAGAATCGCCCAGCATATATCTCAGAGAATGCAAAAGGTATGCGCCTTTAGAATATACATCCATGTGATATGATTCGGACGTATTGGCATTTCGTTTTATTATAATTGGTTTACGGTTTTTTATTCTTTTTTTGATTGACTGCATATATTCGTGATACCCGTTCTCGCCGGTCTTATCAAGATGATACAACGATTCGCCGTAGGTGCAAATGCCTTCATGAATCCACGTGTCCGCCCAATCATTGGCCGTTACTTTGTTTCCCCACCATTCATGCCCCATTTCGTGCAGCATGAGTTGATCAAATTTATTTCCGGCAATCATATCGTAAGAAAATTTATTTCCATATGCGTTCAGTGTCTGATGTTCCATTCCGAGATAATCCGTTTCGGCTAATCCAAACTTTTCATCTGCAAACGGATATTCCCCGAAATATTTTCTGTACACTGTAAGCATATCAACCGCCATATTGATCAGTTCATCGGCTTTATTACGATCTTGCGGAAGCACATAGAATACAACCGGCATTGTCGCATTTCGATCTGTCGTGTATTGCCGTGTAACCAGATCGTATTTTGCAATACTGATATTCACGTTATAATTATTAATCGGGTAATTCGTAACCCAATTGAAAGTCCTAAAACCGGATTTCGGGGTTGTGATACTTCGGAGTATTCCGTTCGAAGCGCAGTAATAGGGTTCTGGAATTGTAATATGTACCGCGACGCTGTCCGGTTCGTCCGACGGATGATCTTTGCAGGGAAACCAGATTTTGGCGCCTTCTCCTTCACACGAGACGCCGATCCAATCGTCACCGTTGGCATCCTTGGACCAATTGAAGCCGCCTCTCCAGGGAGGAAGTTTTGCTTCCATCGGTTGGCCATGATAAACGATTTTCAAGTCAATCACCTCACCGGCACTAAGTGGTTTATTGAGATTGATCCATAACTTGTCCTTTTCGCGCGTGAATTTTTGCTGGACGCCATTCATCGCCGTTTCCTGTACCATAAGATTTTCAAAAAGATCCAACTCAATTTTGTTCAACCCGTCTGCCAGCGACGTTAATTTAATTGTAACGAAACCTGCAATACTCTTTTCAGTTGAATTTACGGTTAAATCTAAATCGTAGAAAACCACATCGTATTTTGCCTGATTTTCAGATAGCATTCCTCCGGACGGATAATCTACAAATCCGATGTATCTGTTGTATAGGAATAGCCCGGTCAAAACAACAGCTAAAATCAGACTGCCAAGAATAATTCCAATCCATTTCCAAAATTTTTTCATGGTTATAATCTCCATTTTTTTGTGTCATAAATATATTTCTAAATGATACAATTATCAAGAAAGAATAAAACCCCGTCGACGGAATTTCCGTCATTTCGATGTGTCTTACGCTCTGTCTAATGCGTTAAACAACATAAAAACAAAAGATTAAATGTTAGGCACGCGATTTGTCATATATATTAGCGTTCACAACGTCCATTGAAGTTAATTAACCATTCACTTAAAAAAAGGAGTTCATTATGACAACCGATTTGAGAAAAAGCAGTTTAGTCATGCTGTTCAGTATGATGTTGTTTGCGTTTTTGTCAAGTTGCGGCGAAAACACAGGCACGACGTTAACTGTGGATGAAGAAGCCATCCAAGCGGACATCGAAGAAGATGCCGATGAAATTTACGGGCTTGATATCATGAATGAAGATGATCCAAGCAGTTTCTCGAAAACAAGTTCAACCTCCGAAGCAATAGATCCATTTGCTTACGGTCGCCGGTTAAGAAACCGCCAGGTCGAAAGACGCGCGCTCGAAGTAGAAGTGTCGGATAACGGCCAGACCGCTACTGCAACGATCAGTTTTCTATTAAAAGGTCAGTTTGTTATTCGTGACAGGGACACGAATACTGGAACCAAGGGAATTTATTTGAAGCCTTTTGAGCACATGATGCAGCGTAAAGCGACTTTCCAGAGAAATCCTGATACGCTCGCAGTTCGCAAATGGTTAAGAACCGCGGTCACTCCGGCTTATGGAATTTCGAAAAACGGAACGATGAGTTTAACTGCGGACATTCTTATGACTGTTACACATGCGGATCAGAGCGTAACTACTTACACTATTTCTTCAGACCCATTGACGACCTTCTTCACAGGCGCATCGGCTCCCACGATAGTTCCGGGCGATATGGTTAAAGTCGAAGTCGCTATTGCGAATTCGGATGCGGCGGATGCACCTTATGGAATCATTCACCGCGGACGCCATGCACAGCCGCTCAGCCGACTGAAACAATTATTCAACGATAACGGCGAGAATGGCGATGCGACGGCATCAGACGGCGTGTTTACAACGCAGTGGACCGTTCAGAATAACGGTATCATGGGCTATCATCTTGGCGTCTTGGATTTCTTCACGACGAGTACGATATTTGACGACACGCTTCCGTATAATTCGCTGGTTGTTGCGTTCCCGTACAATAAAATGCAGTAATGTCCTTTACCTTTCAGAACGGGTAAGCATTAAGAAGAAATGTTTTCCAGGATACGTGGTAGAGAGTTTATGCCTCCTCAGCTCGCCTCTATCACGTATCCTTCTTCTTTATGGACAGTCAAAATGCGAGGAATAAATGAAAACCCTATTGTATGAAGTTCGATATTATCTGATTGCTACTCTACTCGTGATTTGGCTCGTACCGGATCACGGGAAAGGGCCCGTAGCGGAGAAAACAAAAAGCGTAAAGCCGATATCAACCATTCGTAAAGACCAAATCAAGTATCCGGCCTATTTTCGAGTCGGGCCGGACAGGGAATGGGACGCGGAATTCCAGCTTATGCTCGAAGAAGAAATGAAAAAAGAAAAAAAGGATTTTGAACAAGATATCCATGACCTGTTTCCTGAACCGATCCGATACTAAGTAAAGAGGCCCTATTTCTGCAGTTAATCCGGCATGTAATGACTACTTTTATCCACCTCAATCAACGCAACCACATCTCGCGTAGTCTCACCAAATCGTCATCAATATCATCTGCTTTTTTTTGCCGATTCATGATAGAGTAACGTGTTGGTAAGTATCGGAAATCAGATAGTATATCTGATTTTTGATAGCAACAGCATCCATGATCCGGTGCCCTTAAGTATGAAAATTTATTAAAATCAATAAAATACGTAATTGAAGATTTTTCATAATCGAAGGCATTGAACTTGCACCACATTAGGATAGTTCATTTCGCAATAAGACTTAAAAATATCTTTGGAGACAAAAAATGCGATTTATTGGATGGATGATGATTTTGCCAATCCTGCTAACGGGCTGTATCTCTAAAATTACTGACAGTTCCGGTTCATCTAGACAAGCAAAAGCTTACCAAGATGAGATACTGGGTAGTTATGTATTTGATTTATATGAAGGGAAGGGTCTGCGAATCATTAGTCAGGGCTCTTTTGTCATTGATCAAATGGTCGATGACGTATTCACCGGCACATGGCTGATAAAAGATGGCCCGTCCGGTAATCTTCTCTGTACTCAGAACGACGGTCTTCTTTATATTCACCTCAATATTCCCGGTCTATTACCTCAGGAATATATTTTGATTGGAACTCTCGATGGGAAGTCTATCAAAGGCCAGTGGCGATTTAACGTCGAAGTTTTTTCCATGGAACCTTCAGGGGATTGGTTTGGAGCGGTAAATAATAACCAGAACGATTAGTTTGTGACTCATGTAATGATATTATCATCCCATATCCAAGAACTTTTCTTGTCTGCAGCTCTTATTATTTATCAGATATGTGGTAGAGAATAAGCCCCTCTTGCGCGTTCGCACATGGCACACTTTATCATACTGATTTTTGGTGGCTGATCTGCGCCACGTCATCCGCCGCCGAACCTAATTAAGCGATATTCATATACTCGAGAGATCTTCACGATGACAAAATTGATCCCGCTTGCTTTTCTCGGTTTTTGCTGTTGGGCGCTATCGTGTTCAGAAGATAGATCAACCTCTTCATTTGGACACAGCTACTCCATCACAAACGGGCCAACGATCAGTAACGATACTCTAATTGTTACTGTTGGCTATAGCGGATGTGAGGGAGGACATTTATTCTCCTTCAAATCTAAACGTATATCCGGCGAGAGAGTTGATCTATGGTATTATAAAGTCACTCCAGATCAGCCGTGTGATGCCTATATTCAAGAGACATTACGAATCGCCCTGGCCGAAGACATAATCGCATTTGACCAGATTTATTTTCGACTGCCGACAGGTGAGTTTGTTCTCATATGAAAAGACTATTCTTGTCGGTGCGATGTTTGATAACAAACACTCCTACGTCCGATCACACAGAACAACACAGAAAATGCAACGAAAAATTCGATCAGTGCTCACACCTACCGAGCGATATTTAGAAGAATTCCTACGGTATCAGTTCCCACTCCTTAAGCACGTCCAGCATTTGATAGTTAGTCATATCCACCTGGATTGGCGTAACTGAAATAAAGTTCTTCAACACCACGACGTCATCAATATCATCCGCTGTATCCAGAATCATTTTCTTGCCGGTCAACCAGTAGTATGCACGCCCGTTCAGATCATAGCGTTGTTCAAATATCTCATCGTAACGCCCTTTTCCCTGCCGTGTGACCGCCACGCCTTTGATGTCTTTTTTCTTGGCAGCAGGAACATTGACATTGAGTAACGTGTCCGGAGGCAGCCCTTTTTCCATAACCGTCTTCGCGAGACGCGCTGTAAATTCCGCAGCATAAGACGCGTCCGCTTTGTGATCAAAGCTCAACAACGATGATGCGATAGATGGAATCCCTAATATAATTCCTTCAGTTGCGGCTGAAACTGTACCGGAATAAAGAACGTTGGTCGCGGTATTGGAACCGTGATTGATCCCGGACACGATGACGTCCGGTTTCTTCGGCATAAGGCTCTTAACTGCAATTTTTACGCAGTCTGCGGGCGTTCCTGAAATGGCATAGCCGTTAAATTTGTCTGCACGATTGTATTCGATAACGCGTATAGGCTCGTTAATCGTGATCGCATGGCCGACCGCACTTTTCTCAAGATGCGGGGCGACCACAGTGACATCGCCGATTTTTTTTAATTCTTTGTACAGCGCATATAATCCGTTGGAGTCTATGCCGTCGTCATTGGTCAGAAGAATATGTTTCATGATTCCTTCCTGTTATGAGTATCAGTTTGAGTTTATTTGATTGATGTCAAAATTTGTATCTGTGTTTTTTTCAAAGAAGACCAGCAATCGGGATAATGTATCTTTTAATTCTTTTCTATTTACAATCAGATCAACAAATCCGTGCTCCAACAGAAACTCAGCTCTTTGAAATCCTTCCGGCAGATCTTTACCTGTTGCTTCTTTTACAACTCGCGGGCCGGCGAATCCAATTAACGCGCCCGGTTCTGCCAGAATAACGTCGCCTAACATTGCAAAACTGGCCGTCACTCCGCCCGTAGTTGGATCGGTCAGCAGAGAAATAAACGGAAGCCCTGCCTCATGCAGAAGCGCCAGTTTGGCGCTGGTTTTAGCCATTTGCATCAGGGATAATGCGCCCTCCATCATGCGCGCACCGCCGGATGCCGACACAATAATAAAAGGCAGTTTATGCTCCAAGGCGCCGTCCGCAATTCGGGAAATCTTTTCGCCGACAACCGATCCCATGCTGCCTCCGATGAAGCCAAAATCCATAACAGCTATAGCTATTGGGCGCCCGTGGATTTTTCCATATCCTGTATGCACCGCATCTTTCAGGCCCGTTTTCGAAACAGTGGTCTTTATTCGGTCAGAATATTTTTTTGTGTCGGTAAACTCCAGCGGATCAACGGCAATCATGTTCTTGTCTATCGGCTTAAACGTCTTCGGGTCCAGTATGATCTGTAAATAGGTCTTTGCGAAAACACGAAAGTGATAACTGCATTTGAGGCACACATAAAGATTCTTTTCAAGGTCTTTTTTATACAGAATTTCACCGCAGTTATCGCATTTGGTCCAGACATTCGGCAGTTCTTTTTTTTCGGTGCCTTCGCTTATGCGGTCTTTGGTTCGCTGAAACCAATTCATCTTATCCCTCTTTTGTTAAGTTCAGATCCATCAAAACTGCGTCTTCCTGCCGCATAAATCCGTCATAATAATAGTTTTTCCGTAAGCCAACTTTTTCAAAGCAATATTTGTTATATAAGTGAATGGCAGGTTCATTGGATTTACGAACTTCCAGCATGATCTTCCTGCAATTTCTGTCGCGGGCGATCGAAATTATTTTATTCAGCAGTATCTCTGCGACGCCCTTTCGGCGGAAGTCCGGATGGACTGCAATATTGGCCAAATGGCACTCATCCATAATTGCCCATATAATGGCAAATGCGATAATCTGATTGTCAAACTCCATAACGAGCTGGGTTGAAAGATCGGAATTTTTGAATTCGTCAAAGAAATTATTCTTCGTCCACGGACTCTCAAATGATGCCCTCTCAATGGCCATGACCTGATCCAAATCTTCCGGACGCATCAAACGAATTACATGTTGTTCACGTAGGGTAAGCTCATCCATAATTATCAATCTTTTGTCCCGCGAAAACCCTGTACATACATCGGGACCAGAACGCGTAATGTGTCAATTTGTTTGTTGAGAATTTTACGGTGTCCCAGGACCGTTACGAAAAAAACATTCGGATAAGAAAATTCTTTGCTCATGACCATGACTTGCTCTCTCGTCTTTTCAGGCATTTGACTGGTGATCGCTTCGGATTTATCTGAAACTAATACCGACTCAGGTTCAATTTTTTTGATAATTTCCATCGTGGTCAAGACCGCATAATCGGAAGTCCTGCGTCCCTGTTTATATGAACAATAATAAAACTCATCCTTTCGCGAGGACGTGGCTATATGCAGCGTTTTATCGACCAACCCGACATTTTCTGCGATCACATCCAATGAGGGTACGCTCACAATCGGAATATTAAGACCAAACGCCAGCCCTTTTGCCGTCGATAAGCCGATTCGTAATCCGGTAAAAGAACCCGGCCCGATCGAAACCGCTATCGCATTAAGGCTTTTCCTTTCCACACCGGTGGTTTTTAAAAGATCATCGAGCAGGGGCATAATCTTTTCGGAATGTGTGTTCGGAATATTTGGCCCGATTTGCGCAATCGGTTTTAGTTTATCCGATACCGCTTCAGATAATGCAATCCCGCACACAGCAGAAGACGTATCTATACCTAAGATAATCATTTCAAACTTTTATTGCAAAAATTCAATGTGAATTTTTCGCGTGTTGTCATTTACTTTTTGAAATTGTACTTTCCAATAATTTCCCTTCAAATGATCCTGAATATGTTCAGACCACTCGATCAAGGCCACTGAATCCGGAGTCCCCATATATTCATCAATACCCAATTCATCAATATCTTTTGACTTATTGACGCGGTAAAAATCAAAATGACGTATTTTTATTTTATTGTTGGAAATCCGTCCCTGATACTCATTCAATATAACAAAAGTGGGACTGTTTACAGGTTCTTCCGTCCTCAATCCCCTGCATATTCCCTTGATAAAAACCGTTTTTCCGCTGCCGACTTCTCCAAAAAGTGCAACGATGTCCCCGGGACTAAGTTGATTCGAAAATAAAAGCCCTAATTCGATTGTTTCAGATTCTGAGGATGTCTTTTTTTCGAGTATGTGCGGTGTATTTATCAAAACGTGGCAACTTATAAAGATAAATCAGCCTATTCAAGTGCAAATTCAGTCCGATATGGGAAGATAGACTTTAAACTCCGTGCCTCGGCCAACCTCTGTATCGAAGGTTATCTTGCCTTTGTGGCTTTGGATAATTCCATAGCAGATTGAAAGCCCTAATCCGGTTCCTTTGCCGACCTCTTTGGTCGTAAAAAACGGATCAAAGATTTTGTTTTTTATGTCATTCGGAATACCCACGCCGTTATCTTGCACGGATATAACCACATGTGGTTTTTCGGCATAACAACTGATCTTTACGCACCCTTCACTTCCGTCATAATTTCTTCGTTCAATTGCTTCAATGGCGTTGATCATGATCTGCAGCAACGCCTGATTTAGATGACTTGGAAAGCCTTTGATTTTCGGAACGTAAGTAAAATTTTTCAGAATCGTAATATTCCTTCTGTCGCGGGAACGTAGCAGGCTCAACATATATTCCAGATTTAGAGCTATGTCAATCTCGGTTGCGGCTGATCCGTCGGAAGTCGAAAAATCACGCAATCCAACGACTATATCTTTGATGCGTTCGGTTCCGATCTTGATCGCGCGAATCATATCCTGCATTTCATCCATGTGTCCATTGATCTGATGCGCAACGCCCGGGTCCATTTTATGCTCGTCCACACCGGCCTGCATGATCGCCCTGACTTCTTTGAAATCAATGTCCAAATTGGCCGCGTTTCCGTACGTGAAATTCAAAGGATTATTCATTTCATGCGCAACGCCGGAAACGAGCCGTCCGAGCGAGGATAGTTTTTCGGCTTGCACCATTTGCGCCTGCTGTTTTTCTATTTGATCGTTTTTGTGTTCGAGTTCCTTGTTCTGCTGATCAAGAATCTTATTTTTTTCATCAACCTCGCGTGTGCGCTGGGCTACTTTATTTTCCAACACAATGTTTTGGGTTTTAATACTCCGTAACCTGGACTGATAAAAACTGTATGCCGCAATTAATAGCAGGAACCCTGATGAAAATTGAAACCAGAGTGTTTTCCAGAATGGCGGCGTGATGATGAGATTGATCTCGGCAGGCTTTTCGTTCCATATTCCGTCACTGCTTGTCGCTTTGACTTTGAAAACATAATTTCCGCCGTCTAAATTGGTATACGTTGCATATCGGCGTTCATTTGAATATACCCAGTCTTCGTCAAACCCGACCAGTTTATACGCATAATGGATTTTTTCGGGAGTCCTGTGATCCAACGCAACAAACTCAAATCCAACAAAATTATCTTTGTATGAAATTTCAATGTTTTTTAGACTACTCAGTTCGGTTTCGAATTCTATTTCTTTATCAAATTTTCTAAAAGCAGTTATGAAAACCGGCGGGATATAGTCGCTTTCAATTAATTCTCCAGGATCAAAACTGACCATCCCGTTGATCCCTCCAAAGAAAATGCGTCCTTTATTATTTCCAAAGTAAGAACCTTGATTAAATTCGTTACTTGGCAGCCCGTCTTTTGTGTCATAATTGCGGAAAGCTTCATGTCCTGTTTTGTTGGGATTGAACCTGCTCAAACCCCGATTGGTGCTCAGCCATAAATTGCCCTTCGCATCTGCAACGATGCCATACACCACATTATTGGCCAATCCGTCTTTCTGCGTATACGCCGTAAAAACTCCATCTTTTAATTTGTTTAGCCCTCCCCCGTGCGTACCTATCCATAGCGTGTTTACCGAGTCGACATACAGCGATAAGACGGTATTGTGCGACAGGCTGCCGGCCTGTTCGGCAATATGTCTGTAAACGGTAAAGTCCGTCCCATTGTATACGTTTAATCCGTTCTGCGTTCCTACCCATATATGTCCATTATTATCTTCGGCGACAACATTGACATAATCATCTGAAATACTGTTGCGGGTGGAATCGTTGGTGAATCGTTCAAAAAGCGGCACGGGTTTATCTTTTTCTTTCGACGATATCCGGTTGATACCGCCGCCAAAAGTCCCAATCCACAAATTACCGGTTCGATCTTGATATAGGCAGGTTAATTGGTCATTTGAAAGACTTGATTTATTATTCGGATCATTTTTGAAATTGACAAACGTTGACTTCCCCGAAACCTGTATTTTCTTTTCGTATTTGCTCAATCCGTTTTCCGTGCCGATCCACATGTTTCCCAAATTATCTTCAAGTATTGCATAGATAGTATTGCTGATCAGACTCCGTGAATTATTCGGATCATGGAGATAACTTGAAAAAATGCCGTTCGCGTAATGATTGAGACCGCCCCCATAGAGCCCGATCCAAAGATTTTCATGACTATCTTCGAGAATGGTCCATACATCACTACCCGTTAAAGCGTTTGCGGATTCCGGAACGGAACGATATACGGTAAATTTATTCTCTTTAAATTTATTAAGCCCGCCGCCTGAGGTCCCAATCCAACAGGTTCCAGCACGATCACAATACACATACAGAATCTCATCGTTCGATAAACTACCTGGGAGTTTTGGATTATGTTTATACCGTGTGAATTTACCTTCTCGCAAGACATTCACACCGCCGCCGAAAGTTCCCGCCCATATGTTCCCGTTCTTATCCTGCGTTATGGAAATCACATTATTTTGTGATAGACTAGACGGGTCATGCGGATTGTTTTTATAAGATATGAATGTGTTCTCTTCTCTATCTAATTTATTCAGCCCACCTCGAACCGTTCCGACCCAAATCTGCCCGTCCCGATCTTCGAACAGAGAAAGTATTCCGTTATACGATATGGTGCCGGCGACGCCCGGTTTGTTTTTATACGTCACGAAATCTTCTTTGGCCCCACCAATCAGATCCATTTTGCTCAGCCCATCTCCCGTGCCGACCCACAATGTCTGATTACGATCCACAAGTACTGAACGTACGGAATTGCCGGGCAAGCCGTTTGATTTTGTTATATCATACCTGTATGACTTGAACATTTGCGTTTTTGGATCAAACATATTCAAACCTTCATCCTGAGTTCCAATCCATATATTTCCGGCGCTGTCCCCGCAAATGGATGTGATGATGTCGTTGGATAAAGATTTTGGATCCGAAGCGCGATGCTGATATGTAGTAATTTTTCGGTTGGATAACTTGTTCAATCCGCCCAAAGTTCCGATCCACAAGTTACCTTCAGCGTCTTCATACAACGCTTGAACGGTATTATTGGAAAGGCTGTTGGCGTTTCCCGGTTCGTTTTTAAATGTGACAAAGGAATATCCGTCAAACCGGTTTAAACCGTCCTGAGTTCCAAACCACAAGAAGCCTTTCTTGTCCTGGTAGATTGTATTGACTACGCTTTGCGACAATCCTTGCTCTATCGAAATACGTTCGATCAGATAGTCTTTTTTCTGCGCAAATAACGCGGCGCCCAGAAAAACAAACGGAAGGCAGATAAAGATAAAATGTTTTTTCATGATAAAATTATTTTGGAACTTTCAGATGAAATCCGTCAGTTAAGAAGATTATCCATATCGCCTAAGTTAAATCGGCGGCGGCCTCTTTATCGAGGAACCAAAATAACAAGCCGGGCTTGGGTTGCACCAGTTGCGAAGGAAGGATTCTGGGAGCGTTCGAATTTTCTAAAACTTGTTTAATCATTTTGCTTTTGGCAGATCCGGAAACGATGAATAACACGTTCCGGGCGTGATTGATCATAGGAAATGTGAATGTGATTCTGTGCGTGTTCAGTTTTCTTACAAAATTATCCACGACTAATCTGTCTTGAACTTTTAAAGCCTCCGTATCCGGGAATAATGACGCCGTATGTCCGTCATCGCCCATACCAAGAAGGATCAGGTCGAATTCAGGGAATATACCATCGGATATACCGAAAAACTCCCTGATATCATCTTCGTATTGTTGAGCGGCGAGCATCGGATCTTCTTCGCTCGCCACACGATGAATATTAAACGGCGGAATTCCCACCGCATCCAGCAGAGACTCTTTTGCCATTCTAAAATTACTGTCCGGATGCGTGCGAACTACCGAACGTTCGTCTCCCCAGAATACATGTGTTTTTCCCCAATCAATTTCTTCTTTTAACGGCATGGCAGCCAACCTGGAATAGACTTCTTTCGGCGTACTCCCACCCGACAATGAGCATACAAACTGCCCTCTGTTTCTAATCGACTCCTGGGCGATTGAAACAATTTTCTCGGCTGAATGGCGTATCAGATCTTCCGTACGGTCAAAAACTTTAACTTCCCCAGTCATCAAAGCTCCTATGGCAGAGTCGCCTTTATTGCTAGTAATCTATAAAATCAGTCTGACTAATTCAAGTTTTCAAAATCCTAAATTTAGTTCAAGTTAATCTTGTTTTATCGAAAAAACATTGCCATATTTGCGGCGTCAAAATTGAAAGGGACTTAATATGAATCTTGAAATTCAAAAGATTGCTGCAGATAAAAAGAAAACCAAACCCGTCTTTGATACGTCACTGGGATTTGGAAAATACTTTTCTGATCATTTTTTTATTATGAAATACGATGCAAAAAACGGGTGGCATCAGCCGAAAATCGAGCCTTATCGCCAACTGACGCTGGATCCGGCCGCCATGGTACTGCATTACGCCCAGGAAATATTCGAAGGACTCAAAGCGTACAACAGCAAGAACGGGATTTTTCTTTTTCGCGCAAAAGACAACTTGACGCGTATGAATAACTCCGCCCGGCGGCTTTGCATGCCTGAAATTGATATCGATTTTGTTTATGATGCGATGAAAAAACTCGTTTTGATTGATAAAGAATGGATTCCAACTGCACGTGAAACATCCATGTACATTCGACCGACCATGATCGCAACGGAAGCATCGGTCGGCGTCCGCGTTTCAGCGGAATACTTGTTTTACATCATTGTGGGGCCCGCCGGATCGTATTATCCGGAGGGATTTAATCCAATCAAAATATTTGTTTCCGATAAATACGTTCGCGCGGTGCGCGGCGGCGTCGGCGAGGCTAAGACCGGAGCAAATTATGCCGCGAGCCTTTTCGCCGCTCAGGAAGCGAAGAAAATGGGATGCAGCCAGGTATTATGGCTTGATGCGATCGACCAAAAACATGTCGAAGAGGTTGGAACTACCAATATTTTCTTCCGTTTTGATGATGAAGTGGTGACCTCGCCTCTTACCGGAACTATCCTTCCGGGCATTACTCGCGATTCCGTGATTAAACTGCTTAGAAGCTGGAACATAAAATGTACTGAACGCCGAATCAGCATTGATGAGATCATGAAGGGATCGAAAGACGGTAAACTAAAAGAAGTGTTCGGCACGGGAACAGCTGCCGTAATTTCTCCGGTAAGTGAACTGCATTACAAGGATGAAGTTTTCAATGTTGGCAGCGGGAAGATCGGCGATATTTCTTTGAAACTTTACGAGGAAATTTTATCCATACAATACGGTGAAAAAACGGACCCATTCGGATGGGTTGAAAAAATAGGGTAGCAAGTGTTGAACATTGTTGTTCGTTTCCGCGTATACAAAACCTAAACATGCCAAACAGGCGGACAATCGCACTAAAAAAACCTCAAGTTAATTGAAAGGATATGCCATGCACTCATTTGATATTACCGTTGCATTTCTTTTTTTGTTTTTTTTCGCAACCGTTTCCGGCGGCGCTGCGCAGGAACGTGATCGCGCTAAAATTGCCGATAAAGACAAATGGGATCTCACGAAGATTTACCCGAGCGACAATGCCTGGCTGGCCGCCAAAGAGAAGATCATTAAAGACATTCCGACCTTACAGCAATACAAAGGCAAACTGGATCAATCAGCTGAACAGTTACTCGGCTGTATGGAACTGTATTTTGGAATGTCCAAAGAATTTTCAAGGCTTTACAGCTACGCAAGTATGAGTTCAGACCAGGACACGCGTGAATCCAAATACCTTGCCATGGTTCAGGAAATGGGGCAGATCGGATCCAATTTCGGCGCGATCGCCGCATTCGTTGAACCGGAAATATTGAAGATCGATAAAAACAAAGTTGATGCCTTCATAAAAGCCGAAAAGAAGTTGGAAGTTTACAGACATTATCTGAATGATATCTTGCGCCGTCAGGCGCACACCGGTACCGAGGGTGAAGAGAAGATCATTGCCGATGCAGGTATGATGGCGGATAATTCTCAAAGCAGCTACAGTATTCTATCCAATGCAGAGTTTCCGTATCCCGACGTCACGCTCAGCGACGGAAAGACGATCAAGCTGGATCAGGCTACATTCGGTGCTTCCAGAGCCCTGCCCAATCGTGACGACCGTAAAAAAGTATTTGCGACTTTTTTTGGACAGTTGAATAATTACCGTAGAACG
This sequence comes from bacterium, assembly GCA_016787925.1. Classification (GTDB taxonomy): domain Bacteria; phylum CLD3; class CLD3; order SB21; family SB21; genus SB21. Next base: position 363 of record JAEUSK010000046.1, on the reverse strand, counting down.
TTTGGCACGCAATTGTACGGCGACGTAAAAAAGAATATGTTTTACATGAAAGCGCGCAAATATTCATCTTCGCTTGAAAGTTCGCTCGACGCAAACAATATTCCGGTGGAAGTATATTACAATCACGTGAAGAGCGTCAATACAAATTTGTCCACGTTTCACCGTTATCTGAAATTACGTCAGAGGATACTTGGAGTTGATCAGCTTCATTATTATGACCTATATGCGCCGTTGTTAAAAGGCGTTGATCTGGCCTATAGCGTCGAAGAAGCGGGAAAGAATATTGTTGCATCACTTGCGCCGCTCGGGAATGAGTACGTTTCAATCGTCAAGAAAGGACTGAACGAACGCTGGATCGATATG
>JAEUSK010000284.1 GCA_016787925.1 bacterium | reverse complement strand
CCGCACGATGTAATTGATATCACGTTACCTATCCCGGAAAAAGTTGAAATGGCGGCGGAAGACATCCCGCTCAGTATCGTCTTTGAGGACGCAGATATTCTTGTAGTAAACAAGCCTGCGGGTATGATCGTTCACCCTGCGCATTCCAACTGGACCGGAACGATGGTCAACGCGCTTTTGCATCATGTTCAGGACCTTTCGGGAATTAATGGTGAGTTACGTCCGGGCATTGTGCACCGCATTGACAAAGATACCAGCGGTCTCCTGCTCGTTGCCAAACACGATAAAGCGCACAGGTTTCTGAGCACCCTTTTTAAAACGCACAATATTGAGCGTGAATATTGGGCAATAGTGTGGGGCAAACTTAAAAAGAAAAAAGGAACGATCGAAACGCTTATCGGCCGCAGTCCTAAAGACCGTAAGAAATTTGCCGTGGTAAAAGAAGGGAAGACGGCCGTCACGCATTACGATCTGATCACGGCGTATGATTTTTTGTCGCTGGTGAAGCTGCATCTGGAAACGGGACGTACGCATCAGATCAGGGTACATATGGCGTATCTCGGGCATCCGGTCTTCGGTGACAAAACTTACGGCGGCGATAATCCAAATCTTGCAGGCGCTGATAAAAAGAAAAAACAGGCACTGAAAATTCTGGAACTCATGCCGCGCCAGGCTTTACATGCGAAGACATTGGGATTTATTCATCCAACCACTAGAAAGAAAGTCACATTTGATTCGGAGCTTCCGGAGGATTTTAAAGCGGTTCTTAAGATTGTGAAATAGGTAATTATTAAATTGCTACACCAAGCCAATTTGGATATATTAGATCGGTTACGCTAAGAACCTCAATCAATCGGGGTTTCGTTTTGTATAATAACGAATGAGGCAACGCTGCCTTTTATCAAATGAACAGAATTCCATGCGATACTTTATTAGTCTGATATTTACTACAGCCATTTTGTTGATTTCAAGCGCAAACACAGACACGTTGTGTGCCCAAGGATTCACAGATATATATCCTCTTGAGCCCCCGGAAAACGCCCCGTACCTGGCGGGTTATGGTTTTCAAAGTTCAGGAGTATGGATGGATTATGATGGAGATGGTGAGCTGGACATGATTGCAACCGGAAAGCAGAACCAATTTAGTGAAGCTGATATTGGTCTATACAGAAATGGCAATGGAAATTTTATCAGAGTAAATCCTAATATCCCAGGAGTAGTCGATGGCTCCCTTGCCTGGGGGGATTACGACAATGACGGAGATTTGGACTTGCTAATTTGCGGTTATAGTAATAGCGGTTCAATTACAAAAATCTATAGAAATGACAATGGGACATTTGTTGATATTTCTGCAGGTCTAATAGGTTTAGTCAATAGTTCCGTTGATTGGGGTGACTATGATAATGATGGTGATCTTGATATATTAGTATCGGGGTGGGATTGGGACGGTGAAAACGCTATCACAAGAGTTTACAAAAACAATGGAGGATTTTTTGAAAATATTTCAGCAAATATTATTCCTGTCTATTTTGGATCTGCGACGTGGGGAGACTATGACAATGATGGCGATCTTGATATTTTAATAAACGGCTATACGGATCAGATTTATATTTCAATTACTAAAATATATCGTAATGATGATGGTACATTCGTCGATTTGAACGCTGGACTGATAGATGCATATGAAGGCAATTCCGCTTGGGGAGATTTTGACTCTGACGGTGATTTGGATCTTGTTGTTTGTGGACATAATTTTTCAACTGGCCAAATCTTGAAAGTTTATGAAAACAATAACGGAGTTTTTACTGACATCAATGTTGGCTTGAAGGGATTATCCTATGCCTCTGCAGCATGGGGCGATTATGACAACGATGGAGATTTAGATATCTTGATTTCTGGAGATTCGGATGGAGTTGCGACAACTAACATATATCGAAATGATGCAGGTCATTTTACACGGGATGCTCAGGCTCTTAAGAGACTATACGGCGGTTCTGTCAGCTGGGGAGATTATGACCGAGACGGAAAATTAGATATACTGTTGACCGGGGCAGATACCGCACTGTACTATCCTCAAATTTCGTACGGGTTTACTAAAATATATCATAACGATATTATCGGCTCAAATTCTGCGCCGACTCCTCCCACTTACCAATCATCAAACATCGCAGGCAATTCAGCAAACCTGAAATGGTCTCGATCTGAGGATAGCCAGACGAGCAGTAAAGGATTAAGTTATGATCTGAGAATCGGAACAACTTACTCCGGTAGTGAAATTAAATCTCCGACGGCAAACCTATCGAGCGGGTCTCGCAGTTTGCCTCGTATTGGTAATGTTAATCTGGATACAGCATGGACGATCAAGAATCTCTCTGATGGAAAATACTATTGGAGCGTACAGGCGGTTGATAATTCCTTTGCAGGCTCGAACTTTTCGACTACAGACAGTTTCATAGTTCATAGATATTCACCTGTTATATCCAATTCTTTAAGAGATACGGCCTTCGCCGAAGATTTTGGAAAAGCGTTCATTAGTAAATTATCGACGAATTTTGCAGATTCCAATTCGAGCTTAGTTTTCTCTGCTTTCTCCTTTTCATCGGGCATCGCTACTCAGATATCCAATGACAGTCTTTATCTTCTGAGCAATACTAACTTTTATGGAAATGATACGATACGTGTTACAGCGTCGGATTTGCTCTCGACGGTTTCAGATACATTTATTATAATGGTCCAAAGAACCAATTTTCAGCCTGCCGTGCCTCAGGGATTGACTGCCGAGGCATTGGCAGGACAAGTCAAATTAAAATGGAACAAAAATCAGGAAACAGATTGGTATCGTTATTTCATTTATGGAGGAACTACCTCGAATCCAACAGCAATGATAGACTCTTGTACCAGTATCACAGACACAAGCAAAACCATATCTAATCTGACCAATGGGACCACGTATTATTTTCGTATTACTGCCATAGATAGCTTGCGTTATGAAAGCGATTATTCAGATGAGGTCAGTATATCACCGCATATTTTGACTAACGAAGATATTCAGCCGGCCGATTCATCCACAGGAACCACGCCGGTTATATTGACTTTTGATCAGATCACGCAAAGTGCGCCTGTTCAACTTGTCATTTCCGGCACGGGGCCTCAGATTCCAGACAGCCTCCAATTCGGCAACCCGGTAAACTATTTTCATATTTCTACCTCCGCGGGTTTTTCCGGTTCGATTACAGTTTGTGTTAATTATGCAGGAATGAGTTTCAAAGACGAGTTGACGTTAGCGCTATATCACTATGAGAATGACCAATGGATTAATATTACGAGCACGATTGATACTATTAATAATACGATATGTGGAATTGCGACATCATTATCTCCATTTGTGGTATTGCAGCCTGCGAATAATCCGCCGATAGTTAACAATCCAATTCCTGATCAAATATTGAACAAAAATTTCGGATCGGCGTTTGTTTCAATACTTTCGGATAATTTTACAGACCCGGACCCATCAACTATATTAATTTTCAATGCAACCATTCTGTCTCCGGGAGTTACGCCCCGAATATCTTCTGTGGATAGCCTGTACCTGATAGATTCTTTGAATTTCGTCGGAACCGTATTAATTCGAGTTACAGCCAGCGATGGGATTGATTCTGTTGCGGACACATTTCAGGTTGTTGTAAGAGAAACCGCTCCTTCTGTCAATCATGCGATCCGGGACACTTCATTTCTTGAAGATATTGGCAGCGTAACCGTCGTGCAGAATCTCGATTCCATTTTTCAGGATGCTGACTCACCGGAACTTTTCTATTCTATCATTGTCGTCGGCGAGGGCATCACTTCGGAGATCATCAGTGACAAACTCCTGCAGATTACAACCAAACCCGATTCGTTCGGCGTGTATCAAGCTATCGTGACGGCAACTGATGAACTTTCTCAATCAGCCAGCGATACGGTCATTATAACCATTTTGCCGGTGAACGATGCGCCGCGAATCGTAGCCCATCTTCCGGACGGCTCCATAAATGAGGATATTGGAAAAAAGTTTATCGCGAAGATGGCCAATGTATTCCGGGATCCGGACAACGATGTGATGTCTTTTGCAACGTCGACATCAAATCCGGCCAAACTCACGTCACTGATTTCGGGAGACAGCCTGTACGTCATCACGGTGAAGGACTCAAACGGCGTGGTGGACGTTTATGTTTCCGCGACGGATCCGTCATTTGAAACGGCTCGTGATACTTTTAGGTTAACTATCAATCCGATCAGCGATCCGCCATTCGTATTCAAAGCGATGCCGGATACGACATTTCTGCAGGATTTTGGGAGAGCGTATGTGTATAAACTTTCAGATTATTTCAAAGATATTGATGATGCGACAATATTTTATTCCGCCAACAGACTGTCCGATGGCGTTGTTGTGGATATATCGAATGATAGTTTGTATCTGAATAGCCAATCCTATTTTTTTGGCAATATTCATATCATAGTCGATGCATCGGACGGAGACGGATCCATTACGGATACATTTTCTGTGACAATATTTAATATCAACGACGCTCCGGTCAACTTGAATATTTTTGCAGACCTGACAATTCCTGAAGACACAACCGCATTCTTGATTGGCGACTTGAAAGATAATTTCACAGATCCCGATAATGATCCAATAGATTTTACAGCCCAAAGTTCAGATAATTCCAGACTATCGGTCTGGATATCTAACGACAGCTTATATGCCGTTTCTGCAAAAGATTCTTCAGGCACCGTTCAAATATTTTTATCGGCAACCGACCCTTTCTCCGCTGTGACACGGGACACTATTCTCATTACCATAAATCCTGTGAATGACGCTCCACAAGTTGTTGAAGCAATTCGTGACACCTCGCTGCTGCAGAATTTCGGTAAAGTATTTATCCGCACATTATCGTCGGTTTTCATAGATATTGACAGTCCGTCGCTAACCTATACGGTGGATAGTTTGTCCTCGGGCGTTTCCCGCCAAATTTCTTCAGACAGTTTGTATATTAAAAGTATTCCTGGCTTCTTTGGCGTCGTAAATTTCAAAGTTACGGCAAGCGACGGAAGCTTGTCCGTTTCGGATACGTTTAAAGTCATTGTAAACGATATTACCGGCCCGCAGGCCTTTGTCAATGCGTTGGCTTCGCCGGTATTGAATGTAGTTCGGTTTGTGGCCGGCGCAGACGAAAATCTCAGCGCTCTGACGCTTACGGCAAACAGCGCTTCCGTTACGATGACAAAACAGGGCAGTGTTTATTTTGGTGATTATAATCTCACGTCAACAGGAGGTCTTGTCGTATCAGTATCTGCAACCGATTTATCAGGAAATCAGGACACAGTTAATCGACAATACCAGGTATCGCTGCTCAACAAGCCGGCCTCATTCGGAAAATACCATTTCGCGGGTTCGTCGGATGGATACTTACTGCTCAGCAATGGCGAACATGCGGTGGCGCCTTCAAACTGGAAACAATACAGCGAAAATATTGATGTAATTCTTACAGGACTGCAAACGAATCTACAAATTACCGCTTCGTATGAAAGTTCACTATCGATAGAAGATGAATCAAAGATCGGAATGTATGAATTCTCCGATGGAGTATGGAATTATGTCGGTGGGGAAGGCTTCGGCGGAAAAGTGGCCGTACAAGTTCAAAAGGGCGGACAGTATGCCGTTTTCTATAATCCCGAACACGTCGTAATTCCGCGCGAATTCGCTTTAAGTCAAAATTACCCTAATCCTTTTAATCCGTCCACGACGATACGCTATGACATTCCGGCCGAATCGCGCGTTACGATAAAGATTTACAATCTGCTCGGACAGGAAGTAAAAACATTGGTGAATGGCGTCAAAGGCATTGGACGTTATGAAATTCAATGGAATGGAAGAAACGAATCAGGAAACACCGTTGCAAGCGGAGTATATCTATATCGTCTGCAAACAAATAAGTTTATCCAAACAAAAAAAATGTTGCTGATAAAATGATCCGACACAGACCCTTAACAAGAAACGCTAAATCGCCAATCTAATAACGAGAGTCCGTATGAAAATATATGTTTTGTGGTTCATCTTATTCATTGCATTTTGGATCAACGGTTGCCCGAATGATAGTAAGAAAGACGTAAGTCTGACAAAGGCAAAGAATGTTTTTAAAGACGGTGACTATGAAGCCGCGCTCGTTTTATATGAAGATCTGATTGAAACCGAAGGATCGATTGCGCGGGTCGGCGCAGCTTGGTGTTATATCAGGTTAAATGATTATGCAACGGCGAACACCTATTTCTCTTTATCGGCTGACGATTCTTTGGTGGATGGATATGCAGGCTGGACTTTCACGGCGTGGGCGGCCAATAGCCCACAGGGGGCTATCGAAAAAGCAAGTTTTGTTCTTAGAAAAAACGCCGCTTACGTGCTTTCTTTAGATTCACGAGTTAACGCAAATCATCTGATTTGGATTCAGGCCAGCAGCTATTTTCAATTAAGTAATTATTCTGCGAGTGTGGACCGAATCAAATTACTTGATGCCGCTTTTAATCCGAACCTAAACGCAGAAAATATTAGTCAGGTGATCGCAGAAAAATTGCAGATGCTGGGGGCCGTGCATTTTTGATAGCGGCTATTTTTTAGGAAACAGCAGACGTACGTCAATATTAGCTTCATCTACATCGTAGCAGTCTTTATCGCAGTAATCATCCGTATCAACCGACAAATCGTCTCCATCGATCGCGATTACCGTGTCGCCGTCTTTTTGTAAATATTCTGCGACTACAGAATAATACTGATCTACGGGTAATTCATAGGTTGCACCCGATCCGGTCAGCGTATCACGGAGCACAAGGTCATTCTTCTCAAAGTCTCCCCGGAAAACAGCTATCGGAACCTGCAGATTCTTTCCGTTGATTGTGGAACGAATAATAACCTGCCCGGTTGTCGGCCTGACGTCGACGCAGCCGAACGGCGCCGGCTCGCAATCTTCGTCGTTGTCAGTCCAAAAGTCACATCCATTTAGAGCCGGCACTAATAAAACAAACAAGAAAAGCCCGTCTGTCAAAACAGCTTTTCTAATATGATGATAAATTGTCCTCATAGCTGGCCTCCGAGAGCAAGGTAAATACGGTGGCCGGCGCTGGTCTTGTTATCAACATATTGATAGCCGGTACGCAGAAAAACAAAACGTGAGAACTTATAAGAAAGTCCCGCATTGATCAGAGGCGTCAGGCCTTCTTTTTTTTCTATTTTATGTCCCTCCCAAACGCCTTCGCCGGTTCCGCTGTAATCTACAAAAGTAATACCCAATCCGGCTGACAGAAAAGCATCCAGTCGATTATTGATCCACCATTTTTTGTCAAGTCCTGTTGCAATGATGAACCGGTATTCTTTTAATTGAAAAAAATAGTGGGGCTCGGATTTTACCAGGACGGCTTTTTTGTATGGGCGGCCGTAGAAAGATCCAAAAGCGCCGAGAAATTTGTCTCCGTTGACGGAATATCGGTACGTAATGCCGAGAGACAGATCGCCGTCATCACGCACACCGAACGGCATTTCGAAATAGGCGGAGTGCTTGTGGCTCTTTTCATACGTCATCGCGCCGCCGCGATCGAACTGAGCATTAGCGGGAGATGTAATGATGAGAATAGAAAGCAGTACGAAAAACTTCTTATGCATGTTTCGAGTTATCACGCGACCGTAATTTCCTTTTCCAAATAAACATCCTGGATCGTATTGAGTAATTTGATACCGTCGTTCATCGGTTTCTGAAATGCCTTACGCCCGGAGATCAGGCCCATTCCGCCTGCGCGCTTATTGAT
>JAEUSK010000265.1 GCA_016787925.1 bacterium | reverse complement strand
TGCGACAATAAATACTTATACCGTTTATTCGATTCTTCCGCGTTGCCGAATCCGGCATACTGACGCATCGTCCAGAAACGGCCGCGGTACATCGTTGCCTGCACGCCGCGCGTATACGGATAATTCCCCGGATCGCCTAATTGATTATCGTAATCGAATGGATAAGTTTTTAAATAACGAGGGATTTCAATTCCTGAATCCGTTTGAAATACTTTTTTCCGTTCCTGCTCTTTCTTTTGTTCGCCCATATCTGCTCCAGTTATTTCCTAAAATCCAGTTACACATTAGCGTCATGCTGAGCCATTCGAAACATGACAAATCAAAGCTGATGCATCATCAGCTTTCGAGAGGCCGAGGAGGCCTCATCATTTCTTTTTCTTATAAAAGTTCTTGATGATCCGCACGGCCTCTTTAGGATCATCCGTGACCTGAAATAACTTCAGATCATTCGGATTGATGTTTTTTTCCTTCAGCACAGTGCGTTTCATCCAGTCCAGTAGTTCAGCCCAATAGGCTTTACCGATCAGCACAACCGGAAACGGTTTGATCTTTCCGGTTTGAATCAATGTTAACGCCTCATAAAATTCATCCAGTGTGCCAAACCCGCCCGGCAATACGACAAAACCTTTGGCATATTTGACAAACATGACTTTCCTGACAAAAAAATAGTTAAACCAGATTTCCATATTCAGATAATCGTTTGATTTCGTTTCAAAAGGCAGGTCGATACTCAATCCAATGGATTTCCCGCCAACTGCAAGCGCACCTTTATTGGCGGCCTCCATTATACCCGGGCCGCCGCCGGTGATCACGGCATAACCGGCTTTGCAAAGTTCTTTACCGAGTTCTTCCGCGATCTTATAATTTTCAGATTTACGATCCGTTCGGGCGGAACCAAAAATTGAGACGGCCGGTCCTACCTTCTCCATGGATTCAAAACCTTCGACAAATTCGGCCATGATCCTGAATAAGCGCCAGGGCTCTTCCTTGCGGTATGATTTGTCCTGCGATTCGGATAGGTCATCCAAGTGACGGTGGTTATTTTTTTTCGGATTTGAGCGTTTTTTGATCACAATGTTTCCTGCTTAAGTTTTGGGTTACACCAATTTGTCAATTTTGTTATTTTTTAGGAGTTGAATAAATTCATGCATCATCGTTGGATCCCATAATCCTTTTTTCGCCTCATCAAACATGATGCGGATCGCTTCTTCTTCCGGCAAAGCTTTGCGATATGGACGATCCGTGGTCAGCGCATCGTATAAATCAACCGTCATGATCACGCGCGCCGTTACGGGAATATTCTCCTTCGACAGTCCGTCAGGATATCCGCTTCCATTCCAGCGTTCCTGGTGACTTCGTATGATCGGCAATACGTTGTTGAGCGACCGGAGCGGTTTACAAATACTTTCGCCTATGACCGGGTGCTGTTTGACAAGAGTAAATTCTTCCGATGTCAGAGATCCGGGTTTTCGAAGGATACGTTCATCAATCGCGATTTTTCCAATGTCATGCAAAACGCCTCCTCGGCGCACGGCTTTGATATCATCATCCGAGAGTCCAATATGCTCAGCTAATTTGGCTCCGTAATAAGACAGCCTGTGACAGTGCCCTTCCGTATAAGAATCTTTCGCTTCAACTGCCAGCGCGAGACTGAAGATCACCGTTTCCGCATTTTCAAGTTCATCGGTATATTGCTTGACCCGCAATAAAGACTTCACCCGTGTCAGCAGTTCAATATGATTAAACGGTTTCACGATAAAATCGTCTACGCCTAACTCAATGCCTTTCATCTTATCGCTGAAATCCGACAATCCGGTCAACATGATAATAGGCGTGAGCCGGGTTCGATCCTCCGACTTGAGAAGACGGGTAACTTCATAACCGTCCATCGCCGGCATGATAGCATCTAGCAGGATCAGGTCAGGGTTGTCCGACTCAACCATTTTCAGGGCTTCCCTGCCGTTACGCGCGACAATGGTCTTGTAACCGCTGTCCTGGAGAATTTCCGTTACCAACTTGACAATTTCTTCGCTGTCGTCAACAACCAGTATTCTTGATGCCGTTACTTTTTGGCTTACAGGTTTCATTTATTTCTTGTTTTCTTCTTTTGGTAAGAGGCTTGAGATACGGTATGAATACCGCCGCGAATATTATAGTCGGTGATGACGGTCATTTCCAAAGGCGCACATGCTTTGACCAGATCATCCAGCAAACGCACAGTAAGATGTTCCTGAAAAATTCCGACGTTGCGGTAACTGTATAAATAATATTTAAGAGAACGGAGTTCGATAATCTTATTGTCAGGAACGTATTTCACCGTGATCAACGCATAATCAGGCAATCCTGACCACGGACAGACAGCGGTAAATTCCTCCGTCTCAACGGTAACTTCATTTCGGCGGCCCGAATACTCATATGCAAACGTTTCCAGTAAATCCGGACGAATCGCTTCGGTTCCGTCAAAATTGAATTTGAACTCAGGTTTTTTTACAAAATCTTTTACTGTTTTGTTTCTCAGTTTTTTCAAGAAATATCCTTAGTTTAATGTAACTCAAATTCAGTTCAAGATACTCTCTACGACTTTTTTTGTGTCTCTAAAATCATCAAAATAATAATCCGGCTGATGTTCCTGCAATTCATTCATCTTGTGCCACCCGGTTGCCACCGCAATCGATTTCACGTTAAGACTTTTCCCGCAGAGAACATCGTACGGACTATCACCAATTATAACAATATCTTTCTCTTTAAACAACCGTCCTGTATGCGCATAGGCGCGCTCAACGGCAATGGCCGGCAGATCGTTCCGGTTCATCGAATCGCTTCCGAATGCGCCGATCAAACCCTTCCCGTTGAAAAAATAAGAATCAAGGCCGGCGCGCGTTAGTTTAACTCTCGCTCCTTCCACAACATTGCCGGTCAGCAGTCCCAGCGTGACGTTCGCTTGCTCTTGAAGCTCCTTCAGTAAATCCCGGATACCGGTTATCACCGTAATATCAGCAGGCTGCAATGTTGACTGAAGCATCGTTACGTATTTTTCCAACGCCTCCTGCATAAGGTGTTTTACGATCTCTTCGTCAATTGCCGCATTGGTGATAATATCATAAATGATTTGCGTATCGGTTTTACCGGAAAACGGATAGTGATCAACGTTTCCCGCCGTCCCATAAACCGTTTTCATGGCCTCGGTAATAGCGCGCCGCGGGGCTT
>JAEUSK010000236.1 GCA_016787925.1 bacterium | reverse complement strand
CCCAGACTCTAGTAATTTAGTCTGTGTGCCTTCGGTGGCGTAAATAGTGAAACCTAATTCCGTCAGTTCTTTAGCAATCGGACTGATTTTGTTCTTATCCTGGTCATTGACCGTGATGAAAACGCCGCCGCTCGTCGGCATTTGCATGCCTGCGGCAATGTGCGCTTTGGCGAGCGCTTTGGGGAAATTATCCGCGATGCCCATTACTTCGCCGGTGGAGCGCATTTCCGGGCTGAGATACATACGGATACCGGGAAATTTCGCAAAAGGAAAAACAGGATCTTTGACGGATGTGTAATGGGGAATAATTTCATTTTTTAATCCAAGCTCTTTCAGCGTTTTACCTATCATAATACGCGCGGCCATTTTTGCAAGCGGAATGCCGATCGCTTTGCTGACGAAGGGCACGGTGCGGGAAGCGCGGGGATTCACTTCCAAAACGTAGACATCGGAATTCTGCACGGCGTATTGAATGTTGATCAGGCCGATCACGTTGAGTTCTTTTGCAAGTTGCGCTGTGCAGACACGCAGTTTGGCGAGCGTTTCTTCCGTCGCGGAATACGGGGGAAGCACGCAGGAACTGTCACCGGAGTGAATGCCGGCCTCTTCGATATGCTGCATCACGCCGCCGATAAAAACCTCTTTGCCGTCACAAAGCGCATCGACGTCGAACTCTATCGCATCCACCAAAAATTTATCCACAAGAATCGGATGCTCAGGTGAAACATCGATCGCCTGCGTCATGTAGCGTTCCAGCGCGTCGTCGTCGTATACGATTTCCATCGCACGTCCACCGAGTACATATGAGGGGCGAACGAGGACCGGGTAACCGATGTTATTGGCAATACGATGCGCTTCGTCAAACGAAGTGGCGGTGCCGTATTCCGGACATTGTATATTCAAACGGCTCAGCAGCGCGCCGAATTTTTTCCGGTCTTCCGCCATGTCGATATCTTCCGGCGAAGTGCCGATGATCTTCACGCCGGCTTTCATCAGAGGAATAGCTAACTTCAGCGGAGTTTGTCCGCCGAATTGTACGATCACGCCTTCGGGCTTTTCCACTTCAATGATATTCATTACATCTTCAAACGTCAGCGGCTCGAAGTATAACCGGTCGGACGTATCGTAATCCGTACTCACCGTTTCCGGATTACAATTGATCATGATCACTTCATAACCTTCTTCCTGCAAAGCGTACACGCCATGCACACAACAGTAGTCAAATTCAATGCCTTGCCCGATACGATTCGGCCCGCCGCCGAGAATAATTATTTTTTTCTTGCCTGTTTCCGTGCGTTCCGTTTCCGATTCGTAGGTGGAATAAAAGTACGGCGTTTCCGCTTCAAATTCCGCCGCGCATGTGTCTACGGTTTTGTAAACAGGAACGATGCCCATGCTTTTTCTGAGCGAACGTACGGTGAGTTCATCCGACTTCCAGATAAACGCCAGTTGTTTATCGGAAAAACCCATTTGTTTGGCGCGGGTGAGCAGTTCGGGTGAGATTTTTTTTTGTAGAAATTCTTTTGACAACAATGAGTATCCTCCGTAATGATTGCCGCCAAACTACATATTAACGGTCATTCTTTCAATGATAATTTTAAGGTAATGGTGCGATGGTTAGCAAGAGAATCGAACACGGAGCACAGCTTTAACACAGATCAAAAGCGAACGCCTCTTTAGAATAACATTTCCACTGCCATTCAGAAAGAAATTCAGATTTCCTCACCAAAACAGACAAAACCGGGATTGAAGTTACGAGATAATTTCAACAATTTTCGATCCATAGCGGCTAAATAATAAAACTTCAATTCAAGCGCATACATTGGTCTCATTCACACCAAAATCCTATTGCAATTTAAAATGAAAAGAATTATTATAAAAACGTTTTCGAAGAGCAAACGGTACACGCTTTTCCCCAAGTTCATCATTGTCGTTTCTACTGAAAGTGAAAAAAATAACGTCTCAAACCCTCCGGATCTAAAACGAGGTTATTATGGTTCTGTATACCGGCCTTTTTTTGAATACGATCATCGAAGACACCCCAATCTACGAAAATTACCTGCCGATTCTTGTTCTCATGATCGTTGCGACCCTTATTCCGCTTGCGATATTGGTCATTACTAATATTCTGGGCCCCCAAAAACCGAGCGAACGTAAACTCTCCGTGTATGAATCGGGCATGCCGCCCGTGGGCGATGCGCATCCGAAATTCTCCGTCAAGTTTTATATCATTGGTATGCTGTTCATTTTGTTTGACATAGAAATTGTCTTCATGTATCCGTGGGCCGTGATTTATAAACAGTGGATCTCAACGAGTATTTTTATTTTGGTCGAAGGACTTGTATTTGTGGGTATTCTGCTGGTCGGCTATATATATGCGTGGAAAAAAGGCGCCCTGGATTGGGAATAACTCGATTGATGATTTTTGGTATTAGGTAATTATAATAAGCTGGAAAAATGTTATGGCAGAAAAAATTGAAAATAATCCGACGGCAGAAAAACTGAAGTCCAAATTCGGTTCGGACATACTGAAAACGGAAGTATTTCGCAATCAACACGCGATCATCGTGAAACGCGAACGAATTTTGGATGTGATGAAATTTCTGAAGGACGATGCGGAACTCGCGTATGATTTCCTTGCGGATCTGACAGCGGTTGATTACCTCAAAATGGAAGTAAACCCGCGCTTTCAGGTGGTTTATAATCTGCGTTCGATGAAACATAACCGGCGTGTGCGGATCAAAGTTCCCGTTCCCGAAAATGACTGTAAGATTGAAAGTGTAAGTGAATTATGGAAAACGGCAAATTGGCTGGAGCGTGAAGCGTATGAAATGTACGGGATCACTTTTGAAAACCATCCCGACCTGAGAAAACTCCTGATGCCCGAAGCGTATGAATATTTCCCGCTGCGCAAAGATTATCCTCTTCGCGGAAAAGGAGAAAGAGACGCCGTTCTGCCGGAAGGATCGTGAGGAAAT
>JAEUSK010000211.1 GCA_016787925.1 bacterium | reverse complement strand
CCGACCGTTAGGATATGTTTAGTATCGATCATGTTCTTTCAATGGTTAGTTGGTGCTGTCGCCTTCGTTCAGTTTTTCGGTTTCTTTATTGTAAAGCGACTCGATAATGTTCACAAAGTTTTGCGTAATCACATTACGTTTGATCTTTAAGGTGGGCGTGAGTTCGCCGCTCTCGATCGTGAAAGCTTTCGGCAGGAACGCAAATTTACGAACTTTCTCGTATCGCGCAATACCTGCATGATCCTGGGTTTCCTGGATCAGTTTATCAACCATGTTGTAAATATCCTTGTTGTTGATTAACTGCTCGTCGCTGTTAAACGTAATCTGATGGTCGTTGGCGTACTTCCGCAGTTGATCCAGATTAGGCACGACCAGTGCACTGATGAAATTGCGGTTATCGCCGATGACCATAACCTGTTCAATATAAGGAATGGTAACAAGGAGCGTTTCGATCGGCTGCGGCGCAATATTCTTTCCGCCGGATGTTACGATCAGATTCTTCTTCCGGTCGGTAATGACGAGATAATTATCATGATCAAAATAGCCGATATCTCCGGTATGCAGCCATCCGTCCTTGTCGATCATTTCGCGGGTTGCTTCTTCATTTTTATAATAACCCATCATGACGTGAGGGCCGCGTGTCAGAATTTCTCCGTCGGGAGCAATGCGCGCCTCCACTCCGTCAATTACGCATCCGACGGTACCCAGCTTAAATAATTCCGGTCGGTTGACCGTAATGATAGGAGAGGTTTCCGTCAGTCCGTATCCTTCAAGGATCATCATGCCCATGTGAGCAAAGAATTCTCCGACCTCTTTGGATAACGGCGCTCCGCCGGAAACGAAAATCCGTAAACGTCCGCCAAATCGCGCATGAAGCTTAGAATAGACGAGTTTGTGCGCCAGTTTATAACTAAACCCTTTTTTGCCGGTATCGCGCGCTTCTTTTCCGACCTTTATCGCCCAGCCGAAAATTTTCTTCCGCAATGCCGGTGCTGTTAGGAGTCCCTCCTGCACCCGGTTATAGATTTTTTCATATAATCGGGGCACGGCCGTCATAATGGTTGGGCGAACTTCACTCATATTTTGCGGCACTTTTTCAATGCTCTCGGCATAGGCGATAGCGCAACCTTGGGAGATCGGCATGAAATGTCCTGCCATTCGCTCAAACACATGCGCCAAAGGCAAAAAAGACAGGAAAATATCATCCGGCCCGATCTTCGCAACCGTCACCGCCGTCTGAGAATTGGTCAGGAGATTATTGTGCGACAGCATGACGCCTTTGGGCGTGCCGGTAGTTCCGGAGGTGTAAATAATCGTCGCCAGATCTTTCGTAGATATTTTTTTGAGGCACTCTTCGATATAATTCGGATGCGAGGCGCCAAATTTTTTTCCTGCCTCCTGCAGTTCACTGAAATGCATCACATAATCTTTTTTCTTATCGTCTGCTGTTACCAAGACGGCGTGCGTCAGTGAAGGGCAATTATTTTTTATCTCGATAATTTTAGCTAACTGTTCCTGATCCGAAGCGAAAACCACTTTTGCATCCGAGTTCTGAATAATATACTCGACCTGTTTTGACGGCAGGTTAGGATAAATAGGAACGGTGACGGCACCGAGGGAGAGAATGGCAAAGTCTGCAATTGCCCATTCTTCCTGTGTAGGGCATAAGATAGAAACTTTATCATCTTTCTTGACGCCAAGTGACGCAAGGCCCAGAGCAAGGTTACGGATGATGACGCCGGCTTCATTATAAGTCAGAGTACGATAGGCGTCATTGCGTTTACTCATGTACATGGCTTTGTTTCCAAAATTGGCTTCGCTTCTATAGAACAATTGCGCCAATGATGTGACGGCGGCTTGCGTTGATGCATTCATCGCGTAACTCCTGTTTATGAAATTAATGGAAAGGTTAATAACTTGCTAAAAACTGAACGATATGTAATGAGATGATAATCTCGGTAATTCAAAGAATTAAATCAGATAGGAACTTCCTTCAAAGTAGGCAAAATCAAAAAAAAATGCAAAGGTTTTAGCAGGAAATCACAATTCCACGATCTGATGGCCGTAATCTGAGACGGCCATTTTTTCATACAGAGTATCAAGAAAATCGAAGCCGTATTTGTTAAGATAGTACAATGCATTGATCTCTCTTTCCTGAAAATGATCCTGCGGCAAGATGTGGCGCACAGCTTTAGTCAGTTGGCTGTGCGTGAGTTCATTTTTTCTTTTTTCAGCGTCGCCGGTTTTTTCCTTTAGAATTGTAATAGCTTTTTCAATTTTATCCAATGCCGTTTCGGAAGCGCCTTTGAGGCTGGGATCAACCGACACGATGTTTTTTTCAACCGTGGAAAATTGGCTGTGAATCTGCAAAAGTAATGTGTCAAGTTGACCTGAGGCGGATGGCTGGGAGTTTCCTGTCGCCGCTTCATCAACAATACGGTTTTTCTTTTTGAAAATTTCCTCAACTGTTATACCGTATTTATCCGTTACTTTCTTGATTTTCTTTTCGAGAATCGTTATAAAAGGGCGCGGAATGATCAGCGGTTCCGGAATTTCGAAAAATTCGTAAATGGTTTTAAACTGTGCAAAATAGGCGATCTCCGACGGCCCGCCGACATACGCGAATGTTGGCAACAAGTGATCTTGAACGATCGGACGAAGAATCACATTAGGAATAAAACGATCCGGTTCTGTATCTATCAATTTCATCAGGCTGTCGCGATGGGTAGCGGCGTCTTCGGAGCGAATCTTGAATTTGTTGAGTCCGTTTTTATTGAGCGGATGCTTTGAACTTCCTTCATCCCTCAAAAACAAATTTGTCGGTTCGTTCTCAACTTGAGGGCTATAGCCGCTTGTTTTTAAGGCCGAAGATTGAGCCATGAGCAGCGCATGAATTTTTTCTGCATTTTCCAATTCTTTTTTAAAAACAGGCGCCGCCATTTTCTTGAAGCCGGCATCCGAGGGATCCATCAAAACCAATCCGTATCGGCCAAGCAGTGCGCACGTCCAAAGGCCAAACGCCTCGGAGATGCTTTTTCCGTTTTGATAGGCGGATTCTAGTTTTAAAAATAATTCCGCTGAAAAATCGGTCGGATTAAGCGTCGATTTTATTTCCACCATTACTCGCGCAATATCTTCATTCAGGCGAATGGAATTAATCGGGCTTTTTGATTTATTGCCCGCATCGGCGCCGTTATAAACAATGGATTTGATATCGTTGTCAATGTTGAATAATTGAATGGAGCGAATTTCCTCAAAATCGTGATCTTCCAATTCCATCCAAAAAAGGGGGACGAAGTTGTAATCCGGAAATTGCTGCTGAAACGATTCACATAGTTTGACCGTTCCCAAGGCCTTGTAGACCGTGTATAACGGCCCACCGAAAACACCCATTTGCTGGCCGGTGACAATAGCGACTGAATTAGACTGTTTCAGCAAT
>JAEUSK010000210.1 GCA_016787925.1 bacterium | reverse complement strand
GTAAGGATCAATGGGGCAAGTAAATTGGTTTTAACCATTTCTTCAATATGCTCAGTTTTGATTTCCTCATGAGGCCCAAAATAGCCGATGCCGGCGTTATTCAGCAAAATATCCACAGAAGCCGCTTCACTCAGTATCTGCGCAGCGCAGTTTTTGAGTTGCTTGATATCGGCAACATGGCATACCAGCTTAACGAATGCTTCGTTTTCCCATTTTGTTTTAGAAAAAGACCTTGCCAAACCGTATACACGGTAGTTCATAGAAACTAGCTTTTTTGCCGCTTCAAGCCCTATGCCCGAGGACGCTCCAGTCACAATAGCAGTTTTCATACAAATATCTTTTCCTTCGCATTATACTTTTCAAGTATTGCCAACATAAATTGCGACATTTCTTCGCGTTCCTTCGGCGAATAACTCGCCGTTCCGTTGCTTTTTTTAAACGGATAGTACAGGATATCAGAATTTGTCCGCTGTTTGGTGATTCGTGACAAGTAATCAGCATTCATGCGAAATACCCCAACGCTGATGTCCGTTAATTTATCAGCCGGGATCGAACTGAATGTTTGATCAACGCACGCTGCATACATACTTTGCCAGCGGTCAACCCTCAACACAGGATCAAAACAAAGCCTCACATTCCAGCCGTCCTCTATCGCTGACCCAATAGCCTCCAGTCTGCGAGCCAATGCGGGCGTTTCTTTTTCGTACTTTTCGATTATCTCTTGCGGAGATACGGTCCATGCCAAAATCACATTGCACGATGGCGTAAGATGCGCAATAGCTTTATAGTTGGAACTCTTGGTGCGAAGTTCAATTTTCAAATCCGACTGATGCCTGGCAAACTCGATCCAGCGCGCACAGAAAGGAACGACATTTTCAAATGCCAGCAAATCCGTATCGTATGAAATACACAAATACATTGGATGAACCGCAAGCTGTCTCTTGGTTTCAGCAATAAAATCATCGTTATTCACAAATACGACGACATTTGCAGACGGATACATTCCCTGCAGGTAACAATAATCACAGTTATACACACAGTTCATGATAAGCGAGTTATAATAAAAATGGCGATGCCCAAAATCGGGCGCCTGATCTGAGCCGCTGTACAAAAAGTTGTCTTTTTTGAGCGCCAGAATCAGGTTCATCGATCGTTTCTGAAACTGAAATCGCTGATGCGGCCGGTTAAAAACATCTTTGTAATCCCGGATAAACACGCGAACCGCGTTAGGGAATCTATTGAGAAGCCGCCTGGTATCCGCATAATCCAGCGCTTGATTCTCAATATAAATATGTGAGAAATGGTTATTGACTAAGGATTTTCCGGATTCGTTCGAAGGCATCTTTATTCTCACTTTTTGACTTAATTTCCCATGCGGAACATTCCGATAGTTTTTCCATCACGTTGCGATTCCTAACTTTTGCTGACCGGACTAATTCAACAAATTGATGCTTCTGCGATTGTGTTAGTTTTAAGATACCGCCTACCCGGCGTAATAGTTCAATCTCCTGGGCCTGGAATACTTCTGTTTCTTTTTCATGCAATCCGGGAAACATTGAAAAGATATGGTCAATGGCTTCCATTTTCTTTTCAATTAGGCCGCTTATAAATTCTTTTGAAAGAGTTGACAATTCAAGAAAATCCGAAACTATCTTGAAACAATAAATTCGATGATGATCCACAAACATGCTTGCAGCCTGAAAAAAACCTGACGCCTCCATATCAACAAGGTCGCCTTCAGGCTGATCGATTTTGTTCTTTTCAACAGGCACGTCATGCGTCACCATCGCGGCTTCCTTCAATCCGTGCCGCAAAATCGGATCAGGAAAATAGTCGCGCCCATTGGCCTTATCCGTAATTTTATTAATAAAGACTAATTCGCCGATCATCATATCATCGCGCGCCGATCCGCAGCAGCCTATATTAACAACGACTGAATCTGATGACAGTTTGCTCTGTGACAATAACAAGGTGGTTGCAATGGCGGATCGAATTTTACCGATACCGCTGACAATCAGTCTTATTTCGTCGTTCTCAAACAGTTCCAATTTCGAGTATACTGACTTTTTCTTGAGTTTAAATTTGTCAATGATGGGTTTCGCTTCGCAATGCAGCGCGGCTACTACAAATATCACTTAATGTTCCTTCTTCTCACACAACTCCAGTAAGACTCCGCCTGTTGATTTGGGATGAACAAATGCGATCTTTGTCCCGTGGGCGCCGTCCTTTGCCACCTCGTCGATTAACTGGAATCCTTTTTGTTTAAGCTCAGATAATTTAGACTGCACATCGGAAACATGAATAGCCAGATGTGCAATACCTCCCCTGTTCCCGTTTTTCTCGATGAATTTCGCAATAGGGCTTTCCGGATCGGTTGCGGCGAGCAACTCAATCTTGGATTCCCCTATTTTAAAAAATGCAGTTCTTACTTTTTGATCCTCAACTACCTCAGTTCCTTGGAATTCAAATCCCATACTTTTATATAATTCAATACTTTTTTCAAGATCGGTTACGGCAATACCGACGTGATCAATTTTATTTAAAGACATACGATTCACTCTCCGTTAAAAAATAATCCGAATCAATACATGTTAGTCTAACTCAAATAACTCTCTTATTTTTTCTGCAAATTCTTCGCTGCCTGTAGTGTGTTTTTCATCAGCATGATAATCGTCATTGGACCAACGCCGCCGGGCACCGGCGTAATGGCCGATGCCGTCTCTTTCACTGATTCAAAATGAACGTCGCCGACTAATCGTGTTCCGGATTTGGTGCTTTTGTCTTCTATACGATTGATCCCGACATCGATGACGACGGCGCCCTTTTTGATCATATCTCCCGTGATCATTTGCGCCTTACCTGCCGCGGCGACGACAATATCCGCCTGCTTTATAAAATACGTCATGTCCGGCGTGCCCGTGTGGCAAACCGTTACGGTTGAATTCGCTCCCTTTGCCTTTTGGATCAACATATTTGCAAGTGGTTTACCGACGATATTGCTTCGTCCGATAATAACTGTATGCTTCCCCGCGGGATCAATTCCTGAACGCACCAATAGTTCCTGAACCCCCGCGGGTGTACAAGGAAGGAATACCGGTTCACCGATGGAAAGCTTGCCGACATTGACCGGATGAAAGCAATCCACATCCTTTTCAGGAGCAATGGAATTGATAACGGCACTTTCATTGATCTGCTTTGGCAGCGGTAATTGAATTAGGATTCCTGAAACGGAAGAATCATTATTAAGTTTATGAATAAGCTCCAGCAACGCTTTTTCGGTTGTATCTGATGGCATACTAATGGTCTCATTATCCATACCAAGTTCCACACAAGTCTTGCCTTTGTTACGCACATACACTTGCGAGGCAGGATTATCGCCAACCAGCACCGCAACCAACTTCGGAATAATGTTTTGCTTTTTTAAATGTGCAACTTCAACTTTAATTTCCGCTTTAATATCTTCTGCAATTTTCTTCCCGTCAATAATAAATGCTCTCAATTTCTACTCTCCCTTATTTTATTACACCGGAGTACACGGAGAACTCCGAGATTTAGACATTATGTATCAATCTTAATTCTTTCAATATAAGTTGCCTTCCCGGTTTGTGTATCAATTTTTAAAAACACGCCGTGGAATTTCGCGTCACCGGTTGACGGTTCAAATTTATAATATGTCTGCAGAATAAATTTCTTAATAGCCGCGTCTTTATGCATTCCTATCACACCGTCATGCGGGCCGGTCATGCCGACATCCGTAATGTATGCCGTACCGCCGGACAATATGCGCTCATCTGCCGTCTGAACATGCGTATGCGTCCCTAATACCGCGCTAACTTTGCCATCCACATAATAACTGAATGCCATTTTTTCAGCCGTAGCTTCCGCATGAAAATCAACAATGATTACATTCGTTTCTCTTCTTAATTTTTCTATCTCACGTTCTCCGCTCCGAAAAGGGCAGTCAATGTCAAACATATACGTTCTGCCTTGTAAATTCAATACGCCAACCTTTACGCCATTATTAAGCTGGTAGATCGTGGAGCCCCGGCCCTCATTTCCAACAGGATAATTGAACGGGCGCAGCAGATATTTTTGAATGAGCGGATTTTCAGAATAAAATGTTTTTTTCTTATCCCAGATATGATTGCCGCTCGTAATGACATGGACTCCGAGATTGAATAATTGCTGGCACATGGTCTCGGAAATACCCTTGCCGTCAAATGCATTCTCTCCGTTGGCCATAACAAAATCAACTTTTTTTTCCTTAATCAGATTTGGTAGAATTTTCGACACCATTTCCATTCCGGTCTGGCCGAATATGTCGGCAATATGCATGCAGTTCAATTCCATTACTATTTCCATTCTTTTTAGAAATATTTTAGCCTTTTAAGTATTTATCCGATAAAATGAAAACAAACTCCAGATTACTCACCGCAGCTGAACTTGATGGCCTTCTAAATAATTCCGTAAAGGCTGCGGCCTTTCAAACCCAACTGGTCCACTCGCCGCGTAATATCCGGATTTTCGATGAGAGGCGGCGCGTGATGTGGTTTAATGCGCGCGTCGATCACCAGCGGTCCGTTACAGCCCCAATGTTTGTCTTCAACAAACGCACCGGCTCCGCTCACGTCCGATGCCGGATTTGAACGCGTAAAAGTTACCCAAAGAAAATTATTAAAATTTTGAGCAGTAAATAAACTATCATCACATAAAACGATTAGCGGAAATCCGTCGAATATTCCGGATTTTGAGCAAAATGAACAAAATTTTTCCCGTTCTCCTTCCCCATCTGATTTACTGGAGTAAGGTTTTGCGGTCACAGATAACACGCCCGGAATAACCACTTTCGGGTCTTTAAAACCTTCCGGCAGAGTGAATGTCGGCGGAAGATGGACCGGGAGTTTTCGCCTTATTTTACCTGCAGCTGCAATGGCCAATTTAGAACCCTCATTAACGGCAGTTCCCGTATAATCGAGAGTATCAATGGTGGTACGAGTTTGAAAATGCAAATCGGTCTTCCAATCCACTCGCTCCAAGACATGCGCAAAAAATTCCTGAACATTATTTATATCTAACTCAGGACTATCCTCTCTTGCGGCGATGAACAAGTATTTAGCCAACGATAACTGGCCTTGCCCGAGAATGGCGTTTGCGATGGTCAGAATTTCCTGCGGGCGGCGTTCTTCGAAAGGAACATAACGTTCGCTTCCGATGGCAAGAAGGAGCGGATGAACACCGGCCGCATCGACG
>JAEUSK010000187.1 GCA_016787925.1 bacterium | reverse complement strand
AATTCCTCCCATCAGAGCCATGACCGTACCGCCCATCATTACGTAATGAAAATGCGCAACAACAAAATAAGTATCGTGCAAATGCTGATCGAGCGAAATGGCACCGAGGAAAATGCCGGTTAATCCGCCGATCGTAAACAGGAACAAAAAAGAAAATGTCCACAGCATCGGCGCCTGAAAACTGATAGAGCCTCTATGCATGGTGACGAGCCAATTAAATATTTTGATGCCTGAAGGTATGCCCACCAAGAATGTAATAAATGAAAACACGATAGCTGAAAATTCTGATTGGCCGGAAGTGAACATGTGATGGCCCCAAACCAGGAAGCCCGTCAATGCTATTGCAAGACTTGAAAATCCGACAAAACGATAACCGAAAATTTGTTTATGAGAAAAGGCAGCCACCAGCTCACTGATAATCGCCATACCAGGCAGAATCATGATGTATACTGCAGGATGCGAATAGAACCAGAAAAAATGCTGAAATAAAACCGGGTCGCCGCCCATAGCGGGATCAAATATACCTATACCTAAACTGCGTTCCAGCATCAATAGAACCAAGGTAATTGCAAGCACCGGTGTCGCGAGGACCTGAATGATCGCAGTGGCATATAATCCCCATACCATCAGTGGCAGGCGGAACCAAGTCATCCCGGGAGCGCGTAATTTGTGAATGGTGACGATAAAATTAAGTCCGGTAAAGATCGACGAAAAACCCAGAATGAATACGGCCAGAGTCATAGAAATGACGGACGTATTCGTCGTCGTGCTGTACGGCGTATAGAACGTCCATCCGGTATCTACAGCCCCGCTGATCATCGAATACAGTGCGAAAATAGCGCCTGTAACATATACGTACCAGCTGGCCAGATTAAGCCGCGGAAACGCAACGTCTTTCGCGCCCAGTTGCAGCGGCAAAATAATATTTCCGAGTGCGGCGGGAATCGAAGGAATAATAAAAAGAAACACCATGATCGCGCCATGCAGCGTAAAAAGTTTATTGTACGTATCCGGGTCAAAGTAGTCGCGCGCCGGCGTCATGAGTTCCAGCCGCAATAAAATTGCAAAAATGCCTCCCATCAAAAACATCGTCATGATGGCAAATAAATACATCAAGCCGATGCGCTTATGATCCAGCGTCAATAGCCAGGACTTTAGGCCTTTGGGATCATTAAGATAATTTACTTCGGCATAAGATTGCGAAGCGGTAGCCATAGATTTACCTTTTGTTAAAATTTATTTTAGTGTTTTAATATACGAAATGATGGCTTCAATCTCCCGGTCCTTCAAAATACCCTGATACGTGGGCATCACAGGCTGGAATCCGGCAACGATACGCGCCTGCGGATTCAATATGGATTCACGTATATAATTTTCATCCACTTCCACTACGGAACCGTCGGCCATCTTAACCTCATGCCCGTAGATACCTTTCCAGCTTGGGCCCGTTCCAGGCTTCCCGTCAAGGCTGTGACAGGTGATGCATGCCTTCGAGGCGTACAGTTTTTCTCCGTATAATTCCGGCGTCATCCCCTCGCCGCTTGCACTGTTGCTCTCTAACCATTTATTAAATTCTAATTCCGTCAGTACGCGGACCTTGCCGATCATTTCCGAATGTTTTGTTCCGCAATACTCGGCGCAAAAAATTTCAAATTCGCCAGTACTCACCGCTTCAATCCAGTTGACAGAATAACGATTGGGCAATACATCGCGTTTTGTCCTGAATTCCGGAAGAAACAAACTGTGAATTACGTCTTTCGACGACTGCAAAAGTTTGATCGGTTTGCCGACAGGTATGACCAACTCATTTACCGATGTGCCGCCTTCGGGATATTCAAACGACCAGAACCATTTTTGTCCGGTTACTTTGATTTCCAAAGCATCCTTCGGAACAACGGTCATGTGAATGTAATCCTGAAAAGCCCAGCCAAATACAGTAAAGGACAGAATAGCCGGAATAATCGTCCACACAAATTCCAACGTGTTGTTGTGCGTAGCGCCGGATGTCATTTCCTGTTTACGCCGTTTGTGCTTTATGGAAAAATAAATAATCCCTGCTGTGACGAGCGCCAGGAAAAATACGGAGCAATAATAGATGAAATAAAATAGCGCATCTATATCTCCTGCGTAAGTGGAATTGGCCTGAGGCATCCAAAACGAACTGCTCTCATTCATGTTCTTTGAACTTTCCTTTAATAATCGAATAACAATGTTATATGAAAAAAATCTTAATTATTCTGTTTTTGGTGTGCGGTCTCTTTTCCACATCACGGCAAGAAACAATCCCAATATCAACATGGTTGCCAATCCGCCGAGCTTCATAACGTTCATGGCCATGACGACGTAGCCTTTCGACGCAGGATCGTAATGAAAACAATACAGAAGCAATCTGTCCAGCGTATTTCCGACCTTGCCCTCGGACGCTTCGACCAGCGCTAACCTGAAGTCGCGTTCATTGAACTGAATACCATACAGGTACCTGGAAATTTTCCCGTCTTCACCCAAAATAAAAACTACCGCCGGATGGGCAAATTCCTTTCGGTCCGCGTCATAAAAAAACTTAAAGCCCAATGCATCCGCCAAACGTACGATCTGTGTTTGGTCACCGACGTGAAACCGCCAACCGGCTTCTGCTTCCGGTTTGGCCAGATAATCAAGATACCGTTTTCTTTTCAGGCCGGCCAGCTCGGCCGTCTCCGAAGAATCAATGCTGATCGTGACGATCCGGTAATCTTTACCCGGAGTCCATTTGTTCTGCTTTACCGCATCCGCAACGCCGTTAAGCACCAGCGTGCATAACATCGGACAATTATAATAGGCTAACACAATCACGACCGGTTTACCCTGATGGAAATAATCACTCAAAACAGTTTTTTGGCCTTCATCGTTGGTAAACTCGAGATCTAGCGGAATGGTATCGCTTAGATGCTCGATCACATCGATCCCGCTCACGGGCTGCCGGTCCATAATCACCTGCGCCCGAAGTTCTATCCGTCCACATTGTAAAAGAACAATCGCGAGTATCCACGATGTCAAACTAAATCGAAACACTTAATATCTTTACTATTTTCCGGCGTTAGCCTTTGCCGGCTTCGAATCTTTTTTTTGCGCGTTTTGATAGGCTTCTTCGGCAACTAAGTCCATCGCGCGCGTAATCGGAATCTGGTATATACCTTTTGCAGCGTCAATTATTTTATAATTATTCAGAACTTCCCGTTCTTTAGATCTTAATTCACGCAGCGGCGCTGACTCGGGCTTAAGAACCGCTTCTTTGATTTGGTTGTCCGTGACCATGGTAAAAAGTTCAGCCAGTCCAATTATCAATACAACCACGACAGTGAGAAGAGAAACGGTGGCGATCATAATTTTGCGCGGATTTGCGTCCCTGCGTTCATAATCCACTCCGCCGTGCTCTGCGCCTAATTGTTCGGCGTGTTCTCCCTGACGTTCGTGCCCGAATTTGTTTGATTCGTTCATATATAATTCCTATGGGTTTGCAAAGTGCAGCGATTTATCAAGTTTTGGATCTTTAACCGGAATCAAAGCGTTCTTTGAAAAACGAACCCACATCGCCCATATAAAAATGCCGCCAATACCAAGCATCGTTGTGAGATCCATCCACGATAACTGGAAGCCGTGTTCGTGAAAGTTGGGAAACACGGACCAGTAGAGATCGACCCAATGCATGAGCAGGAGCCAAACGCCGATGAAGGCCATCGCAGGCAGGCTGCGTTTGGTCGCGCGCGGGATCAGCCAAAGGAACGGAAGCATCAAATGTCCGTAGATCAGCAAGAGACTCACGCTCTGCCATGAGCCTTCCCATCGATCAAGATAAAAAATAGTTTCCTCCGGAATATTTGCATACCAGATGAGAAAGAATTGTGAGAACGCGATATAAGCCCAAAATATCGTAAATGCAAATTTTAGCTTTCCGATATCGTGATAGTGTTCGATCGTAATCTGATTATTAAGTACGCCGTTTTTTCTGAGAACCTGCGCAAACAAGTTGATAAATGCCAATGCAGTCAAAAGGCCGCCGGCAAAATACCATACGCCGAATATTGTTGAGAACCAGTGCGGCTGAAGCGACATGAGCCAGTCGAATGCGGCATAGGTCGCGGTGAATGCAAAAAGGATCATGCCGGGCGCGCTGATGCGGCGCATGCGTTCATTATTCGACTGATCGCCGCCGTCCTGCTTGATCGACATATTATACAACATGCGGGCGAATATGAACCAGATGGCAAAGTAGATCACCGTACGAATTACAAAAAACGTCGGATTCAGATAACCTGCTTTTGCTTTCAGAATTGGATCCGCATCCACCGCTTCGGCATGGCTCCAGTGATACAGGTCGTGAAAACCAAATATGATCGGAACAAAAAACACAAGCATAATGGGCAGAGTTACCATAATGGTTTCTGAAATGCGGCGCAAAACAATGCTCCATTCCGAACCGACGAGATGATTCAGCAAAGTAAAAAATAATCCGCCTAAGCCGATCGAAGTCCAAAATGTGAATGCGACAAGATAAGAATGAAAAAACTGTTTTGAATCCATAACATATCCCGCCGCGCTCAACGCGAGGCCGGCCGCTCCCACGATCAACGCATTTCTGCCGAATGAACCGGGTTCTGTCAGTTTAAAAGTTTCAGTATTGATCTTCATGATTTTTTACTTAAGGTCCTTTCGCGTTTCTTGTGGAACGTCTTCAAGACCGGCGTTTTGGCTGCGCTGTAAGGCGCGTATATATGCGACGATGGCCCATCGGTCGTTGACGGAAACCTGATTCTTGTAGGATGCCATGTTACGAATACCGTTGGTCATGACGTCGAAAAAGTGGCCGTCCGGACTTTTACGTAAAAGGTCGGTGTGGTAGGACGGCGGCGGCAGATATCCGCGCTGAACGACTATGCCGCGTCCGTCGCCGGTTGCCCCGTGACAGGGCAAACAATAAATGTCGTAGCGTTCTTGCCCGCGTTTTAACAAAGCTAAATCGGTCATAACCGGCGAGACGGCGACCAAAGCGCCCTTTTCATCCTTGCCGGAGTAATACGCCGCATCGCCGCGTAAATTCCCGCGCGCAACAGTTCCTGCAACCGGTATCCGCATGGTCGAATTATTTTCATAAAAATCTGAATACGACTGCGGTTTGTACTTGGGCTGATGATCCATGTTGGGATTCAAATGGATCGGCGGCTGATCCGATGGACGGCCCTGGCAAGCGCTGAAGGTCACCGCAAGCATTATCCATATAAATTTTCGCAATCTGTAGTGATGCATAAATAGTTTTGATTTATAGGTGATTAGATTATCCTTGAATAACTTCAACATTTTTGCCGCCGATGGACGCCAAAAACGATTTGACTTTTTGTTCGTCGTATTGCGGATCGTTTGACTGAACGGTCACATAAAAACCGTCATCCGTTACCCGCGCAAAATTGGCAGAATTGAAGAGCGGATGGTACGGCATGGGCAATTTGTTCAAAGCCAGCATACCTAATACTGTTGTTAACGCTCCGGTCAAAACGCCGACCGCAAAAATCGGAGGCGCATACGCGATATAACTGAAAAATGGTTTACCGGAAATCACCAGCGGATAAGCAACGACGCTGACATAATACGTCAATGCGATCATCCCGCATACCGCCGACATCGCACAGAAAAATACGATTTTTGCCAATGGCGAACGCGACAGTCCCATCGCGCCGTCCATGCCGTGAACAGGAAATGGCGAGTGGCAGTCAAACGCTTTGTATCCGGCTTCGCGCGTTTTCACGGCAGCCTGCAGGAGCGATCCCGGATCGGCAAATTCCGCCAGCACGATCGATACCTTTTTCTCTTCTTTTGGCTTAGTTTCACTCATGACAAACCTTATTATTTTAAGATTGCAGCTGTTTAATGTTTACCGTTATTATGATGCGGATCTGCCTGCGGCAGAATTCCTTTTACCTCTGCCATCGCAATCATAGGTAAAAATCTTAAGAACAGTAAGAATAACACAAAAAATAATCCAAATGAGCCGATAAACGTCATCCAATCCCATGCCGTCGGACGATAATAATCCCAACTCGAAGGCAAATAATCGCGGGACAACGTCACGATAATCACAAACCGCTCGAACCACATACCTATATTAATAAATATCGTCGCAACAAACATGACCGGAATACTCGTACGTAGTTTTTTGAACCAGAATATTTGCGGCACCACCACATTACAAAAAATCATGCTGAAATACGACCACCAGAACGGGCCAAAAGCGCGGTTGATAAATGCAAATCGTTCGTACCCGTTACCGCTGTACCACGCGATGAAAAATTCACAACTGTAGGCATAACCTACCATCATGCCCGTCACGAGCATGACCTTATTCATGTTTTCAAGATGGTAGATCGTAATAATATTTTCAAGTTTGTATATCTTACGCGCAATAATGGCCAGTGTCATCACCATGGCAAATCCGGAAAAGATCGCGCCGGC